>DASSXM010000010.1:0-25410 GCA_035703805.1 Gaiellaceae bacterium | reverse complement strand
CTCGTCCGCGGCGCCGACTGGGCGAACGTGCTCGCTGGGGTGAAGTCGCTCCTCTTGGGGAGCAGCGTCGCGGTGAAGGTCGCAGCAGCCGTCGCTGTCGTCAGCGCGACGACCGTCGTGGCGAGCGCGCCCGTGCAGCATCACGCGGCGCGCTCGCAGCACGCGAAGCCGACGAGTTCGCCGTCGAGCTCCACGCCGGCGACATCCACGCCGAGCACGGCCGTGCCCAGGAGCTCGTCGGCCGCGCACTTCTCTCAGGTGGGTCTCGCGCCTTCACCCGTTCGGCCGCTCGTCGCCTGGCCGCTCTCGGCAGGTACGAAGCCGGCCTTCGACACCTCAACTGACCAGGCTCCGCCTTCGGTTGTCGTCAGCCAGCCGACGAACGCGGCGCCTACCGCCCCGGCGACGCCGCCCCAGCAGACCCAACAGCCCCAGCAGCAGCAGCAGTCGGCCCCTGCGGATACAACGCTTGCGGCGCCGGTTACACCCGCGGTGCAGCCGTCCACGAAGGGGTCGAGCGACGCGTCCGGACAGGTGAAGAAGCAGGACACGCCGACGGCGCCGGTCGTCACGCCGACGGAGAAGTCCGACACGGGCAAAAGCGATGTAGCGGGTCAGGCGAAAAAGCAGGACGCGCCCGGAACGGTCACGACCCCGACCGCGACCGTCACGTCTTCTCAGACGTCGGGCACCGCCAAAAGCGATGTAGCGGGTCAGGCGAAAAAGCAGGACACGCCGACGGCGCCGGTCGTCACGCCGACGGAGAAGTCCGACACGGGCAAAAGCGATGTAGCGGGTCAGGCGAAAAAGCAGGACGCGCCCGGAACGGTCACGCCGCCCGGCGTCGTCCCGGTGGCAGCGCCGCCTTCGACGGTCACGCTTGCGGCGCCGGCTGTGACGACCCCTGCCCCGGCCGCGAAGCCGCCCTCGCCTCCTCAAGGACAGGCGAAAAAGCAGGACGGCTCGTCGGGTTCAAGCGACCAGAGCGCGAACCCGAACGCCACCGTTTCGCAACCGAACCCCGCGCTGAACAGCCCGATCCCCGGGTCGACCGGCGCGGTGCCCGCCGTCGTGCAGGACGCCGCGAACGCGGCCCGCGCGAACAACGGCAACGGCAACTCCTCGGGCAACGGCAAGGGCAAGGGCAAGTAGCCCTCACCCTCCCGTTGCTTCGTAGCTACTAGGCGGATTGAGCGAGCTCGTCGCCGAGCTCGAGCTGCAGGCGCATGAGCGCCTCGCTCTCGAGCTGGCGGACGCGTTCACGCGTCAGTCCGAGCTCCTTGCCGATCGTCTCGAGCGACGCGGACTCGCCGCCGAAGCCGAACCGCAGCTCGATGATCCGCCGCTGCCGCTCCGGCAGCTCCGCGACCGCGCGCTGAACGCGCTGGCGCCTGACTGCCTCGACGGCCTCTTCGGCGGGATCGACGGACGTCTCGTCGGCGAACAGGTCGCCGAGCTCCGAGTCGCCCTCCGAGCCGAGGCCCTGGTTCAGCGAGATCGAGTCGACCGCGTCGAGCGCTTCCTCGACATGCTCGCGCTTGAGGCGCGTCGCGTCGGCGAGCTCGTCGATCGTCGCCTCCCGGCCGAGCTTCGCCTGCAGCTCCGCGGACGCGCGGTTGAGCTTGATGCGGCGCTCCTGCACGTGCACGGGGATGCGGATCGTCTTCGACTGGTTTGCGACCGCGCGCTGGCAGGCCTGGCGGATCCACCACGTCGCGTACGTCGAGAACTTGTAGCCCTTGCGCCAGTCGAACTTCTCCGCGGCGCGGTTCAAGCCGATGACGCCCTCCTGGATGAGGTCCAGCAGCGGGACGTCATGACCCTGGTAGCGCTTCGCGATCGACACGACGAGGCGTAGGTTCGAGTTGATCATGCGCTCCTTCGCCGCCTCGTCGCCGCGCTCGATGCGCTTCGCGAGGTACACCTCGTCGGCCGCGGTCAGCAACTTGTGACGGCCGGCCGCATCCATGAACAGCTGGAGCGGGTCCATCGTGCCGCTGGAGACGCCGGTGAGCGGATTCTCCGCGGTGGGGATATGGGCGCGCACGAGCACATCGCGCTCTTCGAGCGCGGTGCGCAGCGCGGCCAGCTCGTCCTCCTGGAGTTCGTGCTCGTCGGCGAACGCTTCGAGCTCCTTCTCCTCGATGAAGCCGCGCTCGGCGGCCTCCTCGAGCAGGCGCTCGGGCGGCGTGAGGTCATGCAGATGAATCGTTTCGCTCAGTTGAATCCCTTTCTCTCGGGGCGGGCCGCGGTCGCTCCGTGGCCCAGGCGGCCCCGGCGCGCGGTTATTAGCCGCGATGTCCCGGTCGGCCCTCCTCGTTAGTTATAGAACGGGTGGGCTCTGGAGTCCATTCCCAAACATCGCAACTTTGCGATTTCCTTACCACCCGCTCATGCTCGAGGCCGTTTTCCGGCTTGAAACGGGCAAAGCCGGCCCTCGGCGACGGGGCTAGACTCTCACGCGCCCGCCGACGTAGCTCAGCTGGTAGAGCACATCACTCGTAATGATGGGGTCCGCGGTTCGAATCCGCGCGTCGGCTTCCGCAGGTTGCATCTACCCAATGAGGCACGACTCCGTCGTCATCGGCTCGGGACCGGCCGGCGTCGCCTGCGCCTCGGCGCTCGTGGCCCGCGGGATCACCCCGCTCGTCCTGGACGGCGGGGTTCGGTTCGATCCGAACCGGGTCGAAAGCGTCCCTCCGCCTTCGTTCGACCTCAACACGCTCCCGCTCAAGCCGATCTTCGGCTCGTTGTTCCCCTACGCGCCGACCGGCGCAGGCGTGCGGCTGACCGGTGGAGTCGGGGCCGTGCCGTCGCTCGCCGTCGGCGGGCTGAGCACGGTGTGGGGGGCCGGCATCCTGCCGTACGCGGCCGAGGACATCGCCGACTGGCCGGTGAGCGCCGCCGATCTCCACCCGCATTACCGCGCGGTGCTCGGCTTCGTGCCGCTGGCCGGGGTGCGCGACGCTCTCGCCGAACGTTTTCCGTTGCATGTCGAGCCCGCCGCGCTGCGCGTCACGCCGCAGATCGAATCGCTGCTCGATGACTTGCGCAGCAACGAGGTCCGCTTGCGTGACGTTGGAGTCGTCGCTGGGCGGGCGCGGCTCGCCGTGAACATGTCGAAGTGCGATTACCTCGGGCTCTGCCTGACCGGCTGTCCTCACGGTGCGGTGTATTCGTCCGCGCACACGCTCGACGTGCTGGCCGCCGCCGGTTCGATCATGCACGACGCCGGGGCGGTCGTCACACGGTTCGAGGAAACGCGCGACGGTGTTCGGCTTTCCGTGCGTGGTGCGAGCGAGCCGATCGTCGCCCGACGCGTCTACGTCGCCTGCGGCGCGCTTCCGACCACGCGCCTCGTGCTTGCTTCACTCGAGCAGGACAAGCCCGTCGTTATTCGCGACAGCGCGTACTTCACGTTCCCCGTTCTCCGCCGCCGCCTGCACACGCCGCGCGTCAGCCCGTCGATTGCCGGAAACACGCTCGCCCAGGTGTTCGTCGCGATCGACGACGATGCAGTTTCGTCGCGGCTCGTGCACCTCTCGGTTTACGGATTCAACGACCTCATGCTGCGCGCACTCGCCGCGCGAGCGCACGTTTCGGAGCGCGTCGCGCTTCGTGTCTTGCAGCCGCTGCTTGCCCGTCTGCTCTTCGTGCAGGGCTTCCTCCATTCGGACGAATCTCCCGGGATGCGCGCGACGATGTCCGGCGACGAGCTCTTCGTCGCGCCGGAGCCGGGCAATGTGACTCCTCGCGCTCGAGCGGTGCTGGCGAAGCTCCGCTCGATCCGGGCCGAGCTCGGGCTCGATCCTCTCCGGCCCCTGCTCCGGGTCTGGCCGCCGGGCAAGGGCTTCCACGCGGGCGCGGTCTTCCCGATGCGCGAGGATCCGGGGCCGCTGGAAACGGACATCCTCGGTCGCCTATCCGGATTCGAGCGCGTGCATGTCGTCGACGCGAGCGTGCTGCCGACCGTGCCGGGCGGCACGATCACGCTGTCGGTGATGGCGAACGCGCACCGCATCGCGACGCTCGCCGACGAGAGCTAGGGCGCGAACGGCCTGAACGGCACCGGGTCCGGCGCCACGCCGTGCGCGAAAGGATCCGGATCGGCGGCCACGAGCCCGATCACGCTGTCGCTGCGGAAGCGCAGGCGGAAGCCGACGAGCTCGAGGCCGCGGAGCGTTCCCCAGACGAGCTGCCACGGCACCGGCAGGACTCGAGGCGTTCGCCCCGCGCGGGCGGCGAGCGCGCGGAGGATCGCGGATGTGCTCACCGGCGTGCGCGCGGCTGCGACGACCGGACCTGGCGGAGGTTCTGCGTCGCCGAGATGCGCGACCAGCGCGCCGAGGTCCTCTGCGTGTGCCACATAGACCTCGCCGGCGAGAGCCGGGATGACCGGCAACCGGCGCGCGGCGCGGTCGAGCGCTCCGACCATGCCCCCTGCCCCCGGGCCCCACACGAGCCCGGGGCGCACGACGACGCCGCCGAGCGAGCGGGCGTGCTCCTCGACGGCGAGCTTCGCCTGCCCGTACACCGACCGGCATCCGGGGAAGGCGCTGAGCGACGAGACCCAGACCTGGTGCGCGACTCCTGCGGCCGCAGCCTGGTCGAGAAGGCGTATCGAGCCCGCCACGTTGACCCGCGTCACCTCGCGGCGCCCGCGCGCGGCGAAGCTCCACGCGCAGTGGACGGCGAGGTCGGCGCCGTCGAGGCCGCCCGGTCGAGCGCCCTCCTCGAGGGATGCATCCGACCGCGTTAGCTCGCGAACCTGCCAGCCGGCGGCGCGGAGCGCAGCGGCGACGCGCGAGCCGACGTACCCGCGTGCGCCCGTGACGGCCGCCGTCCGCATCGTCCTAGCCAAACCTTAGTCGTTCACACCACGTAACCCGGCTCCGATCGGAGAGAATCCGAGACTCGATGCTTCGGTCCCACCGCGCGGTCATCCTTCTCGCTCTCGTCGGTCTTGCGTTCGCCGCTCCGGCCGCCGCGCACACTGTGCCCGGCTCGCCGCCGTTCCGCGTCGTCATCGTCGACCACCTGAGCACGCGCGACCTACGCCATCTCGCGGTGCACGGCGCCGTGGGCCTGCTGGTCCCGGGCTACGGGCCGACGACGAACTTCCGGCAAGCCCTCGCCGAGCTCGTGCGCGGTGCCGAGGTCAACGCGCATCTTGGCGGCGTGCCGAGCGGACCGCGCCTGCTCTCTGCGTCGATGGTGACCGGCCTCCCGAGCGAACCGCGGTTGATCGTCGTGACGATGCCGCCGAAGGGGCCGCCCGGCAACAACGACATCCGGTACACGATCGCGGTGCTCGGCGGCGGCTTCCACGGACTGCTCGTGTCGCCGACGACACGCATCCCCGGCCTCGTCTCGATCGTGGACATTGCGCCGACCGCGCTCGGTCACGCGCGCGGGTCGCTCTCGTCGATCCCCACCGATCATCCGGTCGCGAGCATCCACAGCCTCAATGCGCAGATTCACTCGAACAACCGCCTGAAGCTCGCGGCGCTCATCGTCGTCGCATGCTTCGTCCTGCTGCTCGCCTTCATCCGTCCGCGCGCGGCGACGACTGCTGTGCCCGCTGCGCTAGTCACGAACATCATGCTCGGCGCGGCACAGGTGACGAACGAGGTCGCCATCCTCGCCGTGCTCATCATCGGCACGCTCGCCGGCGCGCTTTGGCTCGCGCGCGTCTGCCGAACCGACGACCGTCTGCTCGCCCTCATCGTCGGCGTGATCGTCCTCCATCTGTGGCTGCTCGCTGCGAAGCCGGAGTGGGTCGCGGTAACGCCGCTCGGGCCCACCCAGGTGTCGCGCTTCTGGGGAATCGGAAACCAGGTCGAGACGCTGCTGCTCGCGCCGTTGTTCGCGGGCGTGACCATCGCCGCGCGGCGCTTCGGAATCGCGGGCTTCACTGCGTTTGCGCTTCTCTCGCTCGTGCTGATGACCGACAACCGCTTCGGGTCCGACGGTGGCGGGGCCATCGTGCTCGGCGTCGGGTTTGCATTCCTCGGCGCACGCACGCTCAAGCTCGGCGTCCGTGGATTCACGCTTCTCCTTCTTTCGGCGGCCGCGGTCGTTCTAACCATCGTCTGGTTCGGCCTGCGCGCATCCGGCCCAAACCATTTCCGCAGCGCGTTCGGGCACGGCGTCTCCGGGCTGCTGACCGTGGCCGAGAACCGGTTGCCGCTGGCGTATGCGCCTGCACTGCACAACTGGACGCTCGTGCTCCCCGTCGCGCTCTGGTTCGTGATCGCGCTGGCGATCGCCTTCTATTGGGCGCGGAGTCGCGCGACGCGCGATCTCCTCTTCGCCCTCGCGTTGGCGATCGTCACCTCGCTGCTCGTGAACGACTCTGCTGCGTACGAGCTCGTCGCCGGCGTCGCGGTGATCGCCGGGCTCGTCCGGTTCACGCCGTCGACGGAGCCGTTCCGAGTGGCCGCGCTTGCCCGCCTGCCGCTTCCTGCGCAGCCCGTGCCGAGCGAAGTAACGGTGGACTAGGCAGCGGGACGCGGGCTCGGCGCGCGCCGCCGGCGTGGCGGCGCGGTCTCGCGGGCGAGCGCTGCGTCGAGATCGTCCGCAACCGGCTCGAGCGTCGGTGCGGCGGTCGGCGTCGTGCAGTACGGACAGACCTGCCAGAGGGGATCGAGTGCCTTTTCACAGCTCCTGCACGAGTGGCGAAGCCGAGTCGTGCACACGGGACAGACGAGGTAGTTCGGCTCGGTGTCGGCACGGCAGACGGGGCAGTGGTCGTCGCGGCGATTCAGCCGCTGCGCCAGCGCGAGCACCTCGAGCTCGCGCGCGTGGGCCTCGGCGAGCGTCTCGGGCGGACGCACGAGGAGATAGACGACCGCGCCGAGGTACGGGACGGCGACACCGAGGAGCGCTGCGCTGCCAGTGAGCCACGGGTCGGTGACCCGCCGGCGCGCGTCGCGGTACATCCAATACGCGAGGCCGAGCCAGAAGACGACCGCGAGGAGGACGGTGAGGTTCCCGGCGATCTGGAACGGCGTCGAGTGGAGGACGCTGTGCACGGACGCGAACATGCCCGCCGTGCGCGAGAGGAAACACGGTTCACGGGATTGAATCGCGGGAGCCGGGGTACCCGGCCGCGATGCGCATCCTCGTCGCAACCGTCGCCGTCCTGCTCCTACTCCCCCTGCAGGCAGGCGCAGCGCCGAACGCGCTCTACGGCGTCCAGGACGACGCCTGGCTCGTGAGCGGGGCCGGGGCACCGGCACAGCGCATCGCGACGCTCCGCCAGCTCGGCGTCGGCCTCGTCCGCTTCACGCTTCGGTGGGACCGGGTCGCGCCGAGCAAGCCGGCGAATGCCCGCGATCCGGCCGACCCGGCTTACCAATGGGGGAGCTTCGATGCGGTTCTCCGCGGCTTGCACGCGGCGGGGATCTCCGCCCTCGTCACGTTGTACGGATCGCCCGGTTGGGCGAACGGCGGACACCCGGCGAACTGGCTGCCGTCGACGACCGCGATCGCCGACTTCGCGTACGCAGCCGCGAAGCGTTACCCCTGGGTGCACATGTGGACGGTGTGGAACGAGCCAAACAGCCGCGTCTTCTCGGTGCCCGTTTCGCCGAGCCTCTACGTGCAGCGCGCGCTGAACCCGGCGTACCTCGGTCTGCACGCCGCGAGCGGTGCGAACCTCGTCGCCGGCGGCGTCACCGGCCCGCGGCAGCCGCCGGGCGGCATGTCGCCGCTCGCGTTCATGCAGGGAATGCGCGCAGCGCGCGCGCGGCTGGACGCGTACGCGCAGAACCCGTATCCCGTGACGCCGGGTGAGACGCCGTTCCGCACGCCGTGTTCGAGCTGCAGCACGCTGACGATGGCGGCGCTGCCGTCGATCCGCAGCGAAGTGACCCGGTTGTTCGGCGCGAAACCGCTGTGGCTGACCGAATACGGCTACCAGACGAATCCGCCTGATCCCATTCTCGGCGTTTCTCTCGCGCGCCAGGCCGAGTACGTCGGATCGGCGGCGCTGCGCGTGTGGGAGCAGCCCGGTGTGACGGTGCTCGTCCAGTTCCTCGTCCGCGACGAGCCGAACGTCGGCGGCTGGCAGAGCGGGCTGCTCACCGCCGCCGGCCAGGCGAAGCCGTCGTACTACGCGTACCAGCTGCCGCTCGCCGAGGTCTCGCGCAGTGGATCGAGCGTGACGCTGTGGGGCCAGGTGCGTCCCGGCTCGGGCGCGCGGTCGTACGTGCTTCAGAGCTCGACGGGCGGACGCTGGACGGCGCTCGGGCCGGCGCAGAGGACCGGGGCGTCCGGCAGCTTTCGCCGCGTTGTTGCGCTTCCGCCGGGTGCGCGCGTGCGCGTCGTGGTGCCCGCGCTCGGTCTGGCGAGCCCGCCGCTCACGCTCACGTAGCGTAGGCGCATCGAGCTCGCGCTCCGGATCGTGCACGTGCTCGCCGCCGCCGTCTGGGTCGGCGGCACGGTTGCGCTCGTCTTTGCCGCCGTGCCCCCCGTGCAGCGGCTCGAGGGCGAGGTGCGCGCGCGGCTCCTGCGCGAGCTCGGCCACCGGTGGCGGCCGATCGGCTGGAGTGCGCTGGGAATCGCGATTGTCACCGGTGTAGGGCTGGCCGCGCGCGAGCACGCATTCGACACCGCGCCGACCGACTTCGACTGGGTCTTGGCAACCAAGGGCGTCCTCGTCGGCCTGCTCGTCGCCGGTGCGTATCTCCACGACTACGTCCTCGGCCCGGGTCTCGCGCGCCAGATTCGTGCGGGCGAGCGCCAGTCGCTGCGGCCGCTCCTCGTCGGCATCGGGCGCGCCAACCTCCTGATCACGCTCGCGCTCCCTGTACTAGGAGTCGTGCTGAGCGAGCTGCTCAGGAGCTAGGCGTTTGACCCGCGTGCGCGGGAGAGAAGAATAGTGCGTCGTGCCCCCGCGTCCCCGCGACGATGACGAGCTCACCGCGCTGATCGTCTCGCGGCGCTCGCGCCTGCGCCGGCGTCGCTCGCCGGGCCGGAGATTCGGGCTCGCCGTCGCGATCGCGGCCGGGGCCATCGTCGTCGCGGTGCTCACCGGGGGCGCGCTCACCGGCGCGGTCCTGAGCGGTTCCTGCGACACGTCAGCGCTGAAGCCGATCGCGCTCGGCTCGAACTCGTTCCTCTACGCCTCGAACGGTTCGCTTCTCGGTGTCGTGCCGACGGAGACGAACAGACAGCCGTTGCCGCTCGACGCGATCTCCCGGTGGCTCCCGAAGGCGACGATCGCGATCGAGGATCGCCGCTTCTGGCAGCACGGCGCGCTCGACTATCAGGGAATCGCGCGCGCGCTCTACAGCGACGTGACGGCAGGGAAGATCGTGCAGGGCGGCTCGACGATCACGCAGGAGCTCGTGCGCAACCTGTACATCGGCAACTCGAAGCGGACGTTTGGGCGCAAGCTCAAGGAAGCCTGCTTGGCGGTCCGCCTCTCGGAGCAGTGGTCGAAGTCGCAGATCCTCTCCGCGTACCTCAACGACGTGTTCTACGGACGCCACGCCTACGGCGCGCAGGCCGGCGCGCAGACGTTCTTCTCGACGACCGCGCAACGGCTCACCCTGCCACAGGCGGCGCTGCTCGCAGGCCTGCCGCAGGCGCCCTCTGTCTACAACCCGGTGACGCATCCGGCGACCGCGCTCCGTCGCCGCGACGAGGTGCTGCGCGCGCTGCTTGCCGGCACCCAGATCACGCCGCGGCAGTACTCGCAAGCCGTCGGCGCGCCGCTCGGACTGAAACTCGGGCAACTGTACAGCGTGCAGGTGCATCCGAACTTCTTCGGATGGGCCGAGCAGCAGCTCATTCGCCGCTACGACGCACGCGGCGTCGAGGGCGGCGGTCTGCAGATCAAGACGACCCTCGACATGCAGATGCAGAACGAGGCGCAGACGGCGATCGCGAGCGTACTGAAGGAGAAGACCGATCCGTCGGCTGCGCTCGTCGCGATCGATCCCCGCACAGGCGCGGTGCGCGCGATGCTCGGCTATACCCCGGACGGGCGCAAGCTCCAGTTCAACCTTGCGACGCAGAGCGGGCGCACGGCCGGCAGCGCGTTCAAGCCATTCGTGCTCGCCACCGCGGCGCAGCAGGGGATCTCGTTGTACTCGGGCTTCAGTGGGCCGTCGCAGCTGACGATCCCCGACCAGAAGTGCGCGACGAACGGCGTGCCGTGGACGGTGCACAACTTCGCCGACGAGTCCGGCGGCTACATGAGCCTTCTCAGCGCGACGGCGCACTCGGTGAACACGATCTTCGCGCAGCTCGTGCTGAAGGTCGGGCCGGCGAACGTCGTCAAGATCGCGCACAAGATGGGGATCACGTCGGCGCTGCAGGCCGTTTGCTCGATCACGCTCGGGACGCAGGCGATCAACCCGCTCGAGATGACCGACGGGTACGCAACGCTCGCCGCACGCGGGATCCATCACGCGCCGCAGGCGATCGAGATCGCGCGGGGGCCGAACGGCCAGGTGATCGACCAGCTGAATACGAAGGGCGACCGCGTCCTGTCCCAGAACGCCGCCGACCTCGTGACGTACGCGCTGCAAGGCGTCGTGCAATACGGAACCGGCACCGCGGCGAGCCTCGGTAGCCGCCCGGCGGCGGGGAAGACGGGGACGGCGGAGAACTTCGAGGACGCATGGTTCTGCGGCTTCGTCCCGCAGCTCGCCACCTGCGTCTGGGTGGGGTATCCGAAGGCGGAGATCCCGCTGCTCGGCGTCGAGGGCGTGGGTCAGGTCTTCGGCGGATCGCTCCCGGCGGAGATCTGGAACCGCTTCATGTCGGCCGCGGTCGCGGGCCTGGCGGTCCAGCAGTTCGCGACGCCGACGTTCACCGGGCACTACGTCACAGGTATCTACTCGCCCCCGCCGCAGCCGACCGTCATTGACGTCCCGCCCGGCGCCGTCAGCCCGCCGCCCAAGGGCGGCCGCTAGCTCGGCGTCTCCTCAACGCTCTTGGCCCGAGCTAACGCGGAGCGTTAGTGAGGGCCGAATGCACGTGGGCGGGGATGCCGTAGGCACCACCGCCCACGCAGCGAGACCCTTCGCCGACGTCCGCTCTGCGGAGCACCTCCTCGATTTCTAGATCTGCCACAAGCCGTCGCGGATGACGGGCACGCGGCGGCCCTTCTCGGTGATGCCGGTGACCTCGAGGTCGGGGCCGCCGATCATCACGTCGAGGTGGACGCTCGAGTCGTTGAGCAACCTCGCAGGCTTTGCCGTGCGTGTCCCGCCGAAGCCGGCGCCGAACGCGAAGTGCGCGGCGGCGTTCTCGTCGAGCAGCGTGCTGTAGTACGTGCGCTTCTTCTTTCCGATCCGCGACGACTCGTCGACGAGCGCGACCTCACCGAGCCGGCGGCCGTGTCCGGTGGAATCGCTGTCGATGTAGTTCGCGACGAAGTCACGGTCCTTTGCGCGCTTCGCCTCCAGGCGCACGAGCTTGCCGCCGCGGAACTCGCCGCGCAGCCCGTCGATGAGGCGGCCCTGGAACAGGAGCGGGAACGTGCACTTGAACGTGCCTTCGGCGCCGTTCATGTGCGGGCTCGTGAACGTCTCTTCCGTCGGCATGTTCGCCGCGATCTTCACGCCTGCCGGCGTCTCCTCGAGGCCGCCGAGCCAACGAGTGTCCGGCGCGAGGCGCACGTTCAGCTCGGTGCCGGGCGCGCGCAGCTCGACAGCCTTGAGCGCGAGCCTGGAAAGCTTCGCCGAGCGCCGCGACAGCGCACGCAGATGCGTGAGCCAACCCGTCGATCCCTTCCCGTCGCGATCGGTGAGGCGGCAGAACCACAGGAGATCCTGCGCGAGCTTTCTTTTCGCCTTGTCGAGCGCGAGCTCCGGATAGACCTTGCTCGCCCAGACGTCGGTCGGCCAGGCCGCGATCGTCCAGCGCACCTTCATGTCGAGGCTCGCGCGCTGATACGCCTTCGTCTGCTTCGCCATGCGCGCGTGATCGGTCTGGATGCGCTTCGGCGAGATGCCGTCGAGGAAACCGGGATCGGTCTCGCCCGTGATGTTCGCCTCGGCCGCGTGCGGCTTCATCAGCTCCTTGAGGCGGAGCGCGTTCCACGATGAGACGACGCCGAGCGCGTCGTCCTTGCCGTGCTCGAGCCGTGCGCGCATGACGAGCGGATCCGTGTACTGCACGTCGACGAGATGCGCACCGGCGCGATATCCCGCGTCGGCGATCGCGACGACGAGTTCGCGATGCGCGGGATTGCCGCGCACGACGAGCGTTTCGCCCTTGCCGACGCCGAGCGACGCCTTGACGATCGCGTCTGCGTACCGGCGAAGCTCGGCGGGCTTCAGCAGCCCTTCGCTCAAAGCTCGGCCGCTATCGCCTGGTCGACGGAGTCGTGGACGGAGAAATGCTTGTCGAGGCCTGAGATCTCGAGCGCACGTTTCGTCTCCATGCCCGGTGCCGCGAGTAAGAATGCACGCCGGCTCGCCATGCGCGACCGTGCCTCGATGAGCACGCCGAGCGCCGTCGAGTCGATGAACGTCACCTCGGCGAGATCGACGACGAGCCGAGCGGGCTCGTCCGCTGTGATTCCGATGAGGGCCTCGCGCACGTCGTTTGCGTTGTAGAGGTCGAGCTCGCCGGCGAGCGCGACGACGACCGCGCCGCGTTCGCGGCGGACGCCTGCCACCGGGTCCTTCCGGAGCCCGGACGTGCTCTCGCCCTCGCTCAAACCGCGGAAATTCAACCACAAGCAGGCGCCTATGCTTGTCGCATGGAAGTCGCCGAGGTCGCAGCGCGGGCGGCGGGGGAGAACTTCCCGGTCGGCTCGATCCTCTTTCCACGCGGCCTGCGCCCCCACATTCGGGCGCTGTACTGCTACGCCCGCCTCGTCGACGAGCTCGGCGACGCCTACGCCGGCGACCGGCTCGCGGCGCTCGACGAGCTCGAGACGGAGGTCGAGGCGACCTTCGACGGAGAGCCGACCTGGCCGGTCCTGCGGAACGTCCAGCCGACCGTGCGTGAGTTCGGTCTGCCGCGCGAGCCGTTCCTTCGGCTCATCGAGGCGAACCGAATGGACCAGCGCATCACCGAGTACGAGACCTGGGACGACCTCAAGTGGTACTGCACGCACTCCGCCGATCCGTGCGGCCGTCTCGTGCTCGGCGTGTTGCGCAAGCTCGACGACGAGGAGCTCGTTGCCGCAAGCGATTCGGTCTGCACAGGCCTGCAGCTCGTGAACTTCCTGCAGGACGTGCCACGCGACCTCGAGCTCGGCCGCATCTACCTCCCCGCGGAGGACCGCCGCCGCTTCGGCGAGCCGCCGCTCGACCGGCCGAGCGACGAGCTGCGCGCGCTCCTGCGCTTCGAAGCCGACCGAGCTGCGACGTTGCTGCGGGCCGGCGAGGTGCTGCGCGCACGCATCGGCGGCCGGCTCGGGCGCGCCGTCGGCCTCTTCGCGCGCGGCGGGCTCGCCGCGCTCGACGCGCTCGACGACGCCGGCTGGGACATATTCACGCAGCGGCCGACGCCGTCGCGAGCGCGCCTCGCACGTGAAGCAGCGCTCACATTCGTTCGATGAACACGGAGCAGGCGTACGCGGAAGTACAACGAGTCACGCGCGCGCGCGCGAAGAACTTCGCGTACGGGATCATGCTCCTCCCGCGCGCGAAGCGGCGCGCAGTCGCCGCGATCTACGCGTTCGCGCGCGAGGTCGACGACATCGCCGACGGCGATGCGCCCGTCGACGAGAAGCGCATGTGGCTCGCAGCGCTGCGCGCGGCGCTCGACGATCCGCCGTCGACGGCGATGCACGTCGCGCTGAGCGACGCGCGTGCGCGGTTCGGCATTCCACGCGACGCGCTGAGCGCATTGGTCGACGGCGGGCTGCAAGACACGGAGAGGGCGGAGTACGCAACGTTCGACGAGCTGCGCGGCTACTGCGAGAAGGTTGCCGGCGCGGTCGGCGTCGCGTGCGTTGCGGTGTACGGCTCCGACGACGTCGAGCGGGCGCGCACGCTCGGCGTCGCGCTTCAGCTCATCAACATCATGCGTGACGTCGACGAGGATCGTGCGCTCGGCCGCGTGTACCTGCCGCAGGACGAGCTCGCGCGCTTCGGCGTCAGGGAGCTCGCGGTGAGCCTCGAGTGGCGGGAGCTGATGGCGTTCCAGGCCGCGCGCGCACGCGCGCATCTCGACGAGGGCCTGCGTCTGCTCGATTCGCTCGACCGCCGGAGCGCGCTCTGCGTCGCGACGTTCGCCGGCCTCTACCGCGGACAGCTCGACCGCATGGAGGCGAACGGGTTCGACGTCTTCGACGCGTCGTGCCGCCTATCGACACCGGCGAAGCTCGCCGTCGTCGCGCGGGAGCTCGTGCGATGAAGGTCGCTGTGGTCGGCGGGGGGCTCGCAGGCCTCGCCGCCGCGCTCGATCTCGTCGACGCCGGCGCAGACGTGACCGTCTACGAGGCGCGCCCGACGCTCGGCGGCGCCGTGCAGACGCTGCCGGCACGCGACGGCGATCCCGAGCCGCCGCCCGACAACGGCCAGCACATCGCGCTCGGCTGCTTCACCGAGTACCTCGCCTTCCTCGACCGCGTGGGCGAGGGCGGGTCGTACATTCGGCGGCGTCTTGCGCTGCCGGTGATCGCCGAGGACGGCAAGGTGGCAACGATCAAGCCGAGCCTCCCCGGACTCCTGCGGTATTCGCACCTGACGTTGCGCGATAGAGCGCGGATTCCAGTTACCACAACGCGGCTGCGCTCCGCGCAGCCGCAACCGAAAGAAAGCTTCGGAGGATTGCTGAGACGGTTGGGAGAAAGCGACGCCTCCATAAACCGCTTCTGGGATGTCTTCATTCGTCCCGCACTGAACTTGCCTGCCCACGAGGCGGACGCGGAAGCAGGCCTCTTCGCCGTTCGCACCGCGCTGCTCGGGCCGCGTGCGAACGCCGACCTCATCCTTCCGGCGCGGCCACTCGGCGCGATGCACGGCGACGCGGCCGGCCGCATGCTCGGCGACCGGGTCCGCCTCGACGAACGGGTCGAGTCGCTCGCCGGCCTCGATGCCGATGCGATCGTCGTCGCCGTGCCGCCGCGCGAGAGCGCGCGCCTACTCGGCGAGCCCGAGGCGGCGCTCCAGGACTCGCCGATCGTCAGCGTCCATCTCTGGTTCGACCGCACGCTCCTTCAGACGCCGCTCGCGGCGCTACTCGGGAGCGACGCCCACTGGGTCTTCGATCGCGGCGCGCTCACCGGCCACACGCCCGAGCGTGGCCAGTACCTCACCGTCGTCTCGAGCGGCGTGCCCGACCTCCTCGAGATCCGCGGGAACGCGCTTGTCGACCGTATCGCGGGCCAACTGCGCGAGCGTCTCGGCGAGGCGGAGCTGCTGTGGTCGCGCGTCAGCCGCGAGCCGTACGCGACGGTCGCGCTGCGTCCGGGTGTCGAGCGACCGGGTCCGGAGACGGACGACCCGCGCGTCGTTCGCGCCGGCACCTGGACGAACACCGGCTGGCCGGCGACGATGGAAAGCGCGGTACGAAGCGGCCGGGTCGCGGCGGCGCGGGTGCTCGCGTGACCGCGCTCGACGAAGCGATCGACCGCGGCACGCGCCGCCTCCTCCAGCTGCAGCGGCCGGACGGCATCTGGGTCGG
This sequence comes from Gaiellaceae bacterium, assembly GCA_035703805.1. GTDB lineage: Bacteria > Actinomycetota > Thermoleophilia > Gaiellales > Gaiellaceae > Palsa-739. The sequence continues at coordinate 9,807 of DASSXM010000010.1, read as the reverse complement.
CGAGCTCGAGTCGAACGTGACGATGACGGCGCAGCATCTCTTCTGGAACCACGCGCTCGGTCTTCGTACGCCGGACATGGATCGGCGCATCGCGAACGAGCTGCTCGCGCGCATGCGCGACGACGGCACGTGGTCGATCTGGTTCGAAGGGCCGGCGGATCTCTCCACGTCGATCGAGGCGTACGTCGCGCTGCGCATGTGCGGTGTCGACCCCGGTCCTCGCGCGCGCGAGTACATACAAGGCGCGGGCGGCATTCCCAAGGCCCGTCTGTTCACGAAGTGCTTCCTCGCGCTGCTCGGCCAGTGGCCCTGGCAGCGCATGGTCCCGATCCCGCCCGAGCTCGTGCTCCTGCCCCCGTCGTCGCCATTCTCGATCTACGACTTCTCGTGCTGGGCGCGGCAGACGTTCGTCGCGTTGTCCGTCGCGCAGTCGCAGCGTCCGGTGCGCCCGATCGACGTCGACCTGCGCGAGCTCGGTGCGCGGCCCGGTCGCACGCGCGCAGCGGGGCGTCCGAGTCCGCTGCGCCGCCGCGCGCTGCAGCGCGCCGAGCGATGGATCCGCGACCGCCAGGAAGCGGACGGCTCGTGGGGCGGCATCCAGCCGCCGTGGGTGTGGGGAATCGTCGCGCTGAACGCGCTCGGCTACGGCTTCGAGGACGACACGCTGCGCAAGGCGGTCGACGGCTGGCAGGGCTTCATGGTCGAGGACGGCGATCGTCTGCGCCCCGAGGCGTGCCAGTCGCCGGTGTGGGACACCGGTCTCGCCGTGCTCGCGCTGCGCGCGTGCGGCATCGCGGCCGACCATCCGCAGCTGGTGAAGGCGGGCGAGTATCTCCTGCGCGAAGAAGTCACGGTGAAGGGCGATTGGTCCGTCCGCCGTCCCGATCTCGTGCCCGGCGGCTGGGCCTTCGAGTACGAGAACGACAACTACCCGGACACCGACGACGCCGCCGTCATCGCGCTCGCGCTACGACAGCTCGAGACCGGCGACGACGCCGTGCGTCGCGGGCTCGACTGGCTCGCCGGCATGCAATCGAAGGGCGGGGGCTGGGGCGCATTCGACGTCGACAACAGCGCAATGTGGCTGTACAAGGTTCCGTTCTGCGACTTCGGCAAGGTGACGGACGAGCCGAGCGCCGACGTCACCGCGCACGCGCTCGAGATCCTCGCGCCCGAGGGCTACGACGACACGGTCGCGCGCGGTCTGCGCTGGCTGCTCGCCGAGCAGGAGGACGACGGCTCGTGGTTCGGCCGCTGGGGCGTGAATCACCTCTACGGCACTGGTGCTGCGACGCCGGCGCTCGAGGCGTGCGGCATCCCGCCGGAGCACCCGGCGATGCGGCGCGCGGTCGCCTGGCTCGATTCCGTGCAGCAGGAGAACGGCGGGTTCGGCGAGGACATCCGCTCCTACTCGGATCCCACATTTCGCGGCCGCGCCTCGTTCACCACGCCGTCGCAAACGGCATGGGCAATGCTCGGATACATCGGCGCAGGAAACGCTGAGAGTGGCGGAGCACAGCGGGCTGCGGAATATCTTTGTACTGCCCAGCGCGCGGACGGCGACTGGGACGAAGAGCATTTCACCGGGACGGGATTCCCGCTCGATTTCATGATCCGCTACCACCTGTACCGCATCAGCTTTCCGTTGTTGGCACTGGGACGAATGAGAGAGAGGCTTTCCGGATGAAGTTCCCGCTCCAGTCGACCGTCTCGATCGGCAAGTACGTCGCCTCCCAGCAGCGCAAGGGCGAGCGTTACCCGCTCGTGCTCATGCTCGAGCCCACGCTCGCGTGCAATATCGCGTGCATCGGCTGCGGGAAGATCCGCGAGTACGAGTCGAATCGCGCGCGGCTGTCGGTGGAGGAATGCATCGACGCGGGCGTGCAGTGCCCGGCGCCGGTGGTTTCGATCTGCGGCGGCGAGCCGCTCGTCTACAAGGGGATCGAAGAGGTCGCGGCGGGAATGATCGAGCTCGGCAAGACGGTCGAGCTGTGCACGAACGCGTTGCGCCTCGAGCAGTGCCTCGACTGGTTCGAGCCCTCGGCGCGCATGACGTTCGTAGTCCATCTCGACGGCATGCGCGAGATCCACGACTACGTCTGCGACTACCCCGGCCTATGGGATGTCGCCGTCGACGCGATCAAGACGGCGCGCGCCCGCGGCTTCCGCGTGACGACGAACACGACGATCTTCAAAGAGACCGAGGTCAGCGACGTCATCGAGATGATGCGCTACCTCACCGACGAGGTCGGCATCGACGGGATGCTCGTCGCGCCCGGGTACCAGTACTCGCAGATCGACCCGGCGCTGACGATGACGCGCGCCGAGCACGAGGAGAAGTTCCGCGCGATCCGCGCAGCGGTGCGCGAGCACGGCTACCGCTGGCTCGCGTCGCCGATCTACCAGGACTTCCTCACGGGCGAGCGCAAGCTGTCGTGCGCACCGTGGGGCTCGATCACGCGCAACCCGTACGGCTGGAAGGGCCCGTGCTACCTGCTGACGGACGGCATCTTCCCGACGTACGAGGCGCTGCTCGAGGGAATGGAGTGGGAGGCATACGGGCCGGGCAACGACCCGCGCTGCGAACACTGCGGCATTCATTCCGGCTTCGAGCCTTCGGCCGCATTCGCGGCGTCGAGCAGCGTGAAGGAGACCGTTCGGAGCGTGGCATGGACACTGACCGGCTGACCTTCGCATGTGCGCTGCCGGCCGAGCGCCGCGCCGCGCGGCATCTCGGCTCGACCGTTCTCGTCGGCATGGCGTGCGCGCATGGCGTGCCGAACCAGCCCGTCGTGTCGTTCGGCGTCGCCGGATCGCTGCGCGACGACCTGCCCGTTGGCACGGTGATCGACGCGTCGCGCGTCGTCGATGAGTCGGGCGCAGTGCTTTGGGAAGGCGAGCCGCTCGGCGTCGCCGGTGCGCGCCGCGGCACGATCCTCGGCGCGAGCCGCATCGTCGACGATCCTGCGGAGCGCGCGCGGTTGCACGCCGAGACGGGCGCGGACGCGGTCGACATGGAGTCGGCGATGTATGCGCGCGCGGGAACGCTGGCCGGCTGCATTCGTTCGATCAGCGACACCCCGACACGGCGGCTCGGTCCACTTGCGGAGGCGTTGAAGCCGGACGGGCGCATCGACGCGCTCGGACTGGCCCGCGCCTTCGTTCGGTCCCCCGGAGAGTCCTTCCGCGCGGCTCGCGATGCGCGAGCAGCACTGCGTGCGCTCGGGAGTGTCGCGTGAGAGTCCTCCTCGCGGCGCCACGCTCGTTCTGTGCCGGCGTCGACCGGGCGATCGAGATCGTCGAGCGCCTGCTCGAGCAGCATGGGCCGCCCGTGTACGTCCGTCATCAGATCGTGCACAACGAACATGTCGTCCGCCGCCTCGAGGCCCTCGGCGCCGTCTTCGTCGAGGACGAATCGGAGATCCCCGAGGGCGAGATCTGCGTCCTTTCCGCGCACGGCGTCGCGCCGTCGGTGAAGCAGAACGCGCGCGAGCGCGGCCTGCGCATCGTCGACGCCACCTGCCCGCTCGTGAATAAGGTGCACGCCGAGGCGCAGCGCTACGCGGACAGCGGCCATCTCGTCGTGCTCGTCGGCCACGCCGACCACGTCGAGGTGATCGGCACGCGCGGCGAGCGGCCTGACTCGACGATCGTCATCGAGTCGCCTGAACAGGCGCGTGCTCTCGAAACCGACAAGCCCGTCGCCGTCATCACGCAGACGACGCTGTCGCTCGACGATGTCGCACCGATCGTCGACGCGCTCGAGGACCAGCTCGGCGGACTGCGCCGGCCCGCCGCCGACGACATCTGCTACGCGACGCAGAACCGCCAGGACGCGGTGAAGGCGATGGTGCAGGAGGGCGCGTCGCTCGTGCTCGTCATCGGCTCGGAGACGAGCTCGAACGCGAAGCGCCTCGTCGAGGTCGCGCAATCCGCGGGGGCGCAGGCGCAGCTCATCGACGGCGAGAGCGAGCTCGACCACGGGCAGCTCGCAGGGCACGAGATCGTCGGGCTCACCGCCGGCGCGTCGACGCCCGAAGAGCTCGTGCGCGCGACCGCCGCACGGCTCGCCGAGCGCGGCTACGACCTGCCGGAGGAGATCACTGTGGCGCGCGAGGACGTGCACTTCCGGCTGCCGAGGGAGGTGGCGCGAACGTGACGACGGTAGAGGTCCCGTATTCGATCGCCGCTGCGCTTCCTACCCTCTCGGTGATGGACATCACGAACGACGTGTCGCAGTCCGTCGCCACGTCGGGCCGCGCGGAGGGAATCGCGTACGTTCACGCGTCGCATCCGCTCTCGATCGTGCGCGTGCAGGAGCGCGAGACCGGCTTCTTCGAGGATCTCGAGAACCTGCTCGAGCGGCTCGTGCCGAGCGCGCATCCCGCGCGCGAGCGCCTCGTCTCTGCGCTGCTCGCACCGCGCGGCGAGCAGGTGCCGTTCAGCGAGGGTTGTCTCTGCCTCGGCCGCTTCCAGCGGATCATGTTGTTCTCGCTCGACGTCGAGCACCGCAGCGAGTGGTCGCTGACGCTCCTGGGATGAAGCGGCTGCTCGCACGCCTCGCGCTCGCGCTTCTCGCGCTTGCCGCAGAGCTCGCGGGCCGGAGCCTGACACATCGCATCGACATCGGGCGGCATGTTGGGCGTGTGTCGTATGAGCACGCGGCGTACTACCCATTCCTGCTGGCGGGCGTGAAACTCGGAATCGCGCTCATGGCTGCGCGCGTGGCGTGGCGCTTCGTAAAGGCGCGCCGTGTGGCATCGCTCCTCGACCGCTCGCCGCGTGTCCGCGTCCAGCTCTCCTGGAAGCTCTGGCTCGGGTCTTTCGCGGTGACGTCGACGCTCTACCTCGCAAACATGGGGATCTACGCGGTGCTGCACAGCTCGGCACTGCCGGTCTTTGCCGTCCTCTCTGTCATCGTCGCCGCGCTGTATCGCAGCGTCGAGCTTTGGCTGCGTGAGTACGAGCAGCTCGCCGCAGGCACCGTCGCATTCGTGCGTCGGCTGCTTGTCGAGAGCCATTCGCACCAGCACACGCTCGTCACGTCCACGCCGCGGTCCCTCTTCGGGCTCGCGTTCGAGTCTCGCCCGCCGCCGCTGCCCGCGTAAATCGGAGGCGCCGAATGAATCGGCGCCTCCTCGTCTGGTCGGCGTCCCAAGCGACGCCTCAGAACGCGCAGGCATTTCGACGGTTGGGGAGGTTCACGTGAGCGCGGACGTCGCGCACGAACTACAGAGAGAAACCGAGACGAAGGAACGCGTGGCGACGCGCGTGCGCGTCGTGCTCGCGCTCGGTCCGCTCACGTCGGTCGCAGGAATCGTCTGGGCGGTCGCGCAACCGTGGCGGCTGACGCTGCTTCACCCGCTGGGCCAGGGCTTCTGGTGGCTGTTCTCGGAGCCGCCGCTCTACGTCGTGCTCGTCGGCGTGCTCTTCCGCTTCGTCGTCGCGCCCGGCATTGCCGAGGACTTGGAGGACAGCCGATGATGCCGCCCGCCGAGATGGTGCACTGGTGGTTCGCCACCGGTTTTCTCGTCATCGGGCTCCTCCTGTTCGCGGAGGCGCTCGTCGGGCGCGAGGTCTGGGTGCGCCGCCCGTGGCGGAAGTACCTGTGGCCCAGTTTCCTCTTCGGCATGGGCGTCCTCATGTGGCCCGTGATGACGTTCTTCACGAACTCGACCATCCACATGGTCGCGCACGGAACGTGGGCGCAATTCCTCATGCTCGCCGGCGGAGCCGAGCTCGGCGTTGCGCGCGGGAAGCTGCACTCGCAGTACTGGCGGCTCTGCTCCGCCGCCGCGATGCTCGTCTCCGGCACGGCGCTCCTCGTGCACGAGCAGCAGCACTGGTTCTTCGCTCGGGCCGCGTTCCTCCATCACACGCTCGGGTGGACGATGATCATCGGCTCGATCTTCCCGATCGCGCAGGCGATCCGCCCGCGCTCGCTCACCGCGGCGACGGGTTTCGCCGCCGTGTACATGACGACCGCAGTCATGTTGTTCTGCGACCGCGACTCGGCGTCGATCTTCGGCCACTTCTCCCAGTACGCGGGAGTCATGCGTCGATGAAGCGCTTCATCTTCGTCGTGCTCGTCGCGCTCGTGTTCCCGGCTGCCGCGTTCGGGCACGCGTCGCTGCGCGGTGAGTCGCCGTCGTTCAAGCAGCGTCTCGCGGTGTCGCCGCGGCAGGTCGTGCTTCAGTTCGACCAGCCCGTCGTCGTGCTGCCGAACGCGATCAAGGTGCTGACGCTGAAGGGAACGAACATCGCCGGTCCGGCGCGCGCGATCCCGTCGCAGCGCGAGCTCGTCGCATCGCTGCCGAAGCTGCCGACGGGGCCGTACACGATCCGCTGGCAGGCGGTGTCGAACGACGGGCACATCGTCTCCGGCGTCTACACATTCGGCGTACGCGTGAACGCGCCCCCGGTGACCGACGCTGTCGGCGCGCAGGGGCCGACGCGCACCGAGGACATCGTGCGCTGGCTCTACTTCGTCGGGCTTGCGCTTTCCGTCGGCGGGCTCGGCTTCCTGCTCCTCGTCGTTCCCGGCGACCTGCCCGCGCGGGCGCAGCGGCGCTTCTACTGGATCGCGGGTCTCGCCGCCGTCGGCGTGCTCGAGGTCGGGATCGTCTCGTTCCTGCTCCGCGGCGAGGACGCACTGCAGCTTCCGTTCGGCCGCTTCCTGTACGGAGACCTCTCGCCGCTTGCCGGCGGCACGCGCTTCGGCCAGGCGTTCATCGCGATGGAGCTAGCGTTCGCGCTCATCCTCGCGCTCGTCTATCTCGCGTGGCTCACGGAGCGCCGCTGGCTCCTGTGGGCGGCGTTCGCGCTCGGCGTCCTCTTCGCGTCGGGGCTGTCGCTCTCCGGCCACGACGCGACGGAGGCGCACCGCGCGTGGCTCGCCGAGCTCGCGGACTGGGTACACCTCACCGCGGCGATGCTCTGGGTCGGCGGCCTCGTGCAGCTCGTCGCCGTTGTCTGGCCGGCGGCGCCGGAGCTGCGGCGCGCGACGATCTTGCGCTTCTCGCGTCTCGCGACGGTGCTCGTCGCGCTGCTCCTCGGCGCGGGGACGTACCTCAGCATCCTGCGCTTCCCGCATCTGCACGATCTCTGGCGGACGGGCTACGGACACGTGCTGCTCGTGAAGCTCGGCCTCGTCGCCACCGCGCTGCTGTGGGGCGCGGCGCATCAGTTCGTCGCGCTCCCGCGCATCGACCGGCCGGGCGTCATCGGGCGCCTCTCGCGGAGCCTGGTCGGCGAGGTCTCGGTCGCGATGGCAGTGCTGCTCCTCGCGGCGATCCTCACCGACTCGAAGCCGCCACCGCAGGCACCGGCCAAGGCGTCGCTTGCGACGCCTATTGCTGTAGGCGGCTCCGGCTTGGCCGGAGCCACCGATAGCCCGGTAGCGTTGGCGTCGCATGCTCGTCCTTAGCCGCAGCGAGGTGGAGGAGCTGCTCGATCTCGACGCGCTGGCCGACGCCCTCGCGCGCGCGCACGTGGAGCTCTCTGCAGGGAAGGCGTCACTGCCGCCGCGCATCGCCGCGTTCGCGGGAGAGGACGGACTGCTCGGAGCGATGCCTGCGTACCTGCCGTCCGCAGGGCTCGGGTGCAAGCTCGTCTCGCTCTTCCCGCACAACACCGACCGGCCGACCCATCAGGCCGAGATCGTCATCTTCGATCCCGAGAACGGGACGCCGATCGCCGTCATGGACGGGACGTACATCACGGCGATGCGCACGGCCGCGACCGCCGCGGTCGCTGCGGGGACGCTGGCGCGCGAAGACGCGCGCGTGCTCGCGATCCTCGGCACAGGCGTCCAGTCGCGCGCAGCACAGGAGATGTTCTCGCGCGTGCGCGACTTCGCCGAGGTGCGCGTGGCCGGGCGCGGCGAGTTCGAGGATGCCGTGCGCGGCGCGGACGTCGTGCACGCCGCAACGCACTCGCCCGACCCGGTCGTGCTGGTCGAGTGGCTCTCGCCCGGCGTGCATGTCAGCTCGGTCGGCTACAACGCCCCCGGCTCCGAGGTCGATCCGGCGATCGTCGCCCGCGCCGACGTGATCTGCGTCGAGTCGCGCGCCTCCGCCTTTGCACCGCATCCCGCCGGTGCGGCGGAGCTCGCGGGTGTCGACGCCGAGCGCACCGTCGAGCTGGGCGAGGTGATCGCGGGCACGCGGCCGGGTCGCACGCGCGACGACGAGCTGACGCTATACAAGTCGGTCGGCATCGCGGTGCAGGATCTCGCTGCCGCTGCCCTCGTCCTCGCCGCAGCGCAGGCGCGCGCATGAGCGATTTCTCTCCCGGCCTCGCGGGCGTCGTCGCGTTCGAGACGGAGATCGCCGAGCCGGACCGCGAAGGCGGCGCGCTTCGCTACCGGGGCGTGGACATCGAGGACCTGGTCGGGCAGGTCTCCTACGGTCACGTCTGGGGCCTGCTCGTGGACAACGCGTTCACGCCCGGCCTGCCGCCCGCCGAGCCCTACCCGATCCCGGTGCACTCCGGCGACATCCGGGTCGATGTACAGAGCGCGCTGGCGATGCTGGCGCCCGCCAAGGGCATGCGGCCGCTGCTGGACATCAGCGACGAGCAGGCCCGCGACGACCTGGCCCGGGCCTCGGTCATGACGCTGTCGTTCGTGGCGCAGTCGGCCAGGGGCGCCGGCCTGCCCGTGATCCCGCAGGAGCGCGTCGAGATGTCGGGCAACATCGTCGAGCGCTTCATGATCCGCTGGCGCGGCGAACCGGACCCGCGGCACGTCAAGGCGGTGGACGCCTACTGGACCTCGGCCGCCGAGCACGGCCTGAACGCCTCCACCTTCACCGCCAGGGTGATCGCGTCCACCGGGGCCGACGTGGCCGCCGCCCTGTCGGGGGCGGTGGGTGCCATGTCCGGCCCGCTGCACGGCGGTGCCCCGGCAAGGGTGCTGCACATGGTGGAGGAGGTGGAGCGGACCGGGGACGCCACCCGCTATGTCAAGGGAGAGCTGGACAAGGGGGAACGGCTGATGGGCTTCGGGCACCGGGTATACCGGGCCGAGGATCCCCGGGCCCGGGTGCTCCGCCGCACCGCCAAGGAACTCGGCGCCCCCAGGTACGAGGTGGCGGTGGCGCTGGAGGAGGCGGCCCTCGCCGAACTGCACGCCCGCCGCCCGGATCGCGTGCTGGCCACCAACGTGGAGTACTGGGCAGCGGTCGTGCTGGACTTCGCGCAGGTACCCGCGCACATGTTCACCGCCATGTTCACCTGCGCCCGGACCGCCGGCTGGTCCGCCCACATCCTGGAGCAGAAGGCGACCGGGCGGCTGATCAGGCCGAGCGCCCGGTACGTGGGCCCGAGGGCCCGCCCGGTCCGGGAGGTGCCCGGCGCCGAAGGCGTCCTCGGCGAAATTTGATTCGTTTGTCCTGGCTGCCACAGCCAGGACAATCATTTGTGCTCGTTGTCACAACCACGAGGGTGGGCTCGGCGGGCAGGCCCGCGAACAGGCCACCGATAGGCTGGCGGGGTGACGACGATCGAGATTCCCGCTGGCCTGCGCCCCGCCGACGGGCGGTTCGGCAGCGGCCCGTCCAAGGTCCGCCCGGAACAGCTCGCCGCCCTGGCCAGCTCAGGAGCCACCTACCTCGGCACCTCACACCGGCAGGCGCCGGTGCGCTCGCTGGTGCGGCGGGTGCGCGAGGGACTCACCGAGCTGTTCGCCCTGCCAGATGGCTACCAGGTCGTGCTCGGCAACGGCGGCACGACGGCGTTCTGGGAGGTCGCCGCGTTCGGCCTGGTGCGGGAGCGGTCCTCGCACCTGGCGTTCGGGGAGTTCTCGGC
>DASSXM010000087.1:0-8140 GCA_035703805.1 Gaiellaceae bacterium | reverse complement strand
CACCCGCGAGGATCTCCTCCGCGGACGTCGTGGCTGCCTGGCGTCCAGATTTTTCAGGCTGTTCATGCGCCCGGGAGGACTCGAACCTCCGACCCGCGGATTAGAAGTCCGCCGCTCTGTCCACTGAGCTACGGGCGCGCGACCAGAGGGTACTCCGGCATACCGCTAGGCTTGGTCTGTTTCGCGGTGGCGGTAGCTCAGTTGGTAGAGCCCCGGGTTGTGGTCCCGGTGGTCGCGGGTTCGAATCCCGTCCGCCACCCTTCGTGAGCGCGGTCGCCGGAGATACACGCCCACCTAATCGGAATCTATCGTTAGTCTCCCGCCGTGGCCGACGCGCTCGAGCAGCTGAAGGCACGTCTAACCGATAGGCACTCGTTCCTCGCGATCTTCTTCCTGCTCGCGTGGGACCAGCGCACGATGATGCCCGCGGGCGGCGGCCGCCATCGCGCCGATCACATCTCGCTCCTCGCGCGGCTCTCACACCAGGCGGCAACCGACCCCGAGATCGGGCGGCTGCTCGACGAGCTCGAGTCCGTCGAGCTCGATCCCGACTCGGACGATGCCGGCACGCTGCGGCTTGCGCGTCGCGAGTACACGAAGGCCGTGCGCGTCCCGGCTGAGTTGCGCGCAGAGATGGCGCGCGCCGCGAGCGAAGCGGACCCCGTGTGGCGCGAAGCGAAGGCGACCTCGAACTTCGAGCTGTTCCTGCCGCTGCTCGAGCGGAACGTCGAGCTGCGCAAGCGCTACATCGCGTGCTTCGATCCGGTGGACGAGCCGTACGACATCCTGCTCGACGACTTCGAGCCGGAGATGAAGACGGCCGACGTGACCGAGATCTTCTCGGAGATCAAGGCGGAGCTCACGCCGCTCATCGCAGAGCTACGCGACCGCGACGTCGACGACAGCTTTCTGCGTGGGCACTTCCCGCTCGACAAGCAGATCGCGCTCGACTGGGAGGTCGTCGACATGTTCGGCCACCGCCCCGGCGAGTGGCGTATCGATCCGACCGAGCATCCGTTCGCATCAGGTGCGGGCAACCACGACATCCGCATCACGACGCATTACTACGAGGACAGTATCAAGTCGCTCTTCTCGACGATGCACGAGTACGGCCACGGGTTGTACGAGCACCAGATCCCCGATCGCATCTCGCACCTGCCGATCGGCGACGGCTGCTCGCTCGGCCTGCACGAGTCGCAGAGCCGGATGTGGGAGAACCTCGTCGGCCGCAGCAGGCCTTTCTGGAACTTCTTCTACCCGCGCCTGCAGGAAGTGTTCCCTGAGCAGTTCCGCGGCGTCGAGCTCGATCGCTTCTACGCGGCGATCAACAACGTGCAGCCATCGCTCATCCGCATTCGCGCGGACGAAGTCACTTATGGGATGCACGTCATCCTGCGGTTCGAGCTCGAGCAGGACATGATCAACGGCCGCGTCGCGTTACGCGACTTGCCGGAAGCATGGGCGGCGAAGATGCACGAGTACCTCGGCGTCGAGGTTCCGGATGACGCGAACGGCGTCCTGCAGGACACGCATTGGGCGTCGGGGCAGATCGGTTACTTCTCGACGTACCTGCTGGGCACAGTCATGTCGGTGCAGATCTGGGAGAAGGCGGCCGAGGATCTCGGCGACCTCGAGGAGCAGATCGAGCGCGGCGAGTTCGCCGGCCTGCGCGAGTGGCTCGGCGAGAACGTGCACGCGCACGGGCGAAAATTCACGCCGCAGGACACGCTGCGCAAGGCGACCGGCTCGACGATCGACGCGAAGCCGTACCTCGCGTACCTGAAGCGCAAGTACGGCGCGCCTGTAGCCGCCTAAGGCAACGCTTGCGCTGCCGACTCCAGGACGCGCGGGCTTCGCTCGCGCGTCCGTCGGAACTGACCGGTCGACACAACTGATCTGACCGAGAACGCTCTAACGCAAGGGGCTACCCTTCGGGCTCCGGCCCCGTAGCTCAGTGGATAGAGCGGCAGCCTTCGAAGCTGCGTGCGGAGGTTCGACTCCTCCCGGGGCCGCTCATGCCGGTTGACGTTCGCACCGAGGTTGAGATCGACCGGTCACGCAGCGCGGTAGCGGAGTACGCCTCCGACCCCGACAACGCCACGTCGTGGTACGAAAACATCGAGACCGTCGAGTGGAAGACCGAGCCGCCGCTCGCGGTCGGCTCGCGCATCGCGTTCATCGCCCGTTTCCTCGGTCGTCGCCTTGCGTACACGTATGAGGTGCGGGACTTCGTACCGGGCGAGCGATTCGTCATGAGCACGAACGAGGGGCCGTTCCCGATGGAGACGACGTATCTCTGGGAGGACACCGGGAGCGGCGGGACCCGGATGGTGCTCCGGAACCGTGGCGAGCCGTCCGGCTTCTCCGCCGTCGCCGCGCCGTTGCTCGCGCGCGCGATGCGGCTTGCGAACCGAAAAGATCTCGACCGGCTGAAGGCGATTCTCGAGGCCGGCCGATGACGTTTTACCTCGCGCTTACCTGAGCCTGACGATCGCGGACGCGAAATGGGTGTAGGAATGTGCCGTGGCCTCCGTGCCGGTCTACGCTCAGCCGTTCGGCGTCGCGCAGGCGCAGCGGCTCCTCTGGCGCGCGGGGTTCGGGCCCAAAGCGGGTGATGCGCGCGCGCTCGCGGCGAAGGGTCTCGACGGCGCCGTCGACTCGCTGCTGAGCCCGCCGGCCTACGTCGCAACCGGGCCGGATCCGACCGACCGAGGATTCCCGATCGCACCGGCGGACGCCGCCGGTCACGACCACCTCTGGTGGCTCGACCGGATGGTGCGCGGCAACCAGCCGCTCGTCGAGCGGATGACGCTCATCTGGCACGACTGGTTCGCGACCTCGCAGCAGAAGGTCGCGTCGCAGTCGCTGATGCTGAATCAGAACCAGACGTTGCGCACGGGCGCGCTCGGCTCGTTCCAAGACCTCTTGCTCAACCTGACCAAGGACCCGGCGATGCTGCTCTGGCTCGACGGCGTCAAGAACACGAATCGCGCGCCGAACGAGAACTACGGGCGCGAGATGATGGAGCTGTTCACGCTTGGCTGGTCGAACGGCTACACCGAGACCGACGTCCGCGAACAGGCGCGCTCACTCACAGGCTGGCGCGCGAACGCGGCGCTCAGCCCGAGCCCCTCGAACTTCTATTTCGACGTGCGCCTGCACGACACGGGAACGAAAACCGTGTTCGGGCAAAGCGGCAACTACGACTGGCAGGGCGCGTGCACGCTGTGTCTCCAGCATCCGAATCATCCGGCGTACTTCGTCCAGAAGCTGTGGAGCTACTTCGTGCCGACGGCGCCGGATGCAGCGACACAGGCCGGCCTCGTTGCGTTGTATGCGAACGGCTACCAAGTCGCACCCGTCGTGCGTGCGATCCTGCGCCATCCAGACCTGTACGACGGCGCGAGGATGGTCAAGCAGCCGGTCGTCTACACGGCGGGGCTCATGCGCGCGCTCGGCCGCGGCGTCGACGGGATGATCTGGACGCAGCTCGACACGCAGAGCGGCCAGCGCCTGTTCTGGCCGCCTGACGTTTCGGGTTGGGACATGAGCCGCTGGCTCGACACCGCTACCTTCCGCGCGCGCTGGTTCCTCGCGGCGAACGCGCTCGCGTCGGTCCCGGTGGACCAGACCGCGTCCTCGTCGAAGCCGGCGGCGCTGCTCGCGCGCGCGACACACCTATTTGCCGACCAGCCGCTGAGCGCGAAGACGCGGCACGCGCTGCTGAGCTTCGCAGCTGCAGCGCTGAAGTCCGCACAGCCCGCCGTCGTCGAGGGCGCGCTGCGCCAGCTCGTCGCCGTTTCCCCCGACCTCTTGACCGCCTGATGTCCTGTTACGACTGCAACCGGACCGAGCTCCTGCGGAAGGCCGTGGCGGAGGCGGGTCGCGGACTGCCTGCGATCGAGCCCGGCATGCCGATCCCGGCAGGGACCGGTCTTTCGCGTAGGTCGTTCCTGCTCCGCTCGAGCGGCCTTGCGTTCGCCGTGTTCGGCGGCTCGGCGTTCCTGTCGCCACCCGCGGTCGAGGCCGCGATCGAATCCGCGACGCCGGGACGGATCCTCGTCTCCGTTTTCCTCTCTGGCGGTGCGGACACACTCTCGGTGCTCTTCCCGGCCGGCGATCCGCTCTACCACCAGTTCCGTCCAGTGCTGGGACTCGACCCGACCGGCGCCACCGCGTTGGCCGAAGACACGCGCCTCTACTGGCATCCCTCGACTGCGTCGCTCGCGACACTGCACGCGGAGGGCAAGGTGACCGTGCTCCCGGCCGTCGGTTACGACCATCCGGACAAGTCGCACTTCACGTCGCGGCACTACTGGGAAGTGGGCGCAACCGACCCGCACCTGCGCACGGGTTGGCTCGGCCGGTACCTCGACACCGTCAACCAGCCGGACAACCCGTTGCAGGGTCTTTCGCTCGACACCGGCCTGCAGCCGTCGCTCGCGACGGCGAGCGCGCCGGTAGCGGCGCTCGACAGTCCCGACAACTACGCATTCTCAGACTCTCGCGTCGCGAACTTCCCGCTCGAGGCGCAGATGCTGAAGGCCGCGGGAGCACTGGGCTCCGCGCATGCGGCGGGGAGCGACCCCGCGTTGCAACAGGCCGGCAATGCCGCGAAGCAGTCGCTGCACCTGCATACGCAGCTCGGCTCGTTCTCGACGTTCAATTCGAAGGTGACGTATCCGACATCGAGCGATCCGTTCCCGCACCGGCTCGCCGGGCTCGCCGCGATGATCCAGGCGGGACTGCCGCTGCATTGCGTCTCGATCACGGCGCCGGGTCACTACGACACGCACGCGGGCCAGGTGCAGCCGCTCTCGAGCGGGCTGAAGCTGACCTCCGATTCGTTGCTCGCGTTCCAGCGCGATCTCGAGCAGCGCGGACTCGCCGACCGCGTGCTTGTCCACGTGTGGTCGGAGTTCGGCCGCCGCGCGCAGGAGAACGGCTCGCAGGGAACGGACCACGGCGCAGCAGGCGTCGGCTTCCTCATCGGCTCGCGCGTGGCCGGCGGAATGATCGGGCAGTACCCCGGTCTGAAGACCGGCCTCGACAGCCAGGGGAATCTCGTGCCGACCGCCGACTTCCGCGGCGTGTACAGCGCGCTGATCGCGCAGTGGCTCGGCGGCGACCCGAACCGGGTCATCCCGAACGCGTCTGCGTTCGCGCAGCCGGCGCTGTTGAAGTGATCGCGGCGGTTCCACCGCCGCCGCCCGCGCGCGTGCAGGTTGTCGCGCGCGAGTTCACGTTCGCGTTGTCGCGCGGGACCGTCAAAGCAGGCATGGCGATCATCGAGCTGGCGAACTTCGGCGAGGACGCACACGACCTGCGCATGCAGCGCGTCGGCGGGACGCGTGTCTACGCCTGGCCGATCGCCCAGTCGGGCGGCGTCGAGGACAAGACCGTGAAGCTGCTCCGCGGTCGGTATCTCCTCTGGTGCTCGATCGCGAATCACCGCGCTCTCGGCATGACGGCAATGCTCGTCGTGAAATGATGCGCGCGTGCAGCTCGACCTGACGACCGACGAGCTCCTCTCGACAACACGCGCGGTCCGCAAGCGCCTCGACCTGACCAGGCCCGTCGAGCGCGAGGTGCTCGAGGAGTGCTTCGCACTCGCGCAACAGGCGCCGACGGCGTCGTACTCGCAAAACTGGCACTTCGTCGTCGTCACCGATCCCGACAAGCGCGCCGCGCTCGGCGAGATCTGGCGGACGGTCGCGTATCCGTACCTCGAACGCGGCGGGCCGCGCGAAGGTCAGGGTGCGCGCATCGGCGATGCAGTCGTCCACCTCGCTGAGCACATCCACGATGTCCCGGTGCACGTCATCCCGTGCGTAATGGGCCGGTACGAGGGAAAGCCGAACGCGCTCGTCGCCTCGATGTTCGGCTCGATCATCCCTGCAGCGTGGTCGTTCATGCTCGCCGCGCGGTCACGCGGGCTCGGCACCGCGTGGACGACGTTCCATCTCCTGCACGAGCGCGAGGCGGCGGAGATTCTCGGCATCCCGTACGACGACGTGACGCAAGTCGCGCTCATCCCGTGTGCGTACACGATCGGGACGGACTTCAAGCCGGGCAAGCGCAAGCCGCTCGACACGATGGTGCATTGGGACTCGTGGTGAGAGAAGGCGGCGACCAGGTCAGCGCAGCTGACCTGGTCGCATGAGTTTCACTTCAAGTACTTATCGAACCAGTCGAGCACCGCTTCGAAGCGCAGGACGCGGTGCCGGGGCGATCCGCTCCGCGTCAGCTCGTGGCTCTCGACGGGGAAGCGCAGCATCTCGACTTCTTTGCCGAGCAGGCGCAGCAGTGTGAAGAGATGCTCGCCCTGCTCGATGTTGCAGCGGAGGTCGTTCTCCGAGTGGAGGACGAGCACCGGCGTCTCGATGTTCTTCGCGTAGGTCGACGGCGAGCGCTCGAGGTACGCGTCGACGTTGTCCCACAGCGAGCCGCCGAACTGCTTCTCGAAGACCCAGAAGAGGTCGCTCGACCCGAACATGCTCACGAGGTTGTTCACCGCACGCTCGGAGATGGCCGCCTTGAAGCGGTTCGTGTGTCCGATGATCCACGACGTCATGAAGCCGCCGTACGAGCCGCCGATGACACCCATGCGCTTCTCGTCGAGGAAGTCGAACTTCTCGAGCGCGGTGTCGACGACGGCCATGCAGTCCTCGTAGTCGACCGTTCCCCAGCCGGGGCCGGCGTCGCCGACCGGGCCGCGGATGGCGCGGCCCCAGGCCTCCGAGTAGCCGGAGCCGCCGCGCGGGTTCGAGAAGAGCACGACGTAGCCGCCGCCTGCCATCACCTGGAACTCGTCGAAGAAGCCCGTGCCGTACTGCGTGAACGGGCCGCCGTGGATCGTGAGGATGACCGGGTACTTCTTCTTCGCGTCGAAGCCGGGCGGCCGCATGATCCACGCGTCTACCGCGGTGCCGTCCTTCGACTTCGCGGTGAAGCGCTCGGCGTCGAGCAGCTTGCGTCCCTTGCGGAAGCTCTTGCCGACGCTCGTCAGCTTCTTGCCCTTCGCGCCTGCATAGAGCTCGCGCAGCGTCGTGTGCGTGCTCGCCGCATACACGACGGATCTGTCGACGATGTGGAAGCCGCCGATGACGTGCTCGCCGCCGACGAGCAGCTCAGGGGCGCTCGATCCGTCGGCAGCTGATGCGTAGAGATGCACGTTGCCGCCGTCCTCGACGGCGAAGACGACGCGGTCGCCGTCCCAGTACGGCCCGCCGATCGGCGGATAGGTCCCGCACTGCCGGTCGAGCGACGTCGTCAGCAGCGTCCCCTTTCCACCGAGCTTCTTCATGACGCCGACCTGCGTGTGGTGCGGATACGTGCCGTCCTCGGGGGAGAACTCGTACGCAAGGCGGCCGTCGGGCGCGAATGTCGGGTGGCCATATGAGCCTTCGTCCCCGGTGAGCTGCTCGACCTTTCCGCCGTCCGCGTCGACGGCGTAGAGTCGGCCGATGAGCTCCGTGTCCCAGCTGTCGCCGCGTAGCCCGGCGAAGACGATCTGCTTGCCGTCCGGCGTCCACGTCGGGCTGTCGTCTTCGTTGTCGCCGCCGGTGACCTGCTTGGTCTTCCCGCTCTCGACGTCGACGACGTAGATGTGCTTGCGGCGGTCGCCCGTCCAGCCGACGCTGTCGAGCTTGTGGAAGACGCGCGTGAGGCGGCGCGGCTCGCGCTTGCGGTCGTCTTCTTCCTCATACGCCTTGTCGCGGTCGCGCGCAGTGATGACGATGCGCGTCGAATCGGGCGACCACTCGGCGAACTCGACGCTCTCCTTCAGGTCGGTGAGCTTGCGTGCCTCGCCTCCACTCGCAGGAATGACGTAAAGCGCGGCCGGCGTCTTCTTGTCCTCGCCGCGGTTGGACGTGAACGCGAGCCACTTTCCGTCGGGCGACCAGCGCGGCATGCCGTCGCGCTTCTCGCCGGTCGTGAACGCCTGCGGCTCCTCCGACCCGTCGAGTGGCGCGACCCAGATGGTGCCGCGGTTGTCGTTCGCCTCCTCGTCCAGCGACCAGACCTGGTACGCGACGCGCTTCCCATCCGGAGACACGCGCGGGTCGCCGACGCCGGTCAGCTCGTAGACGTCCTTCGGCTTCATCCCCGCCACTCGGCGGGATGCTACTCAGCGGCG
>DASSXM010000017.1:0-2059 GCA_035703805.1 Gaiellaceae bacterium | reverse complement strand
GAACAAAAGTTCGTGCGACAATTCTGTGGTGAAGCGCTGTGGACGCTGCGAAAAATGGCTCGAGATCGTCGCGTTCTCGCCGAACCGCTCGCGGCGCGACGGCCTGCAAGCGTACTGCAGTGATTGTCAAAGGGCTTATGTACGCGAGCACTATGAGAAGAACCGCGCGTACTACCTCGCAAAGGCGAAGAAAGCCAAGACGGTCTTCAGAGCCCGCATGAAGAGCTTCATGGCGGAGTTCAAGGCTCTGCCGTGCGCAGACTGCAAGGGCGTGTTTCCGCCGTGGGTCATGGACTTTGATCACGTCTCGGGCGAGAAGCTCGTGAATGTCAGCCGAGCGGTGAAGCAGGGACGTCGGCAGGTGCTCGCGGAGGCCGCAAAGTGCGAGCTCGTGTGCGCGAACTGTCACCGCGATCGCACGCATAGACGGCTTGTGCCCTCACGCGATTCGCCGGCGTGAGCGGGTATGCTGTCGGTCACCCGCGAGTGCCGAGAGCCTTGCGCCGGGCCGGCGCGCCGCTCTCGCGTCGGGCCGCGCGCCCATAGCTCAGTTTGGATAGAGCGTCTGGCTACGGACTAGAAGGTCGGGGGTTCGAGTCCCTCTGGGCGCGCCACTTCGCTGCTACCGTCGCTCGCCATGCTGGGTGCGGGCGCCATCCTCTTTCTCGCCGCGTTGCAGGGCGCGACCGAGCTCTTCCCGGTCTCGTCGCTCGGCCATGCTGTTGTCGTCCCAGCACTCTTTCACCTCGGGTTCAAGCAGTCCGATCCCGACCTTGTCCCGATCCTCACGCTGCTCCACCTCGGCACCGCCGGCGCCTTGCTTGTGCTCTATCGCGACGAGTGGTGGCGCATCATCCGCGGCTTCGTTCGCGCGGCCATCCGCGGCACCATCGAGACGTCTGACGAGCGCCTGGCAATGATGCTCGTGGTCGGCACGATCCCTACCGGCGTGGTCGGGTTCTTCTTCGTGAAGCAGCTCAGCTCGCTGTTCGGCGACCCTCGCGCGTCGTCGGCATTTCTCATCGTCAACGCGGGGATCCTTGCCGGCGCGGAGGTCTTCCGCCGCCGCGACGAACGTCGCAGACGGGAGACACGGGCGCCAGCGGGCTATGCGGGCGTCGACGGCCTCACCCTGCGCACGGCAGTCATCGTCGGGGCGTGTCAGATGGCGGCGCTGTTTCCGGGTATCTCGCGATCCGGCGTGACCATGGCCGCCGGGCTCGTCGCCGGGCTTCGCCACGAGGAGGCGGCTCGGTTCGCGTTCCTGCTGGCAACGCCGATCATCCTGTCGGCCGGGCTGCTGGAGGTGCCCTCGCTCAACGGCAGCGGCTCGACGCTCGCCATCGGTGCCGGCGGCGCCGTCCTCGCCGGCGTCGTCTCGTATCTCAGCGCCCGCTTCCTGCTTCGCTACCTGCGCTTCGGGCGCCTCGACCCGTTTGCCTACTATTGCGCGGCACTCGGGACGGCCGGGCTCGTGTTCATCCGCTGACGACCCTTTCGCAGGAGCTGCTCAGGTGAAGTCGAACGTCGCAATCGCAGTCGTGCTGGTCGTCGTGGCGGTGGCGTGTGCGGCGCTCGCCATCTTCTACTGGACCACCAAAACGAGCTTGTTCGCGAGCGAAGTCGCCATACACTCCAAGCACGCCATTCTGTTCACTGCCCTGGCTGTTCTTGCCCTGATCGCCGCGAACTTCGCGTGGCGGTCGGGCGGTTCGCGCGCCCGTCGTCCGTAACCTGGACGCCGCCCACCCGTTTTCCTCAGCAGTCGATCACATACGGCTGCGGAGGCACAGCAACCATGGCTGGTTTTCGGGGAACGCGGAAGGTCCTGAGGCTGGACCGCCCGGGACGCGGCGACGTGGCCATCCTGGAGACGACTCGGGCAGCGCTCACGACGGCGCTCGGCGACGACGCCGACGAGCTCAGTCTCCGCATTCGCGACGGGGTCGTAACGATCCGCGGCGAGGTCGAGCGGCTCGATGACATCGTCACCTACGAGACGATCGTTCGCCGCGTCTCCGGCGTCGTCGACGTCGACAACCTGCTCCGGCTCCGCATC
>DASSXM010000081.1:0-16100 GCA_035703805.1 Gaiellaceae bacterium | reverse complement strand
GTCACCGACGACGGCACGGCCCTCGACGTCGCGCTCGTCGACGCAGGCGCGGTCGCCGACATCAACTACCGCCTCGTCGAGGCGGGATTCGCAGTGCGCAGACTCGAGCCGCTCCAAGCGTCGCTCGAGCAGCGCTTCCTCGAGATCACCACCCGATTGGAGAACGCAGCATGACCGCCTTCGCACTCCCCACTCCGCGCCTCGTCGGCGCAGATCTGCTCAAGCTGCGCAAGCGGCGCGGGCTCGTCGCAGTCGTCTCGCTCCTTGCGATCGGCTCGATCGTCATCACATACGGCGTGATGGAGATCCTCCATCTCGTCAACTCCGTCAAGCACGGACCGGCAGGAGGCATCCAGAACCTCGGGCACGGCACGTTCGTCGTCGCTGCGCTCGGCGGAGTCGCTGCCGTCATAGTCGGCACGTCGGCGGGCGTCGGCGACCTCGACGCGGGCGTCTACCGCGATCTCGCAGTCACCGGTCGTTCGCGCATGTCGCTGTTCCTGTCGCGCATCCCGGCCGGGCTGATCTTCGTCGTGCCGTTCGTCGCGGTGGGTTACGCGCTGGCGAGCATTGCGTCGGTCGCCTTCGCCGGCTCGCTGCCATCGCCGAGCGTGCACTTGCTGGCGGTGGGCGGTCTGTGGGCACTGCTCGAGGTCACGTTCTACTACGTCCTCTCGCTCGCGCTCTCGACGCTGCTCGGTTCGCGCTCGTACACGATCGGCACCGTGCTCGCGTTCAGGCTCGCGATCACGCCGCTGCTCGCGTCGATCTCCGCTCTCGGCATCGTCCGTGAGCTCCTCCCCGGCGTCGCGATGCAGAACCTCGCCCCGGCGGCCTTCGGCGGTTCGATCCGCCAGGGGCCGGCGGTCGGCATGTCGCTCGCGGCCACCGCAGCAGTGTTGATCGTGTGGACGGCCGTCGCGCTCGCGCTCGGCGCCTGGCGCGACACGACCCGCGACGCGTAGCCCGAAAGCCGCCGGAGTACGGTTCGAGACGCCATGGTCTGGAACTGGCTCCGGCGGCATCCCAGGCTCGTCGACGCCCTCGTCGTGCTCGGGCTGGCGGCTGCATACGTCGGCGGTGCGGCGCACGGCCGGGACTGGCACGGCAACGTTCCGCTCGCGCTCGTCCTCGTCGCGCCGCTCATTTTCCGGCGCCGGTACCCGCTGGAGGTGCTCGCCGCGGTCACCGCGGCCACGGCGGTGTCGCTGTTCGCTTTCGCGGGCGCGCCCCCGATTCCCGAAGCGTTCGCGGTCTACACGGTCGCCGCTCAGCTCAGCCGGCGCACATCGCTGCGCGCATCGGGAGCCGCGGCACTTCTCCTCGTCATCTGCGCCCTCGCAGCCGGCGAGAAGGGCAACGTGGTCGGCATCGCGTTGATGCTCGGCGCGGCGTGGGTCGTCGGCGACAATCTCGGCACGCGCCGCGCGTACACGCGTGCCCTCGAGGAGCGCGCCGAGCGGCTCGAGCGGGAACAGGAGGCCGAACGGGCGCGCGCGGTCGCGGAGGAGCAGGCGCGCATCGCGCGCGAGCTGCACGACGTGATCGCGCACAGCGTGAGCGTGATGGTCGTGCAGGCGGCGGCCGCGAACGACGTCTTCGAATCGCAGCCGGCTCGTGCGCGCGAGGCGCTGGAGGCGATCGAGACGAGCGGGCGTGCCGCGCTCGGCGAGCTGCGCCGCATGCTCGGCGTCGTTCGCGGCATCGACGACGCGGACTACGCACCACAGCCGGGTGTCGAGCGGATCGACGAGCTCGTCGCCGACGTGCGCGCGGCCGGTCTCGACGTCACGATCAACATCGAGGGTGCGCCGCACGATGTTCCCGCGGGGGTCGACCTCTCCGTCTACCGCGTCGTGCAGGAGGCGCTGACGAACACGCTGAAGCATGCGCGGGCGACCCGCGCCGACGTCACGCTGCGCTACGGCGAGCGCGAGCTGGTCGTCGAGGTTCGTGACAACGGAACAGGCGCCGCGAACGGCGACGGCAGCGGGCACGGCCTGACCGGCATGCGGGAGCGCGTCGCGATCTTCGGCGGCTCGCTCGCCGCCGGGCCCGGCGCAAAGGGCGGGTTCGAAGTGGTCGCGAGGTTCCCGCTGTGATTCGGGTCCTGGTAGCCGACGACCAGCCGCTCGTGCGAAGCGGCTTCCGCATGGTGATCGACGAGCGCGACGACCTCGAGCTCGTCGGCGAGGCCGGCGACGGCGCAGAGGTGATCGAGCTCGCGCGCGAGCTCGATCCGGACGTCATCCTCATGGACGTCCGCATGCCGAACCTCGACGGCGTCGAGGCGACACGGCGGCTCGTCGAAGCCCGCACGCGCGCCCGCATCCTCGTGCTGACAACGTTCGATCTCGACGAGTACGTGTACGCCGCGATCCAGGCGGGTGCGAGCGGATTCCTGCTCAAGGACGTCGAGCCCGCGGAGCTCGTCGATGCGATCCGTGTCGTCGCAGCGGGCAATTCGCTCTTTGGCCCGGCGGCGACGGATCGGCTCGTCGCGCGCTTCGTCCAGCCGAAGGCATCAAGCACGGCGCTCGACGAGCTCACCGAACGCGAGCGAGAGATCCTGCGCCTCCTCGCCACCGGCCTGTCGAACGCCGAGCTCGCGCAACAACTCTTCTTGAGCGAGACGACCGTGAAGACGCACGTCTCGTCGATTTTGCGCAAGCTCGGCGTCCGCGACCGCGTGCAAGCGGTCATCGCCGCGTACGATGCCGGCCTCGTCACGCCGGGCTAGATCAGGACGCAGATCGTCTGGCCGATCGTCACCGGCTGACCGGCCGCGACCGACAGCTCCGACACGGTTCCCGCGTGCGGCGCATGCACCTCGTTCTCCATCTTCATCGCCTCGACGATGCAGATGAGCTGGCCTGCCTCGATCTCGTCCCCGTCGGCAACCGCGACGGATAGCACTGTCCCCTGCATCGGCGAGACGATCGCGTCGCGCGCACCGCTGCCGCCGCGCGACCGCACGCGCTCGCGCCGCCGCCGCGCGAGCTCGAGCCACGGCGCCTCCGGCTCGCTGACCCGCACCTCGAAGCGCCTGCCGTCGACCTCGACCGTCCGCGTTCGTTCGACCGTGCGCTCGTGCGCGAAGAGGGGCCTGTTGCCGTCCGCGATCGCGAGCGACTCGACCACGCCGTCGCAGGTCTTACCGCGAGTGAAGCATGGGTGCGCGAGCAGCGCTTGGTGGAACGGGATGAGTGTCGTCGGCCCCTCGATGACGTACTCGCCGAGCGCGCGAAGCATCCGATGCCGCGCATGCTCACGGTCGACCCCGCGCACGATGAGCTTCGCGATCAAGGGGTCGTAGACGCCGGACGCCTCGCGGCCCTCGGCGACGCCGGAGTCGACGCGAACACCCGGGCCTGCCGGCTCGCGGTACGCGGTGATGAGCCCCGGTGACGGGAGGAATCCGTTCGCGGCGTCTTCGGCATTGATCCGGCACTCGATCGCATGCCCGGTGAACCGCACGTCCTCCTGCGCCAGCGAGAGCGGCTGGCCGAGCGCGATGCGAATCTGCTCGCGGACGAGATCGATGCCGGTGACCATCTCCGTCACCGTGTGCTCGACCTGCAGGCGCGTGTTCATCTCCATGAAGAACCACTCGCCGTCGCGCGTCAGCAGCCCCTCGATCGTCCCGGCCGAGCGGTAGCCGGCGGCGCGCGCGGCGTCGACGGCGATCGCGCCGATGCGCGCGCGCAACCTCTCGTCGACCGCGGGCGACGGCGTCTCCTCGACGAGCTTCTGGTGGCGGCGCTGAATCGTGCAGTCGCGCTCGCCGAGATGGACGACGTTGCCGTGCGCGTCGGCGAGCACCTGCACCTCGACGTGACGCGGATCGACGATGAGCTTCTCCACGTACACGTCCGCGTTCGCGAAATACGAGAGCCCCTGCCTGCGTGCGGCCTCGAACGCGCGCTCCGCGCCGTCCGCCGACTCTACGACCTCCATCCCCTTGCCGCCGCCGCCCGCCGCCGCCTTGATCAGCAGTGGATAGCCGAGCGAGTCGCCGAGCGCGACGAGCTCGTCCACCGAGCCGACCGGCTCTGTCGTGCCCGGGATGACGGGAACTCCAGCCGCCGCCATCGCCCGGCGCGCGCGCGTCTTGTCGCCCATGAGCTCGATCGCGTCCGGCGGCGGCCCGATCCAGACGAGGCCGGCCGTTTCGACGGCGCGCGCGAACGACGCGTTCTCGGCGAGGAACCCGTATCCCGGGTGAACCGCCTGCACGCCGGCGCGGAGCGCCACCCCGACAAGCGCCTCCGCGCTCAGATAGTTCTCGACGCGAAACGCATCGTTCGCGTACGCGGCGTGGAGCGACCCTTGGTCGGGATCCGTGTAGACGGCGACCGAGCCGATCTCGAGCTCCCGCAGGGTGCGGAAGACACGGATCGCGATCTCGCCGCGATTGGCGACCAGGACCTTGTCGAACATGAGCGGGTCGTATTGTCTCCTCGATGAGCCCCGCGGATCAGTTGACCCTCGCCCGGGCGCTCGCCGTTCCTGCAGTCGTTGCGCTCTTCGCCTGGCCGTTCTCGGGTCACGCGTACTGGGCGACCGCGGTCTTCTGCGTCGCGATGTCGACCGACTGGTTCGATGGAAGACTCGCGCGGAGACACGGAAGAACGTCCCCGCTCGGCTCGCTTCTCGACCCGATCGCGGACAAGGTGCTCGTGCTCGGGATGCTCGTCATGCTCATCGGCCAGCACGTCGTGCCGGCATGGATGGTCGCCGCGATCGTCGTCCGCGAGGTACTCATCACAGGCCTGCGCCAGGCGGCGATCGAGCGCGGCATCGTGCTCGCCGCCCGCGACCTGGGCAAGCTCAAGACGTGGGCGCAGGCCATCGCCGCCGGGCTCGGTGGTTTCGCCGCCGCGGGCGCGTGGGGATCCAACGTCGCGTGGTGGTCCCTGCTCGTCGCGGTCGCGCTGACGTGGATCTCCGGGCTCGACTACGCCCGGAGTGCGCCGCAGCTGTTTCGCCCGCGCGTCAGCGGATAGCTGCGCCGCGCGCCTCGCACCAGTCGCCGAACCGCGCCCACCGGCGCAGGTACTCGCGGAGCTGGTGGAAGCCTTCCTCGATCTCCGCCCGCACCGCCCAGTGGCAGTGCCCGCAGTAACCGAGCTCGTCCACGGCAGGCGCTTCGCGGCAGCGGATGCACTCGTCGAACATGCCCCCAAAACGGCGTGTTACCAGCAGAGGTTACGGCTCGAATTGTTCGGATTCTTCGACCCAGGCGGGGGGCGGAAGCTGCGGCTTCTCGGCGAGCGCCGCTTCGATTGCGGCCCGCTCGTCGTCCGTCGGCTCTGGCGTGATGTCCAAATTCATGCGCTTCGAGACTAAAGTCTTGCGGAATCTGGGTCGATTCGGAGGGGAAGTGGGTCTGAGGATCGCCATCGTCACCGGCGTGCTCGCGCTGGTCCCGGGAGTCGCCGCGTTCGCGGCGGGCAATCCTTCGCACTCCTGGGCCTCGCCGGAGATTCAGACGGTCGCAGCGGCGGATCTGATGGGCACGAAGGATCCGGCGACGTTCCGCCCGACCGCGAAGCTCACCGCGCAGGCGCTCGAAGACCTCGTCTTCGCCTTGAAGCAGCGGCTCTTCCCGCCGCTGCCGGCTGCGCCGCCCACGCCCCCGCCCCCTTCGCCGCCACCGACGACGACGACCGATCCCACGACCACGACGACGACCGATCCCACAACGACCACGGTGCCGGTGACCACCACGGATCCGACGACGACCACGGTCACTACGACGACGACGACACCGGCCCCCGTGCCGGTACCGCCCGTGCCGCTGACGCCCCCGAAGGCCGTGCATCCGCAGGCGGCGGTGTCGATGGCGGGGCTCGACGCGCGGCTCGTCGTCGCGCTCGGCCTCTCGAAGGCGGCGAGCGAGTTCGCGGCCGGCGCACGCGCAGCAGGACTGCGCGTTCCCGGCCGGTTCGGCACCGAAGTCGCCGCGCGCCTGCTCGGCCTGCGCATCGACCACCCCGCAGCCCAGGATTCCCTCGAGCTACTCCCGAATGATTCGGCGACGCGCGCCGAGGCCGCGTACTCGGCTGCACAGATCCTCAACTTCAGCGGCTGGGAGATCGCCGCGGTGCAAAGCCTCGCCGACTCGTTCGCGCTACCGCACCTGACGACCTGGCAGACGCGCATCCTTGACACAGCGGTTGCGCGCATCGGGATGCCGTACATCTGGGGCGGGACGAGCGACAGCTACGAGGCGCCGTTCGGCGTGCCCTCGCGCGGGGGCTATGACTGCTCCGGTTTCGTTTGGCGCGTGTACAAGCTGCAGCCGTACGCGGGCGAGCGCGACCTCGCGTCCGTGCTCCGCGGTCGCACGACGTTCCAGATGAGCGGCGAGGTGCCGCGCTCCGAGCTCGTGAACTTCAAGCATCTGCAGCCCGCGGACGTCATCTTCTTCGGTGCCCGTGGGCCGCGGTCGGACCCATCCGAGGTCGACCACATGGGCATTTACATCGGAAACGGCTGGTTCATCCACTCCTCGGGGTACGGCGTGGCCCTGGCCACGCTGAACGGCTGGTACCGCCACGAGTTCGCCTGGGCGCGCAGGCCGCTGCGCGAAGCCAGCCTGTCTGGTTAGAGCGGAATGTTCCCGTGCTTGCGCCGCGGGCGCGCCTCGTTCTTCGTGAGCGCCGTTTCGAGCGCGTCGATGAGCACGGGGCGCGTGCGGCGCGGCTCGATGACGTCGTCGACGTAGCCGCGTTCCGCCGCCGCATAGGGATTCGCAAACTGTTCTTTGTAGTCCTCGATCAGCGCCGCGCGCTCTTCCGCCGGCCGGTCGCGATAGATGATGTTGACAGCGCCTTCGGCGCCCATGACGGCGATCTCCGCCGTCGGCCAGGCGAAGTTGAAGTCGGCGCGGATGTGCTTCGAGCTCATGACGTCGTAGGCACCGCCGTACGCCTTGCGCGTAATCACCGCGAGCTTCGGCACCGTCGCCTCCGCGTACGCGTAGAGAAGCTTCGCGCCGTGCCTGATGATCCCGCCCCACTCCTGCGCTGTCCCAGGGAGAAAGCCCGGAACGTCGACGAACGTGACGAGCGGGATGTTGAACGCGTCGCACGTTCGCACGAAGCGCGCCGCCTTGTTCGACGAGTCGATGTCGAGCACGCCGGCGAGCGTTCGCGGCTGGTTGCCGACGATGCCGACCGCGTGGCCGCCGAGGCGCGCGAAGCCACAGACGATGTTCTCTGCCCAGCGCTCGTTCACCTCGAGGAACTCACCGCCGTCGATGACGCGCCGGATCACGTCGTGCATGTCGTACGGCTTGTTCGGGTTGTCGGGAATCAACGTGTCGAGCTCCGCGTCCTCGCGCTCGCGCGGATCGGTCGGCGCCGTGAACGGCGGCCGCTCGGCGTTCGACTGCGGCAGGAACGACAGGAGATAACGCGCGTCCTCGAGGCACGACTCCTCGTCGGGCGCCGTGAAGTGCGCGACGCCCGACTTCGCCGCGTGCGTCGCGGCGCCGCCGAGCTCCTCGAACGTGACCTCCTCCCCCGTCACGGTCTTCACGACGTCGGGGCCGGTGATGAACATGTACGACGAGCCTTCGACCATGAACACGAAGTCGGTGATCGCGGGCGAGTACACGGCGCCACCCGCACACGGCCCGAGCACGAGCGAGATCTGCGGCACCACGCCTGACGCCTGCACGTTGCGCCAAAAGATCTCCGCATAACCGGCGAGCGAGACGACGCCTTCCTGGATACGCGCGCCGCCGGAGTCGTTGATGCCGATGACCGGGCACCCGTACTTGAGCGCGAGATCCATCACCTTGCAGATCTTCTCGGCGAAGACCTCGCTCAACGATCCGCCGAAGACGGTGAAGTCCTGCGAGAACAGGAAGACCTTGCGGCCGAAGATCGTCCCGTAGCCGGTGACGACCGCGTCGCCGTACGGGCGGCGCTCCATCATCCCGAAGTTCGATTCGCGGTGGCGGACGTAGCGGTCGAGCTCGACGAACGAGCCTGGATCGCAGAGCCGTTCGGCGCGCTCGCGCGCGAGCAGCCGGCCGGCCTCGCGGCGCTTCTGCACCGACTGCTCGCTGCCCGCGTGCAGCGCCTGCTCGCGCAGCTCGCGGAGGTGCTCGAGCTTCGCCTCCGTCGTGTCGTGCGAGTCCGCCATGCGCCGGGAGCCTAACCTGGCGCGGTGCGCAGGCGACTTCCACCGGCACTGCAGCTACGCGACTTCGCGCTCCTGTGGACGTCCGCGCTCGCGAACGGCGTCGCGTCGCAGATGATCGCCGTCGCGATCGGGTGGCAGGTGTACGCCGTCCACCGCAACCCGCTCGACCTCGGCCTCGTCGGACTGGCGGAGTTCGTGCCGCTTCCGCTCCTTGCGCTCCCTGCCGGTCAGCTCGCCGACCGCGTCTCGCGGAAGACGGTCACCGCGGTGTCGATGGTTCTCACGCTCTCCATGGTCGGCGTGCTGCTCGCCATCACGGTCGCCGGGACAAACGCGATCTGGCCCTTCCTCGTCGTCGGGGCAATCGCCGGCGTCGCGTCTGCCGTCGGCAGCCCCGCGACGCGCGCACTGACTCCGGAGATCGTGCCGACCGAGCTCCTCGCGGGGGCTGTCGCACTCCGCAGCGTCGCGTCTCAGATCGGCATCGTCGCCGGCCCGGCGATCGGAGGGCTGATCTTCGCGGTCGACCCGGTCGCGACGTACGCCGCCGCGGCAGGTCTCGTCATCGTCGCCCTGCTCGCGATCCTGACGCTGTCTCCGAGAACCGCTCCGCTCGCGGACCAGCCGCCGCCCGACTGGGAGAGCCTCGTCGCCGGAGTTCGTTTCATCCTACGCACGCGGATGCTCCTGGGAGCGATCTCGCTCGACCTGTTCGCAGTGTTACTCGGCGACTCGATCGCACTCGCGCCGGTGTTTGCGCGCACGATCCTCGACGTCGGACCGATCGGGCTCGGCGCCCTGCGCGCGGCGCCGTCCGTCGGCGCTCTCGCCGCCGGACTGATGCTCGCGCGGCGGCCCCTGCAACGCCGCGCCGGCCGCACCCTCCTCGCTGTCATCGCGACGTTCGGCGCGGCGATGATCGTGTTCGGGCTCTCGAAGTCGCTGCCGCTATCACTCGCGGCGCTCGCGGTCGCCGGCTTCGTCGACATGATCAGTGTGAACATCCGCGCGACGACGCTCGCGCTCGTCACGCCGATGGAGCTTCAGGGACGCGTGAACGCGGTCGAGTGGGTCTTCATCGGCGCGTCGAACGAGCTGGGCGCATTCGAGTCCGGGGCGGTCGCCTCGCTCATCGGCACCGTGGGCGCCGTCGTCGCCGGCGGTGCGGCGATGATCGGCATCGCAGCGACATGGCCGCGACTCTTCCCCGCGCTCACACGCATGGGCAGGCTCGACGAGCTTCGACCCGCACCCGCGGAGTAGGCTCGCACGGTGGGCGTCCTCGACCGCTCGATCCTCTGGCCGTATGACGACAAGGGCGAGCCGCGCGAGTTCTTCTACTCGCGCTACGCGCATCCGACCATCGTCGAGGCCGAGCAGCAACTCGGCGAGCTCGACGGCGGTACCGCGCTCCTCTTCCCGTCGGGTACGGGCGCAGCGACCGCGCTTGCCCTCTCGCTGCTGAAGCCGGGCGACACCGTCGCGCTCGCCGCCGGCGCGTACTACGGAACCGGCGTCACGTTCAAGACGCTCGCGCACTGGGGCCTCGAGCACGTCGAATTCGACCAGACGGGCGAGCCGCCCGATGGCGTGCAGCTCATCTGGCTCGAGGCGCCCTCGAATCCGTTCCTGACGATGCCGAACATGGAGGCGGCGGCAGCGCATCCCGCGCCCGTCGTCGTCGACTCGACCGCGGCGACGCCGGTGTTGCTGCGCCCGATCGAGCACGGTGCGGATTTCGTTCTGCACAGCGCGACGAAGTACCTCGGCGGCCACGACGACGTGCTGCTTGGCGTCGTCGTCTGCCGTGACCCCGCTGCCGCCGAGGAGCTGAGGGTGTTCCGCGGCCGGACGGGGATCTCGCCCGCGTCGGATCCCGCGTGGCTTCTGCTGCGCAGCCTGCGCACGCTCGAGGCGCGCGTCCTGCGGCAGTCCGCGAGCGCCGCGCTCGTCGCCGAGCAGCTTCGCTCGCACCCGAAGGTCTCGGTCGTCCGCTATCCCGGGCTCGGCGGGATGCTCTCCTTCGACGTCGCCGACGGCGCTGCCGCCAGGCGCGTCGAGACCTCGACCCGCCTGATCGTCAACTCGACGTCGCTCGGCAGCGTGACGAGCCTCATCGAGAGCCGCGCCCGCTGGGAGGGCGACCGCGTCCCCGCCGGGCTCCTCCGCTTGAGCGTCGGCCTCGAGGATCCCGAGAAGATCTGGGCCGACCTTGCCCAGGCCCTCGACAACGCCTAAGAAGGCTCTTTGTAACGGTAGGCCGATCGGCCTAGACAGGCTAGGCCGTCTGGCCTATGCTGTGACTCCCGTTTAGAGCTTTGGCATAGCTAGGGGGCAATTTCTAACTCGGAATTACTAGTCGCGGCACGTAATTCCATGCGCAAAAACAGCACCAGGGGGACGACTGTGGCAATCGGACAGGAACCCGAGCGGACGAAGCCGACGCGACCGGCACGGCCGCGGGCGCAGGGCGCGCGGGGGAACGGCAACGCCGAGATCACCCGCGATGAGCTCGACCTCCTCCTCGAGGCCCTCCACGCCGCCCGCGACGGCGACCCGACCGCCCGCCTCCCTGTCCGCGGCAAGGGGATCGCCGCCGAGCTGAACCGCGCGTTCAACGAGCTCGCCGACCGCCGCGAGGCGTTCGGCAAGGAGATCGCCCGCGTGGGCCGAGTCATCGGCCGCGAGGGCCGGATGACCGAGCGCGCGTCGAGCGGCGGCGCCGCCGGCCACTGGGCCGACACGGTCGACGCGCTCAACACGCTCATCGACGACCTCGTCCGCCCGACCACCGAGGTCGCGCGCGTCATCGACGCGGTCGCCGACGGCGACCTGTCGCAGAAGATGGCGTTGAAGATCGAGGGACAGTCTGTCAAGGGCGAGTTCCTCCGCATCGGCACGACGGTGAACGCGATGGTCGACCAGCTCTCGTCGTTCGCAGACGAGGTCACGCGCGTCGCCCGCGAGGTCGGCACCGAAGGCAAGCTCGGCGGCCAGGCGAAGGTACGCGGCGTCAGCGGCGTGTGGAAGGACCTCACCGACAACGTCAACACGCTCGCGGGCAACCTCACGACGCAAGTGCGCAACATCGCCGAGGTGACGACCGCAGTCGCGAACGGCGACCTGACGAAGAAGATCACCGTCGACGTGCGCGGCGAGATCGCCGAGCTCAAGAACACGATCAACACGATGGTCGACCAGCTCTCGTCGTTCGCCGACGAGGTCACGCGCGTCGCCCGTGAGGTCGGCGAGGAAGGCAAGCTCGGCGGCCAGGCACAGGTGAAGGGCGTGTCCGGCACGTGGAAGGACCTCACGGACTCGGTGAACGGCCTCGCCGACAACCTCACGAACCAGGTGCGCAACATCGCGACCGTCACGACGGCGGTCGCGAACGGCGACCTCTCGAAGAAGATCACCGTCGACGTCAAGGGCGAGGTGCTCGAGCTCAAGGAGACCATCAACACGATGGTCGACCAGCTGCGCGCGTTCTCCGCCGAGGTGACGCGCGTCGCGAAGGAAGTGGGTACCGAAGGGCGCCTCGGCGGCCAGGCGAACGTCGAAGGCGTCAGCGGCGTGTGGAAGGACCTCACCGACAACGTCAACACGCTCGCGAACAACCTCACCGACCAGGTGCGCAACATCGCCGAGGTCACGACCGCGGTCGCGACCGGCGACCTCTCGAAGAAGATCACAGTCGACGTCCGCGGCGAGGTGCTTCAGCTCAAGGACACGATCAACACGATGGTCGACCAGCTGCGGTCGTTCGCCGCAGAGGTCACGCGCGTCGCCCGCGAGGTGGGCACCGAAGGACGCCTCGGCGGCCAGGCGAACGTCGAAGGCGTGAGCGGCGTGTGGAAGGACCTCACCGACAACGTCAACACGCTCGCCGGCAACCTCACGACGCAGGTGCGCAACATCGCGCAGGTCACGACCGCAGTCGCGAACGGCGACCTGACGAAGAAGATCACCGTCGACGTCCAAGGCGAGATCGCGGAGCTCAAGGACACGATCAACACGATGGTCGACCAGCTCTCGTCGTTCGCCGCAGAGGTCACGCGCGTCGCCCGCGAGGTCGGCACCGAGGGCCGACTGGGCGGCCAGGCGCAGGTCGAAGGCGTCAGCGGCGTGTGGCGCGGCCTCACCGAGTCGGTGAACTTCATGGCGACATCGCTCACGGAGCAGGTGCGCAACATCGCCGAGGTGACGACCGCGGTCGCGAACGGCGACCTCTCGAAGAAGGTCACCGTGGACGTGAAGGGCGAGATCTCCGAGCTGAAGACGACGATCAACACGATGGTCGACCAGCTCTCGTCGTTCGCCGACGAGGTCACGCGCGTCGCCCGCGAGGTCGGCACCGAAGGGCGCCTCGGCGGCCAGGCCGAGGTCGAAGGCGTCAGCGGCACCTGGCGCGACCTCACCGAGTCGGTGAACTTCATGGCGACCTCGCTCACCGACCAGGTGCGCAACATCGCCGAGGTCACGACGGCGGTCGCGAACGGCGACCTCTCGAAGAAGATCACCGTCGACGTCCGCGGCGAGATCCTCGAGCTGAAGACGACGATCAACACGATGGTCGACCAGCTCTCGTCGTTCGCCGACGAGGTCACGCGCGTCGCCCGCGAGGTCGGCACCGAAGGACGCCTCGGTGGCCAGGCCGAGGTGCAAGGGGTCAGCGGCACCTGGCGCGGCCTCACCGAGAACGTGAACCAGATGGCCAACAACCTGACGAATCAGGTCCGCAACATCGCCCAAGTAGCGACCGCGGTTGCACGCGGCGACCTCTCACAGAAGATCACCGTCGAGGCGCGGGGGGAGATCCTCGAGCTGAAGAACACCCTCAACACGATGGTCGACCAGCTGTCTGCCTTCGCCGACGAGGTCACGCGCGTGGCGCGCGAGGTCGGCACCGAAGGCCGGCTGGGCGGCCAGGCTCAGGTCGAGGGTGTCTCCGGCACGTGGCGCGGCCTCACCGAGTCGGTGAACTTCATGGCGACGTCGCTCACCGAGCAGGTGCGCAACATCGCCGAGGTGACGACCGCGGTCGCGAAGGGCGACCTCTCGAAGAAGGTGACCGTCGACGTGCGCGGCGAGATCCTCGAGCTGAAGGACACGATCAACACGATGGTCGACCAGCTCTCGTCGTTCGCAGACGAGGTCACGCGTGTCGCCCGCGAAGTCGGCACCGAAGGCAAGCTCGGCGGCCAGGCCGAGGTGCGCGGCGTGTCCGGCACATGGAAGGACCTGACGGA
The DNA here is from genome assembly GCA_035703805.1 of Gaiellaceae bacterium. Taxonomy (GTDB): domain Bacteria; phylum Actinomycetota; class Thermoleophilia; order Gaiellales; family Gaiellaceae; genus Palsa-739. The sequence goes on along the minus strand of DASSXM010000081.1, from coordinate 2,694 downwards.
CTCGGTGAACACGCTCGCGGGCAACCTCACCGACCAGGTGCGCAACATCGCCCAGGTGACGACCGCGGTCGCGAAGGGCGACCTGACGCAGAAGATCACCGTCGACGCGCGCGGAGAGGTTCTGCAGCTGAAGGACACGATCAACACGATGGTCGACCAGCTCTCGTCGTTCGCAGACGAGGTCACGCGCGTCGCCCGCGAAGTGGGTACGGAAGGCGTGCTCGGCGGCCAGGCCGAGGTCGAAGGCGTCAGCGGTACGTGGCGTGACCTGACCGAGAACGTGAACGGCATGGCGTCGAACCTCACCGGCCAGGTGCGCAACATCGCGCAGGTCACCACGGCGGTTGCGACCGGCGACCTCTCGCAGAAGATCACCGTGGACGTGAAGGGCGAAGTGCTCGAGCTGAAGGACACGATTAACACAATGGTCGACCAGCTACGCGCGTTCGCCGCAGAGGTGACGCGCGTCGCCCGCGAAGTGGGCACCGAAGGGCGCCTCGGCGGTCAGGCGTCGGTCGAAGGCGTCAGCGGCGTGTGGCGCGACCTGACCGACAACGTGAACTTCATGGCGACGTCGCTCACCGAGCAGGTGCGCAACATCGCGCAGGTCACGACCGCGGTCGCAAACGGCGACCTCTCGAAGAAGATCACCGTGGACGTGAAGGGCGAAATCGCCGAGCTGAAGGACACGATCAACACGATGGTCGACCAGCTCTCGTCGTTCGCCGACGAGGTCACGCGCGTCGCCCGCGAAGTCGGCACCGAAGGCAAGCTCGGCGGCCAGGCGCAGGTGAAGGGCGTGTCGGGCACATGGAAGGACCTGACCGACTCGGTGAACACGCTCGCCGACAACCTCACGAGCCAGGTGCGCAACATCGCGGAGGTGACGACCGCCGTCGCGCAGGGCGACCTCTCGAAGAAGGTCACCGTCGACGTCCGCGGCGAGATCCTCCAGCTGAAGAACACGATCAACACGATGGTCGACCAGCTCTCGTCGTTCGCCGCAGAGCTGACGCGCGTCGCGCGCGAGGTGGGCACCGAGGGCATCCTCGGCGGCCAGGCCGAGGTCGAGGGCGTCAGCGGCGTGTGGAAGGACTTGACCGACAACTTCAACCAGCTCGCGCTGTCGCTGACCACGCAGGTACGTGCAATCGCAGACGTGTCGACCGCGGTGACCGAGGGCGACCTCACGCGCCTCGTCACCGTCGAGGCGAAGGGCGAGGTCGACGCGCTCAAGCAGAACGTCAACCAGATGATCGCGAACCTGCGCGCGACGACGGAGCGCAACGCCGAGCAGGACTGGCTGAACTCGAACCTCGCGCGCTTCAGCGGAATGATGCAGGGGCAGCGCGACCTGCAGACGGTCTCGCGCCTGATCATGTCCGAGCTGACGCCGCTCGTCGGCTCCGGCTACGGCGCGTTCTTCCTCATGCTCGACGTCGAGGAGCAGGACCCTGAGCTTCAGCTGATCGCGAGCTACGGCTACAAGCAGCGCAAGGGGCTCGGGAACCGCTTCAAGATCGGCGAGGCGCTCGTCGGACAGGCCGCGCTCGAGAGGCACTCGATCGTCATCACCGACCCACCGGAGGACTACCTCCGCATCTCGTCCGGCCTCGGCGACGCGACGCCGCGCAACGTGATCGTCATGCCGGTCCTCTTCGAGGACCAGGTCATGGCGGTCGTCGAGCTCGCGTCGTTCCAGGAGTTCAGCGACGTGCAGCGCGCGTTCCTCGAGCAGCTCGGCGAGACGATCGGCATCGTCCTCAACACGATCCAGGCGACGATGCGCACGGAGGAGCTGCTCCGCCAGTCGCAGGCTCTGACGCAGGAGTTGCAGGAGCGCTCCGAGGAGCTGCAGGCGCAGCAGGAGGAGCTCAAGCGCGCGAACGTGGAGCTCGAACAGCAGGCGCAGACGCTCAAGGCCTCGGAGGAGCTGCTGCAGACGCAGCAGGAGGAGCTGCAGCAGACCAACGAGGAGCTCGAGGAGAAGGCGCAGCTGCTCGCCGAGCAGAACAGCCGCATCGAGATCAAGAACCGCGAGATCGAGCTCGCGCGCGCGGCATTGCAGGAGCGCGCAGAACAACTCGCGCTCTCGTCGAAGTACAAGAGCGAGTTCCTCGCCAACATGAGCCACGAGCTGCGCACGCCGCTCAACTCGCTGCTCATCCTCGCGAAGCTGCTCGCGAAGAACACCGAGGAGAACCTCACGGACAAGCAGATCGAGTTCGTGAGCACGATCCACCAGGCCGGCTCCGACCTGCTCGGCCTCATCAACGACATCCTCGACCTGTCGAAGGTCGAGGCCGGGAAGATGGACGTGCGCGCCGCAGAGGTTCGCCTCTCCGACATCCGCGACTACGTCGAGCGCACGTTCCGGCCGCTCGCGGGCGACAAGGGCCTCGAGCTCTCCGTCGACATCGCCGGGGCGTCCGTACCGCCGACGCTCGTCACCGACGAGACGCGGCTGCAGCAGGTGCTGAAGAACCTGCTCTCGAACGCAGTGAAGTTCACCGACGAGGGCGGCGTGTCGCTCCGCATCGAGGTCGCGCCGCCGGAGACGCAGTTCGCATCGCCCCACCTCGACGGCGCGGAGAGCGTGCTTGCCTTCTCGGTGATGGACACGGGCATCGGCATCCAGGAGGAGAACCTCCGCCTCATCTTCGAGGCGTTCCAGCAGGCCGACGGCACGACGTC
>DASSXM010000049.1:0-58654 GCA_035703805.1 Gaiellaceae bacterium | reverse complement strand
GACGGTCGCGCCCGTGCGCGCAGTCGCGACGACGCGCGGGAGCTCCAGGGTCGGTGCGTTGCTCTCGGGCAGCTCCAAGCCGGGACCGAGCAGCGAGTCTTCCTCGACGTCGACGAGGAGGCCGTTCTTGGCCCCGGCTCGGAGCTGCCCGAGATCGAGGCGCCGACGGTGGAGCTCCCGCGTGTCGTGGCGACCGCGCGGGCGGGCGCGACCATCGTCGCCGTCGTCGACCGTCGGCCGCCGCTGGCGGTATCGCGCGACGGCGGCACGACGTGGACCGAGGCGGGCGGCGGGTTGCCCGCGGGCTTCGCTGTCGCGATCGCCGAGGACGATCCCGACCGGATGCTCTATGCCGCGCGGAACCGGCTCTACGTCTCGACGAACGGCGGCGTCTTCTGGCGCGCGCTCACGCTCGAGCTGCCGGACGTCTCGGCAGTCGCCTGGATCGACTGAGCGCCCCCGATTCTCACAAACGGAATTCGCCGCGCGCGACGACGACGGCGGAGCCGCCGACCTCGATTCGCGAGGCGTCATGCGCAACCGCATGGAGCTTCGACGGCCTCCCGATCTCGGCGCCTTGCGCGATCTCGATCTCCTCGCCGAACGCGATGCGTCCGTGGCGCGACAGGTGGAGCGCGAGCGGTCCCGCCGCCGACCCGGTGGCGGGATCCTCGGCGACGCCGGCGCCGGGTACGAAGACGCGCATCTTCCAGCCGCCGTTCGTGCGCGCGAAGCACGCCGCCCCGCCGTCCGTCACCGCTGCGAGCGCCTTGAGGTCCGGCTCGAGCGTGGCGACGTCCTCCGCCGACCCCAGCTCGACGAAGACGTGACCCGGCCCCTGGCTGTAGTGCTCGAGCGGCAGGTCTGTGCGCTCGACGCCGAGTGCAGCGAGTAGTTCGTCCCCACGCTCGAAGCCCTCGATCTTCGGCTCGGGCTGCGTCATCCATCCGAAGACGATGCGCGCGCCCTCGCGCTCGAGTCGAACGGGGACGATGCCGCGACCCGTTTCGATGCGAATTTCGCCCAGTTGCATCGGCGCGGCCAACACGAACGCCGTTCCGAGCGTCGGATGGCCGGCAAACGGCAGCTCGACGTTCGGCGTGAAGATGCGCATCTTCACGTGACCGTCGGCCTCCGGTGGATAGACGAACGTCGTCTCGGAGAAGTTCATCTCCCGCGCAAGCCGCTGCAGCTGCGCCTCAGGGATCTCGCGCGCATCCGTGAAGACGGCCACCTGGTTGCCTTCGAGGGGCGTGGTGGTGAAGACGTCGCAGACGACGTAGCGATAGGCGGCCACGGTGCGAGACTATCCTCCGCCGCATGCGTCTCGTCATCGTCCGCCACGCCGAGGCCGCGCCGGGCGACCCCGACGAGCTGCGGTCGCTGACGCCGGAAGGACGCGAGCAGGCACGCGCGCTCGCACGTGAGCTTCGCGAGCGCGGCGTCCACGCCGACGCGGTCGTCACGTCGCCGTTGCTGCGTGCGCGCGAGACCGCCGCCGAGCTCGGCGAACCGGAGATCGACGACAGGCTGGCACCAGGCGCGACGCCCGACGACATGCGCGAGGCAGCGGCAGGCCGCGGCGAGACGGTCGTGCTCGTTGGCCACCAGCCGGACTGCGGCGAAGCGGTGCTTGCGCTCGCGGGTCGGGAAGTCTCGTTCCCGCCGGCCGGCTATCACGAAGTCGAGCTGTGAGCGCAATCTCCGTGCGCGGCCTGCGCAAGTCGTACGGGCCGCTCGTCGCAGTCGACGGCATCGACTTCGACATCGAGGAGGGCGAAGTCTTCGGTCTGCTGGGGCCGAACGGCGCAGGCAAGACGACGACGGTGGAGATCCTCGAGGGCTATCGCAGCCGCGACGGCGGCGACGTGTCCGTCCTCGGCAACGACCCGGAGCGGCCGGGGCCTGAGTTCCGCCAGCGCATCGGCGTCGTCCTGCAGCAGGCCCAGCTCTGGCAGAACGTCACCGTGCGCGAGGCGCACTCGATCTTCGCCGGCTACTACGAGCGGCCGCGCAACGTGGACGAGGTCGTCGAGCTCGTCGGCCTCAGCGACAAGCGTGACGCGACGGTGAAGACGCTCTCCGGCGGGCAGAAGCGGCGGCTCGACCTCGGCCTCGCGCTCGTCGGCGATCCCGACCTCGTGTTCCTCGACGAGCCGACGACCGGCTTCGACCCCGCGGCGCGCCGTGCGGCGTGGGAGATGATCCGTTCGCTGCGCTCGCTCGGCAAGACGGTGCTGCTGACGACGCACTATCTCGACGAGGCGGAGCATCTCGCAGACCGCGTCGCCGTTCTCCGCAACGGCCGCATCGTGCGCGTCGGGACGCCGCGCGAGCTGACGAGTGCCGACCTGGAGGTCGAAATCCGCTACCGGCGGAACGGGGAGGAGATGCTGGTGCGCACGACGGAGCCGACGCGCCTGCTGCACGAGCTGACGAGCGACGCAATCGCGCGCGGCGAGGAGCTCGAGCACCTGGAAGTGCGGCGGCCGACGCTCGAGGACGTGTATCTCGCCCTCGTCGAGGAGGAGGACGAGTGAGGCTGTTCCTCCACCAGGTGCGCGTCGAGCAGCTCGTCTACTGGCGGTCGCGCGAGGCGGCGGTCTTCACGTTCATCTTCCCGCTCATGCTGTTCCTGCTGCTCGGATCTGTGTACTCGGGCCACATCTACGGCGTGCCGGCGTCGCAGGCGTTGCTTGCCGCGCTCCTCGCATACGGTTGCGCGATGGTGGCATTCGCCGGCATCGCGATCTCACTCGTGCTGCGACGCGAACAGGCGATCCTGAAGCGCCTGCGCGCGACGCCGCTGCCGCCCGTGACGTACGTGACGGCGCTCCTCGCATCGACGATCGTCGTCTTCGTGCTCGAGACGGTCACGCTATTCCTGCTCGGCCGGCTCGTCTTCCACACGCCGTTCCCGTCGCGCGTGGGATCGGTCGCGATCGTCGTCGTCCTCGGCGCGGTCTGCTTCGCGGCGATGGGCATCGGACTCTCCGGCCTCATTCGCTCCGGCGAAGGGTCGTCGGCGGTCGTCAACCTCATCGTTCTGCCGATGGCATTCCTCACGGGCGCGTTCGGACCGACGCACCACTATCCGCGCTTCCTACGCGCGATCGGCGACGTGCTGCCGCTCAAATACCTCGTCGACCTTTCGAACGCGGTCTACCTGCACAAACACGCGGTTTGGTCGAAACCAGGCGCAATCGGCGTACTTATCGCTTGGGGCGTAGCCGGAGTCGCCGTTGCCGCGTTGAAGTTCCGATGGGAGCCGAGAGAGGGCTGATGGAGGCGCCGGTCGCATTCCGGGTGCGCGAGCGCGAGCGGTCCGCGCTCGAAGTGCGCGTGAACTTCGGCCTGTTCGCCGCGCGTGGCGCGACGCCGGCGGAGATCGACGACCTCGCGCGCGCGTTGAAAGACGTGCTCCCGTCGTTCGAGATCGTCGCCGAGGAGCGGCACGAGTTCGGCGGCGCGGTCGAGGCGTCGGTGCATCAGGTCGTGATCCACGCCGACGAGAGCGGAGACGACGCTGCCGTGCGGATCGTGGCGGCGGCCGAGCGCTGGGCGGAGGCATGCTTCGCCGCCCGGCACTCGGACCTCAGCGACGTCTAGCGGATACCGGCCGCGGTCAGCGCGAACTTCGTCAATGAGCTCGGCATGCGCTGAGCCTGCTCGACGGTCTCGCGCAGGGCGTCGACGAATTCGTCGATGTCCTCCTCCGTGACGACGAGCGGCGGCAGCACCTTCACCACGGCGAGCTTGTGCCCGGCGACCTGGCTGAGGATGCGGTGCTCCGAGAACAACGGGCCGACGACGAGCTGCGCGAACAATCCGGGCTGCGCCTTCTCGATCACCTTCCACGCGACGCGCCCGGAGCGCGGCTCGCCGAACTCGATCGCCCACATGAGGCCGAGCCCGCGCACGCCGCGCACGACGTCGTACTCCTCGACGAACGGCTGCGTCAGCTCGAGCAGGCGCGTGCCGAGTCGCGCTGAGCGCTCAACGAGATCTTCGTCGTCGAGCTCCTGCAACGTCGCGAGTCCGGCGACCATCGCAAGCTCGTTCGGCGCGAACGTCGAGCCGTGCGAAACGGCGTGCTCCATCGAGTCGAACACTGCTTCGTGCACCGCACGCGACATGAGCAGCGCGCCGACCGGCACGTAGCCGCCCGACAGCGACTTCGCGACCGTGACGAGATCGGGCTCGAGGCCCCAGCGATCGAACGCGAACATCGTTCCCGTTCTCCCGAAGCCGGTCTGCACCTCGTCGACGCAGAAGAGCGTGCCGTACTTCCGGCAGAGCGCCTGCGCGCCGTCGAGATAGCCGGCGGGCGGGAGGTTCAGGCCCTTGCCCTGGACAGGCTCGACGATGAAGAGCGCGACGTCCTCGCGCTTCAGCTGCGTCTCGAGCGCGTGGAGATCGCCGAACGGGACGCGCTCGAAGCCGGGCAGGAGCGGCCCGAAGCGATCCGTGAACTCTGCCGCGCCATTCGCGGAGAGCGCGCCCAGGGTCAGCCCGTGGAAGCCGTGGTCGGCGGAGATGACGCGCGTGCGCTTCGTCGCCGCGCGGCCGAGCTTGAGCGCCGCCTCGACCGCCTCCGTGCCGCTGTTCGTGAACAAGCAGCGCTCGATCCGCGCCGGCGTACGCGCGAGCAACGCCTCCGCGAGCAAGCCGGGAAGCGCGGTGACGCCCATCGCGAGCATGCCGGGCGTGTCGAGCTCCAGCGCTTCGATCAGCGCGCCGCGGATGCGCGGGTTGTTGCGGCCGACGTTGTACATCCCGAAGCCGCCGAGCATGTCGAGGTAGCGGTTGCCGTCCGCGTCCCAGAGGTAGGCGCCTTCGGCGCGCGCCCACGTGCGGTCGAAGCCGATCGTCTTGAGCACGCGGACGAACTGCGGATTGATCGTGCGCGACCAGCGCTCGAGGTCGTCGTCGTCGCGACCTTCGAGGAGCGCCCTGACGTCCATTGGCGGAGGTTACCGGGGCTTACGCGATTGCTGCGCGAACGGCGAGCTCAGGGCCGTCGTAACGAAGGTCCGTGACGGACGCGGTGCGACGAATGAGCGCGAGCGCGTTCGGGTTGTCGCTCCGAACGAGCGCCGTGATCTCGTCGATGCCCGCGGCGCGCGCGTCGGCGATGAGCTCGGCGGCAAGAACTGAGCCGATGCCGCGGTGCTGGTACTCGTCGGCGACGGCGAAGGCGATCTCGGCGCGGTGCCCGTCGCGGGCGAGCCGCGCGATCGCGACCGGCCGCGGATCCGCGTCGACGAAGCCGACGAGGGCGTGATGGTTGCGGTCGATGCGCGCGAGCTCCGCGAGCTCGGCCTCGGTGAGGCACGGCTTCGGGCCGTTGAACCGCATCCGCCGCGAAGCCTCTCCGAGCCGCCCGAACACCGCGGACACGGTCTCCACGTCGCCGTTCCGAAGCGGCCTGACGAGGAGGCTGGGGCCGTGCGAGGGCTTGATCAGGCGGGTCAGCATGGTCGGTAGGAAAAACCTACCCTATACGGTTGGAAAAGTCAACCCTCTATGTCATACTGGTGAACATGACCATTGACGCCACTCCTCGGGCCTGTTCGATTGCCGCGGCGCTGACGATCCTCGGCGAGAAGTGGTCGCTCCTCGTCGTCCGCGAGCTCGCGCTCGGGGTGAATCGCTTCGACGACATCCAGCGCAATACCGGCGCCCCGCGGGACATCCTCTCGAACCGCCTGCGCCGGCTCGAGGAGACGGGCGTGCTCGAGAGGCGTCCGTACCAGGAGCGGCCGCTCAGGCACAGCTACCACCTGACCGAATCGGGCGACGAGCTGCGGCCGATCCTTCTCACCCTCTCGCAGTGGGGCGAGAAGTGGACGCCGCAGGTGAACATCGGCGACTGGGTGCACACGTGCGGCGAGATCGTCGACGTCGCGCACACGTGCAAGGCGTGCGGCGGCGAGGTAACCGGACTCGACCTGAGATTCCGCTCGCGCGCCAAGTCCGCCGCGGCGTAGCGGTTCTACACTCCCCGCGCGCCCCCGTAGCTCAGTGGATAGAGCAACGGTTTCCTAAACCGTGTGCCCAAGTTCGATTCTTGGCGGGGGCATCAGGCATTGGGCCATCCCGTCTGTTCGATGAGCAACTCCGCTATGGCTGTGACCGTGAAGCCGACGGTGTCGATGACGAGTGAGCCGGGGATCAGCTCTACTTCGTCGGTCAGCTCACGCGCGGCCGCGGCGGTCGTCTGGGCCAACGCTTCGGGTGTCTGCGCCGACGATGCCCCGCCGTGTTCGAGAGCGTAGAGACCACGCGCGCGCCTGAGGATTCGTTCGCTCTGCTCCTCGGGACTAACCATCAGGACGCAAACGGTCGGGATAGCGCCCGCCAGTGAGCGAATGGACTTGTCAATCTGCTCGCGCAGCGCCGGAAGACCGGAGATCACGAAGCAACGCGCTCCAGCGGTGCGGTAGTTCTTCCAGAGAGCTGCCGCGTTGATGATCTTCATGTCCCAAGTCCCGAAGGCCGACGGCGGCGGCCCGTACCCGACACTGTCGAGATCGAGGTGCGCAACCGGAACTCCTGCACGTCCGAGCGTCCAGTAGACCTCCCATGCGACCGACGACTTTCCGGTTCCGGAAGGCCCGCAGACGAGCAACAGCGGGAACCGCGGATCCGCCGGCGACATCCCTGCCAGCCTAGTGCCAAGACCGCCGAGAGTGGCCTTCACCTCCCTTGAGGCACGGCGATCGACGCATAGGATGCGGGCGACATCGCAGACACGGACGAATCGAACCGCGCGCTCATGCGCCGGCACTTTCAGAAGCTCACCGCCGGAGACTGGCGCGGCGCTGCGGAGGACTACGCTGACGACGCGTCGAACTTCGGGCGTCCGGTCGGACGTGAGGGCTTTCAGCGCGTGCTCGAGGACATCTATACGACGTTTCCGGACTGGAGCATGGAGATCGAGGAGATGGCGGTCGAGGGCGAGAACGTGGTCGTCCGCTGCCGTGTGAGCGGCAGCCATCGCGGGATCGGGCGACTGCCGGTCAATGGCGGCAAGCTCGTCGGCGTCGAACCTTCAGGCGAGCGCTTCGAGGTCCAGCACATCCACTGGTTCAAGATCCGCGACGGACGACTCGTCGATCACCACGCGGTACGGGACGATCTCAGCATGATGTCCCAGCTCGGTTTCTGAGTAATTGCATCTCGGCTGCGCCAGTGTTCAGGAATGTCCCCTGAGCGCGTCGATCAGCGCGACCCGATCGGTGAGACCTCGCTGAGCCGAGACGTCGCGCTGAAGCTCTAGTGACGGCACGCGGACAGCGAAGCCCTCCCACTCAACGAGGTCGAGGGAGGCGGCTGCTGCAGGTCCGAAGTCCGTCGGGAAGGGCTGGTCGACGGTGGCGTAGACCCCGGCAACCCACTCGACTCGCGCGCCCAACCACGCTCGCCCGAACCAGCGGCTGACCGGCCACGCTGCCGCAACGGATGGTTCGATGAGCACGTCCTCGAGCGCCGCCGATGCGCGCAAGGCGTGGTCTTCGGAAACGACGAGGTCGAGATCGCGCGGCCCGACTTGTAGACCGCGGACGGCAAGCGCACCGCTTCCCGCTAGCCACCAGTCGACGCTCGCTCGATCGAGGCGTCCCGCGGCCTCATGAAGTGCCCTGGCCCACGGGACGCTGTCGAGCCGCGCCGCCTGACGGAGAAGCGGCAGCAACGCCGCGCGGAAGCGATCCAGCATCTCGTCAGTTACCGAGCCCGGCGGAAACCGTTTTACGTAGGCATCGCCCTCGTTGCGGAAGTACAGCTCGACCAATGCGAGCGACAAGGCCGGGTCAGCGCAACGGACAAGGATCCGATCCGCCTCAGCATCCGACCGATACTCGACTTCCATGCGCCAAACGCTAAGCGAGGCACGAGACACCTCGGCTGCGCCGAAGGTTCGGGAATGTCGCCCGAGGGAGACCCGGCGTGGGGACCGCTCAGATGGTCGGCAGCCGTACGATTTTGAGCTGGTGTCTAGCTTTCGTTAGCGGCCTTGATTTGTTCTGGATGAGTGTCCGGGAATGTCCCCTGAACGCCCCTCTGCCCGGTAGTAGCTTCCAGGGTCAATGGTCGCCTTCGGAATCGCTGGACTTGCCGCTCTAGCTGCGGGCATCGCCGTTGTACTCACGATTCACTCGCTTCTCGGGCCGCTGCTCGTCGTTGCTGGTGTCCTTGCTGTCGGGCGGGTCGCGTTCGCGATTGGACTCACGCGGATTGCTGAGTTCTTGTCGACCGGGAGCTGGCGGCGCGAGTAACCCCTCGCTGTGCAAGCGTGCTCTCGCCTGGAGCCGGCGTATCCGTCTACCCGGCCGTCTACCAGGACAGGCCGCACAGCACGCACTGCGGCGTGAGCATCTGACATCGCTGACATCGGAGCCCGTTCAGGACGGCTCCACTAACGGTCACCGGCGCACGCCGACTGGCTTCCTAAACGTGTGCGCAAATGCGACTCTTGGCGGGGGCACTGCTGCCACTCAAGCCACGTCAGGGGTGTCACGTGGTTCCAGCCTGGTTTGAGCTCGTGGCGTGGTCGGCGCTGGGGCTCGGGTTTGCCTCCGCGCTGGTGATCCTGGTCGACATCGTCGCGCTGGGAAACCGGCAACACATGGCGATCATGGACCTCGCCTTTCCGCTCACCGCCCTCTACATGGGGCCGATCGCTCTCTGGGCGTACTTCGCGCGCGGGCGCCGAATGTCGCGCAAGCGGATGCAGATGCACGAGGCTACGGCTCTCGACGAAGCGCGCGATTCATGGTGGCAAGTGTCGCTCTCGGACTCTCACTGCGGCGCCGGCTGCGCGCTCGGCGACGTCGGCGGCGAGTGGATCGTCTGGGCGAGCGCTTGGATGATCGGCTCCGCCGGCGCGCTCGGACCTGAGTACATCCTCGACCTCCTGCTCGCCTGGATCTTTGGGATCCTGTTCCAATACTTCGTGATCGCACCGCTCCGCGGTCAAATCGGGCGGCTTGCCCCGCTAGGGGACGCAATCAAATCGGACACGCTCTCGGTACTCAGCTTCGAGGTCGGCCTGTTCGGCTGGATGGCGCTGGTGCACTACGTGCTTTGGAGGCCGGCCTTGCCGATCGACAGCTCGACCTACTGGTTCATGATGCAGATTGGGATGTTGCTCGGCTTCCTGACGAGCTGGCCGGTCAACCGCTGGCTACTGCAGCGCGGCATCAAGGAGCCGATGCCGGCCTAGCGGGTTGGGTGAGTTGGGGTACTGTCGCAGGTGCGAGGGCCACCCATAGGCCGAGCGTCAGAAACGCGATCGCGAAGATGCGGGTCATGTGCGGGCCGAACGGCAGCGCCTTCTGAACGAAGATCAGCGTCGCCACGACTGCCATCCAGAAGAGGCTCATGACGCCAAGGGCGAACAGGACAAGCATCAAGCCCCAGCAGCAGCCCACGCAGTAGCCACCGTGCTCCATCCCCATGCGAACAGCGCCTACGACTCCTTGCCGCCAGCCGCCAAGCACGTAGTGGAGCGGTGAGCGGCAGTGACGGAGGCACACAGACTTCAATGGTGAGAGCTCGTACAGGCCGGCGAGCGCAATCGATCCTCCCGCGACGTACGGTCCTGCGCGGTTCCACGCGAGGAAGCCGAGGTGCATCGCGGTGACTGCTCGGTAGAGCGCGAACGCGACGAGACCGTATGCCGTCCAGACTGCAAGGTAGGACGAGACGAACGCTGAGGTCGAGAACCGTCGCGGGCCGGCAGCCGACCGTCGCGCGACATGGTCGAAGAGCTGGATCATCGGCAACGCCGAGGGCAGCATCATCGCCGCCATCATGGTTACCCAGACCCCCAGGTACCAGCCGAGGCTGCCCAGATCGGTCCCGGGACCCGCGTCCATCCCGCGCATACGCCACGCCGTGACGGCCCATGTTCCGAGGGCCGCGCCGAGCACGATCGGCGCCGTCCGCGTAACCGCGGGGCGGCTCCAGATCGCTTGCGACTCAGCCTGAGACGACAACGGGGTTGAACGCCCCGGACGCCTCTTCGCTGCCGTGCTGCACGTAGGCGAGCGAAGAATGGCCGCCGGCGATCTCGAAGCTGACGTCGGCACTCGAAACGAGTCGCGTCGTCGAGGCGATATCCGCTTCGCCGCGTTCGTTGCGGTATTCCATTCCGCCCGGGATGGTCACGAGGATCCGATATGGGTCAGGCGGATCGATCCCACGCAGCGTCTCCGTCTCGCCTTCCACGAGATCGCCGAAGCGCACACGTGCCGAGCGCTTCTCGAGGTCGCACTCGAAATCGATCGAGCAGAACTGCGGCTCTTTCACGTTTGGGGCTACGACTGCGAGGACTTGGAAGAACGTACCGCCGTGCTGACCACTCATGATCTGCAGGATCGCGTCACGCTGAGCCTCCGAGCCGCGCTCGTCCACGAACGGCTGGATGTCGCCGTTGCCCTCGTGCAGGGCGCCGGGCCAGTGGTAGGCAGCCCCCCAACACAGTCCGCTCAAGTCGACATCACCAAAGTGGCCGGACTCAACCTTCATCACCGCGATCCCCTCGCACTTCCCGTGCGTAGGGTGCTGGTTGAAGTCGCACGGACAGCCCGGATCGCAGTTGCAGCTCTTCAAATACGGGCCGTCCATCTTCCACGCCGTGGCCATCAAAACCTCCCGTTCTTTTTGAGCGTCAAGTGTCCGCCGTCCCTCCGCGGAAATCAAGTGCTCAGCGTTCAGGCTGGATTCATGCCGGCCCGGGCACGATCGGACGCGTGGCTGCCCGCGGCCTGCTTCCGGTGTTTGCGCTCGTCGCCTTGGCGGGTTGCGGCGCGACCCACCATGCGACGGCAACGACGACCTCCCCACCCCCACGTACCACAACATCTGCCGCGGCCCCGCCGCCGTCCGCCCTCCAGGCGGAGGCCACCTCGAAAGCTGCCGGCGACATCCCCGACAACCAGGTCTTCCTCCGCCTCAGCTCGCCGCTCGGCTTCTCGATGAAGTATCCGGAGGGCTGGGCGCAGCTCACACGCGGTTCGACGCTGACGATCCGCGACAAGAACAACATCGTGCGCGTCGTCGTCACCAGCGGCGCTCCGACCGTCGCGAGCATCAGACAAGGCTTGAGGGCGTCACATGTGACGGCAGGCCCGACGAAGGTGACGATCTCCGGAGCAAGCGCGTACAAGGTCTCGTACACGACCCAAAGCGCGCCGAACGCGGTCACTGGAAAGCGCGTCACGCTCGTCGTCGACCGCTACTACCTCGTCCACGCAGGGAAGGAAGCAATCGTCGATCTCGGTACGCCCGTCGGCGTCGACAACGTGGACGCGTACCGGATGATGATCGAGAGCTTCCAGTGGAAGTAACAAGCCTCTGGCAGGAGCCCGAGCGCGAACAGATCTCGTTCGGGGCGCTCGAGTTCCACGACGTCTTCAAGATCTTCCGCTCCGGGCCGGCGGAAACGGTCGCTCTGCGCGGCCTCGACGTCCGCATCGAGCCACGCGAGCTCGTCGCCGTGTTCGGCCCGTCCGGCTCCGGCAAGAGCACGCTGCTGCACCTCGCAGCCGGACTCGACGACCCGTCCGCCGGCGACGTGCGCGCGTTCGGCCGCTCGCTCACTCGGCTCGACGAATCCGAACTGGCTGCCTACCGGGCGCGAGAGGTCGCGGTCGTCTTCCAGAGCGGGAACCTCTGGTCCGGCCTGTCTGCGCGGGAGAACGTCGGGCTCGCACTCCGCCTTGCCGGGCGCCGGCGTGTGCGCCTCGCCGTCGACAGAGCGCTCGACGCGTTCGACCTCGGCGAGCGCGAGACTCAACGCGCGGGGTCGCTGTCGGGCGGAGAGCAACAGCGCGTCGCGATCGCGGCAGCAGCGGCACGCGAGGCGCCGCTCGTCCTCGCCGACGAACCGACCGCCGAGCTCGACGAGCGGAACGAGCAGATGGTGCTCGCCGCGCTCGCCCGTCTCCGCGACGACTTCGGAAGCACCGTGGTCGTCGTCACGCATTCGACGCGCGTCGCGGACGCGGTCGACCGCGTGGTCGAAGTTCGCGACGGAGCGGTCGCATGAACGAGATACTCGCCCGCTGCTCCAGCGTCGGAGTGGTGCATAGGCAAGGCACTGCCAGGGTCCATGCGCTGCGCAACGTCGACTTCGACGTGCGCGCGGACGACAGCGTCGCGCTGCTCGGCCGCTCCGGCTCCGGCAAGACGACGCTCCTGCACGTGCTCGGCGGGCTCGTCGAGCCAACGTCCGGAAGTGTCGAGTGGCGCGGGCGTCCGCTGCTCTCGCTCGACGCCGCCGCACGAGCACGCGTGCGCGCGCGCGGGATCGCGTACGTCTTCCAGGGATCGAACCTGCTTCCGTACTTCACCGCGTACGAGAACGTCGCGTTCGCAGCCCATCTATCCGGTAGCGGCCGCGATCCCGACCGCCTCCTCCAACTCGTCGGTCTCGGCGGGAAAGGCGACAACCTCCCGGCGGAGCTCTCCGGCGGCGAAGCGCAGCGCGTCGCAATTGCCCGCGCGCTCGCGCAAGCGCCGGAGCTCCTGCTCTGCGACGAGCCGACTGGACATCTCGACTCCGACACCGGCGAGCGCGTGTTGGATCTCATCGAGGCACTGCAGAAGGAGTTCGACTTCGCGCTCGTCGTAGCCACACACGAGGCAGCCGTGGCCGCGCGAATGCGGCGCGCCGTCGAGCTGCACGACGGCCGCATTGTGGGCGAGGACGTCGCCGCATGAGCGCTCTCGTGCGGCTCGCGCTTGCCGGGCTCGTCCGGGCGCCGCTGCGAACGACCGTGCGCGCCCTGTCGCTTGCGGCGGCCGTCGCGCTGCTCGGTGCGATGATCCTCTTCGTCGGACACTCGCTGCGGACAATGAGCGCAGGCGCGGTGCGCAGCGTGCCGATCGACTGGCAAGGCCCCGTTGGCTCGTACCGCGCAGCAACGGGCGTCGCGCACGGCGTCGCACGGCAGCCGGGCGTGCTCGAGGCGGCGGCCGTCGCGACCGCCGGCTTCGCGGGAACAGCTCACACGGGAGCCGTGGGCCTGGTCAACTCGGGAGCCGGCTCGATCCTCGCGGTTCCACCGGGGTACGACTCCCACATCAACACGTTCCGCCTGCTGCGGGGGGCCTTCGCCTCCGGCAGCGTCGTTCTCGACCAGCAGCTCGCGGCCACGCTCCAGGCACAGCCGGGCGACACGATCGGACTGACGCCTCACGCCGGCGCGAAGCCGCTGCGGTTCCGTGTGAGCGGGATCGCGCTCGTCACGGCACCAGACGTTCTCTTCCAGCCGCTCAATCCGTTGCTCGGGCCCGCGCCTGCGCAGCCGCCGGCGAACGTCGTGCTCATGCCGCTCGCGACATTTGCGCACACGGTGGCGCCGAACCTTGCGTCCATGGCAGCGTCGCAGGCGACGCTCGCACTTCCCGGCACGCAGACCGGCGTCCAGTGGCAGGTGCAGGCGCAGGTCGATCCTCTTGCACTGGGCGGCAGCCCGACGCACGCGCTCCTGCGCGCGACGCAGATCCGCAACGCGGTCGAGCGGTCCCTCCCTGGCCAAGTCGTCTTCGTCGACAACCTTGCCGACCAGCTCAACACGGCCGCCGGCGACGCGCTCTACGCAGAGACGCTCTACATCATGCTCGCCGTCCCCGGTGCGATCGTCGCGCTCCTCCTCGCCTATCTCGCGGCGCTCGGGACCGCTGAGCGCGACCGACGTGACCTCGCGCTGCTCCGCGCGCGCGGGGCGACGCGGCGCGATCTCCTCGCGCTCGTAGGCGTCGAGAGCGTCGGGCTCGGTCTGATGGGAGGCGGGATCGGCACAGCGCTCGCGTTTGTCGCTGTGCATTTGGCCGGCTCGGGCGCCGGAATCGGAACGGGACGTGTCGTGGCGACCTGCAGCATCTGCGTCGCGCTTGCAATTGCCGGCGCCGCGGCGGCGAGGATCGCCGCGACCGTGGGCGCTCTTCGCGGCACTGTCACGGAGGGACGACGCAGCGCGCGCCGCTCCGAGCGCCCGCTCTGGCAACGGCTTTACCTCGATGTCATGTGCCTCGCGGTCAGCGGGCTCGTGTACTGGCTGACGGTGCGCACGGGCTTCTCGGCGGTCGTGAATCCCGACTCGAATCCGACGCTCTCGCTGTCCGTCTACATGTTCTTCGCGCCCGCACTCCTTTGGATCGGCTCCGCGCTCCTTCTCGTCCGTCTCCGCGGCGGCGCTTTGGCGTTCGTCGCCCGCCGTGCCGCAGGCGCGCGCGCAACGACATGGCCCAGCTTCCTCCTCGCGAGCGCGGGGCGCCGCGGCGCAGCGCTCAACCGCGGCCTTCTCGTGATCGGCCTCCTGCTCGCATTCGGCGTCAACCTCGGCGTCTTCACCGCGACGTACGACCAGCAGGCGCGCATCGACGCGCAGTTGACGCTCGGCGCCGACGTCGTCGCGAGCGCTCCGCCCGGTGCCGTCCGCAGCAAAGGAGTCGATCAGCGCATCGCCCGCGTCCCCGGCGTCTCCGGGACGACCGCGATCGACCACACCTACGCCTATGTCGGTCCCGATCTCCAGGACACGTTCGCGATCGATCCGGCAACCTTCACGCGCGGCACGACGTTGCGGGACTCCTACTTCATCGGAGGCACCGCGGCGCAGATGATCGCGCGGCTCCGCGCGCATTCGGACGGCATCCTCGTCTCGAAGGAAACGATCACCGACTACTCCCTTTCGATCGGCGATCTGCTGAAGCTTCGGCTCCTCGATCACCGGACAGGCGCGTTCAGCGTCGTCCCGTTCCATGTCCTCGGTGTCGTGCAGGAGTTCCCGTCCGCGCCGCGCGACTCGTTCATGGTCGCCAACCTCGGGTACATCGCCCGCGCGACGCACGATTCAGGACCAAACATCGTGTTTGCGAAGGCGTCCGGCGATCCGGCACAGGTCGCGCAGCGCGTGGCCGCAGCGACCCGCGCGGACGGCACGACAGTGAGAGACATTCGTCAGCAGGCTGCGCAGACCGTGAGCTCGATCACGACCGTCGACCTCGGCGGCATCAGCAGAATCGAGGAAATCTTCGCGCTCGTTCTCGCCGCAGCAGCGATGGGACTGTTCGTCGCGGTCGCGCTCTTGGAACGGCGGCAGGAGCTCGCCACGATGGCCGCGCTCGGCGCAACCCTCCGCGAGATCGCGGCGTTCCTCTGGAGCGAGGCTGCGCTCGTCCTCGCAGCAGCGCTCGCGCTGGCGGCCCTCCTCGGCTGGCTGCTCGCGGAGATGCTCGTCGCGATGCTGCAGCACGTCTTCGATCCACCGCCCGACCATCTCGCCGCGCCGTGGCTCTTCCTCGGCGGGCTCGCCGGCGCGGCCGTGCTCGGAGCTGCAGCTGCAGCCGCTCTCGCTGCTGCCGGCATCAGCCGACTACGACTCGGAGCCATACTGCGAGAGGAGTGAGCGCACGCGTGTTGATCGTCGAGGACGACTCCGAGCTCCGGAGCGTTCTCCGGTCAGGGCTGGAGGAGGAAGGCTTCGAAACCGAGGCGGTGAGCAGCGGAGCGGAGCTCCTCGCGCGCGCCGTGGCCGAGCCGCCCAACCTGCTCGTCGTCGACATCGGCCTTCCCGACGCGGACGGCCGCGACGTCTGCCAGGCGCTACGCGCTCGCGGGGTGCAAGCACCGGTCCTGTTTCTCACGGCGCGCGATGCTCTGCCGGACCGGATCTCCGGCTTCGAAGCCGGCGGCGACGACTACGTGACGAAGCCGTTTGCGCTCGCCGAGCTCGTAGCACGCCTGCACGCGCTCGCACGTCGCTCGGGCGTCGACGGGGCGATCGAAGCTGCAGGGCTTCGACTGGACCCCGTATCGCACGCGGTTTGGCGGAACGATTCGTCGACGCAACTGACACCGACCGAGTTTCGAATCCTCGCGCGGCTGCTTGCGCGTTCAGGCGAAACCGTTCGACGCCGTGACCTCACCCGGGCCGGTTGGCCGCACGGCGCGATCGTCCACGACAACACCCTCGACGCATACATCGCGCGCCTTCGGCGGAAGCTCCGGGAGCTCGACTCCGAAAGCAGGATCGAGACTGCGCACGGCGTCGGCTACACGGTCCGATGACGATCCGCACGCGCCTCTTGCTGTCGGTCCTCGGTGCAGTGGCTATCGCGCTCGTGGCAATCGTCGCCGTCTTCAACGTCGTCCTCGATCAGAGCGTGGCGCGCGACGCGAACCAGGTGTTGCACGCGCGCGCCGCTGCGACGCTCGGGCTGGTCCGCGTGCATGGAACACGTCTTGCGATCGTCGAGACACCGGACGACGCGGCCGTCGACAACCCAGCTTGGGTATTCGCCGGAACACGCATACTCGAGGCCCCGGTGATGGGCGGACGTCTGGCTCGCGCCGCGCGCTCCCTGGCGACTGGACCGGCGCGCTCGCTCGACATCGCGCACACTCGCCTGTTCTCGCAACCGATCGTGAGCGAGGAGCGGCGCCTCGGCACCGTCGTCGCCGCTGTATCGCTCTCCCCCTATGACCAGACGAAGCGCGATGCGTTGACTGCATCGCTCGTTCTCGGCGTTCTTCTGCTCATCGTCGTCGCGATAGCGGCCCGTTGGCTCCTCGCGGCGTCGCTCCGCCCCGTTGCCACGATGACGCGACAGGCGGCCGCATGGAGCGAGCACGATCTCGACCGCCGCTTCGCTGCCGGTTCGCCGCGCGACGAGGTGACGGAGCTTGCCTCGACGCTCGACGGGCTCCTCGAGCGGCTCGCGGCGAGCTTCCGGCGCGAGCAGCAGTTCTCCGCCGAGATCTCTCACGAGCTGCGCACACCGATCTCCCGCGTGATCGCGCAAGTCGAGCTTGCCTTGCGGCGCGAGCGGAGCTCCGCCGAATATCGCGAAACCCTTCAAGGCGTGCACCGGAACGCGCAGCAGCTCGTGCGCGTCCTCGACACGCTCGTCGCCGCCGCCCGGCACGATGCCGCGCCGAGACGCGGGACGGCCGATGCGTGGCAGATCGCAGAACACACTCTTGAAGCGGCGCGCGGACTGGCGGCTGAGCGCCAGATCGACGTGGTCGCCACCCAGCCGACCACTCCGCTGCGCGTCGGCATCGCTGCCGATCTCGCCGAGCGGATCCTCCAGCCGGTCGTCGAGAATGCGTTCCGGTACGGTCGCCGTTCGGTGCGAGTGGACGTCGAGCGCAACGCGGGGAGCGTGCGCTACGTCGTCGAGGACGACGGGCCCGGCATCGAGCCCGCGGAGGCCGAGTCGATCTTCGAGCCGGGCCGCCGCGGAACCGCTGGGAGATCGGCGAACGGTGATGGAGCCGGGCTCGGTCTTGCGCTCGCGCGCCGGCTGGCGCGCGGCGTCGCCGGCGACGTCGTTGTTGCTACGAGCGAGCGAGGCGCCCGTCTCGTCGTCTCGCTGCCCGCCGCGTAGGCTCCCGCCTTTTCCGAGGGAGTCGTATCAGTGCGGGAACGCGTTTAGGATCGCTGCTCGGTGAACCGTTACCTCCTGAACACGTTCGCGACGCTCGAGCTCGGGTTCATCATCGTCGGTGGGTTCGTGCTGCTCGCCGTGCTCGGGCTCCTCATCACGCGCAAGCTCTTGACGAGCCTGCAGGAGTCGGGAGAGAACGACATCGCAGGTGTCATCCTCGGCGTGCTCGCCGCGATCTACGGGATCGTCCTCGCGTTCGTCATCGTCTCGCTCTTCGAAGACTTCAAGAAGACCCAAGGCGACGTCCGCAACGAAGCGAGCGCGCTGTCGAAGGTGTACCGCGACAGCCAGGCCTTCTCGCCGGCGGAGGCGAAACGCGTGAAGACCGCGGTCGGTGACTACATCTACACGGTCGTGCACGAGGAGTGGCCGGCGATGGCGCACGGGCACGAGAGCGAGAATGCGTGGTCCGACCTCGCAGCCATGTACAAGGTGCTGCGAACGTATGAGCCGGTCACGACGAGCCAGCAGGTCTTCTACACCGAGACGGTCGCGCGCATCAACGACGTTACCGGCGCGCGACGCGAGCGGCTCAACGACAACGAGGAATCCCTGCCGCTGACGTTCGAGATCCTGCTCGTCGGCGGCGCTGTGCTGCTGCTCGCATTCACGTTCCTCTTCAGCATGCGGAGCGCGCGCCTTCACGCCACGATGGTGATGTCGGTCGCGGTATTGCTCGGCTTTAATCTCCTCCTCGCGCTCGTCCTCGACTACCCGTTCTCGGGGCAGGTGGTCGTCTCGAACTCATCGTTCACGAGCGGTGGACTGTTGCCGTTCAAGAACTACGTTCCGGCCGGCGTGCGCCTCAAGCACTGACAGATGGACCGCTGGCTGCTCAATACGCTGCCGACGTGGGCGCTCGTGCTGCTCGTCGTCGGCGGAGCGGTCGTCATCGGCATCGGCGGCTTCCTCCTCATGCGCAGGTTCGTGCCGAGCCTCGCCGAGCACGCCGACAGCCGCAGCCTTTCGAGCGCGTTCTCGATCTCGTCCGGCCTCTTCAGCTTCGTGCTCGCGTTCACCATCGGGCAGCTGTACGCGAACTACACGCGCGCAAACGCGGACGCCAAGCAGGAGGCGACTCAGCTCGCCCAGCTGCTGCGCACGAGCGCCGGGCTGCCCGCGCCCCTTGCGGGCAAGGTGCGGCTCGAGGCGCTTGCGTACTCAAACGAGGTGCGCAACAACGAGTGGAACCTGATGAAGAAAGGCGGCCAGAGCGTCGAGGCGTGGCACGAGATCGATCGCATGTACCAGACGATGCGCGACGCACGTACGACCGCAAGCGGCGACCCGTTCTACGGCCAAACGCTGTCGCGGCTCAACGATCTCGTCACGGCGCGCCGCGTGCGACTCGACGACGCGAATCTCTCGCTCCCTGTCGTCTTCCAGATCCTCCTCGTGCTCGGCGCGATACTCGCGCTCTCGACGACGTTCTACTTCAAGCCGTTCGGCGAACGCATACAGATCGCCATGATCGGCGCTGCGTCGACGCTCGTCGGCACGGCGATGCTCGTCGCGCTCGTGCTCGACTATCCGTATTCGGGCAGCGTCGCCGTGTCGAGCGGCCCATTCGCGGCGAAATCGCTTCTTCTTCTCGCCGGCAGGTAAGGGTTTCCGAGGCCGCTGCTACGGTGGCTTCGAGAGGAGACCTAATGGCATCCAGGAGACCGCAGACGATGGCGAAGCGGGCCCGCGAGCAGGCCGTGCGCGAGAAACGGGAAGAGAAGGCAGCGAAGAAGGCGGCGGCGAAGGCCGCGCGGAACGCACCGCCGGAGGAGCTCGACGAGCTCGAGGCGGACGCACCGGCTGAAGACCAGTCGGCGTAGCGCGTATCGTCCCCACATCACGTACGACGCCGCATCGAAGCGCTACGACCGCATGCGGTACAACCGCTGCGGTCGCAGCGGGCTGAAGCTGCCCGCGCTCTCGCTCGGGCTTTGGTGGAATTTCGGCGGCGACCGGCCGCGGGAGACGAGCCGCGCGATCCTGTGCCGCGCGTTCGACCTCGGCGTCACGCACTTCGACCTGGCGAACAACTACGGGCCACCGTATGGATCCGCGGAGAAGACGTTCGGGAAGGTGCTCGCGAAGGACTTCCGGCCGTATCGCGACGAGCTCGTCATCTCGACGAAGGCCGGCTACGACATGTGGCCCGGTCCGTACGGCGAATGGGGATCGCGGAAGTACCTGCTTGCGAGCCTCGACCAGAGCTTGAAGCGCATGGGGCTCGACTACGTCGACATCTTCTACTCGCATCGCTTCGACCCCGATACGCCGCTCGAGGAGACGATGGGCGCGCTCGACACCGCTGTGCGCCAAGGGAAGGCGCTCTACGTCGGCATCTCGTCGTACTCGGCGGAGAAGACGCGCGAGGCGTCCGAGATCCTCGACCGGCTCGGCACGCCGCTCCTCATCCACCAGCCTTCGTACTCGATGATCAACCGCTGGATCGAGGAGGAGGGCCTGCTCGAAGCCCTCGGCGAGCTCGGCGTCGGCTGCATCGCGTTCTCGCCGCTCGCGCAGGGGATGCTCACCGACCGGTACCTCGACGGGATTCCGAAAGGCTCGCGCGCGTCGCGCGCGCAGTCGCTCACGCCGTCGATGCTCAGCGACGACGCGCTCGGGCGCATCCGCGCGCTCAACGAGATCGCGCGTGAGCGCGGACAGACGCTCGCGCAGCTCGCTCTAGCCTGGGCGCTGCGCGACCCGCGCGTGACGTCGACGCTCATCGGCGCGAGCAACATCGCGCAGCTCGAGGAGAACATCGGCGCGCTCGACCGGCTCGACTTCACACCCGAGGAGCTTGCGGCGATCGACCGTCACGCAGTCGACAGCGGCATCAACATCTGGGCGAGGTCCTCGAGCTAGATCCCGCCCACGCCCTTCTTCTTCGCCTGCTTCTCAGAGCGCCGCTCCTTCAGCGTCTTCTGCGGCGCCTTCTTCGCGAGTTTCTTCGGTTTCTGCGCACCCTTCATCTGTTTTCTCCTCTCGGACGATCCGGCGGTAGCAGCATAAACGTCTTACCGGCTTCTCACGTCCGAGGGCACACTTAGAAGCGAGATGCTCGTCCTCGTCGCAGACGACGATCGCGCGGTCCGCGAAGCGCTCGAACGCGCGCTCCAGCTTGCGGGCTACGAGGTCGAGCTGGCCGGCGACGGCGACGCCGCACTCGCCGCGGTCGAGCGGCGGACGCCCGACGCGCTCGTGCTCGACGTGATGATGCCCGGCTACGACGGCCTCGACGTCACTCGCCGCTTGCGGCGCGAGGGCAACCGCGTTCCGGTGCTGCTGCTCACGGCGCGCGACGCCGTCGGCGACCGCGTCGAGGGGCTCGACGCCGGGGCGGACGACTATCTCCCGAAGCCCTTCGCGCTCGAGGAGCTGCTCGCACGCCTGCGGGCGCTCCTGCGCCGGGCGCTCGAACAGGCGCCCGCGGACATCCTCCGTTTCGCCGACCTCACATTCGATCTCGGCTCGATGGACGCGCGGCGCGGCTCGCGCCGCTTCGAGCTGACTACCACCGAGGCGCATCTGCTCGAGCTCTTCATGCGTAACCCGCGCCAGGTGCTGCCGCGCCCGCTCATCTACGAGCGCGTGTGGGGCTACGACTTCAGCCACTCGTCCAACGCGCTCGACGTGTACGTCGGGTATCTCCGGCGCAAGATGGAGGCGGAGGACGAGCCGCGCCTAATCCACACCGTGCGCGGCACCGGTTACGTCCTGCGCGAGCCGTGAGCCTCCGTCTTCGCCTTACGCTCGTCGCCGCGGCCGTCGTCGCCGTGGTGCTCGCAGCCGCTTCCGTGACCGTGTACTTCGTCATGCGTCACGAGCTGTACAAACAGGTCGACAGCGACCTCGCGCAGCATGCGCAGGACCCGCGTGCCGCGTTAAGCGGCCTGAGCCCGTTCACCGGCGACTACGTCACGCTGGTAGGCGCCAACGGCGAGCTCGCCGGCGTCGGACTGCCGATCGACAAGAGCGTGCGCGACGTCGCTACGGGAAGGCGACCAGGCTTCTATCGCAGCGTGATCGCAAAGGACGTGCATGGCGACAAGGTCCGTCTGCGCGAGGACGTCGCCCCGATCCAGGGCGGTGCGGTGGTCGTCGCGCGCAGCATCGACTACCTCCATCACGACCTCGACCGGCTGCGATTGATCCTCTTCCTCGTGTCGATTGGCGGCGTCGGCGCCGCAGCACTCGCGGGCGCTCTCGTCTCGCGCGCGACGCTCGCACCCGTGCGCCGTCTCACCGCCGCCGCTGAACGCGTTGCACTCACGCGCGACCCGAGCGAGCGCGTGCCGGAGACGGGACGCGGGGAGCTGACGCGGCTCGGCTCGTCTTTCAACACGATGCTCGCCGCGCTCGAAGATGCGCTCGAGACGCAGCGGCGGTTCGTCGCCGATGCGTCGCACGAGCTGCGCACACCGCTGACGAGCATGCAGACGAACATCGAGGTGTTGAAGCAGCAAGAGCGCCTCGCGCCCGACGCGCGCGGCCGTTTGTTCGACGATCTCCAGCGCGAGGCTCACGAGATGCGCGACCTCATCGCCGGGCTGCTCGAGCTCGCACGCGGCGACGACCCAAGCCTCGAGCGGCAGCCCGTGCAGCTCGACGAGCTCGTCGCGTCCGTCGTCGATCGCGCGCGGGCACGCTATCCGCACCTGACGTTCGAGGCGCAGCTCGAGCGGCAGACGATCGAGGGCATTCCCGACCGCATCGAGCGCGCCGTGTGGAACTTGCTCGAAAACGCCGGCAAGTGGAGCGAGAACGGCAACACCGTGGAGGTCACGCTCTCCGGCGGCGAGGTGCGCGTGCGCGACCACGGGCCGGGCATCGCGGCCGACGACCGCGAGCGCGTGTTCGACCGGTTCTACCGCGCGGACTCGGCGCGGTCGCAGCCGGGCTCCGGTCTCGGTCTCGCAATCGTGCGCGAGGTTGCAGAGGCACACGGCGGCAGCGTCAGCGCCGAGGAAGCGCCGGGCGGCGGCGCGCTCCTGCGTCTCCGCCTCGCTTCTTAAGGCCTGCTCATCTGCAGCTGGTTCGATGGATGTGCTTCATCGAACCCTCCCAGACCCCAGCCGGTGCCCGGCGCCTCCTCCTCCCCTGGCGTGGAGGCGCCGGGCAGCGGACTCAGACTCTCCGCAGCACGAGCAGTGAGCGGTCGATGACCGTGATCTCGGAGCGCGCAGGAACGACGCCCGACGGCGCACCGTTGCCCGTCGCGAGCTCGACGCTCCAGTACGGCCCGAAGCGCCGCGTCGGCAGCGTGAACGTGACCGGCTCCGAGTGCGCGTTGAAGAGGAGGAGAAACGAGTCGTCGACGATCTCCTCTCCATGCGGTGTGCGCGAAGCGATCTCGTCGCCGTTCAAGAACGCGCCGAGCGAGAACGCGTCCTCGCGGCGCCAGTCGCGCTGCGTCATGCGGCGGCCGTCCGGGCGGAACCACCACACGTCCGGCAGTCCGGACCCGCGAGACTCGCGGCCGGTGAGGAACGTCGCGCGCCGGAAGACCGGGTGCTCGCGGCGCATGCGGATGAGCCGGCGCACGAACTCGAGCAGCTCGCCGTCCGCGCTCTCCCAGTCGAACCACGAGAGCTCGTCGTCCTGGCACCACGCGTTGTTGTTGCCGCGCTGAGTACGGCCGAGCTCGTCGCCACCGAGCAGCATCGGTACGCCCTGCGACAGGAGTAACGTCGCGAAGAAGTTCCGCTGCTGGCGCGCGCGCAGCTCGTTGATCGCCGGATCGTCCGTCGGTCCCTCTACGCCGTGGTTCCAGGACCGATTGTCGTCGGTTCCGTCCTTGTTGCCCTCGCCGTTCGATTCGTTGTGCTTGTCGTTGTACGAGACGAGGTCGCGAAGCGTGAACCCGTCGTGCGCGGTGATGAAGTTGATCGACGCGAACGGCTCGCGGCCATCGGACTCGTAGAGGTCGCTCGACCCGGTGAACCGCGACGCGAACTGCGCGACGCTCGCGCGCGAGCGCCAGAAGTCGCGCATCGTGTCGCGGTAGATGCCGTTCCACTCCGCCCAGAGGACGGGGAAGTTGCCGACTTGGTA
Organism: Gaiellaceae bacterium; assembly: GCA_035703805.1. Lineage (GTDB taxonomy): Bacteria > Actinomycetota > Thermoleophilia > Gaiellales > Gaiellaceae > Palsa-739. Next base: position 35,134 of record DASSXM010000049.1, on the reverse strand, counting down.
TCCGCCTGGGCCGACGTCCCACGGCTCGGCGATGAGCTTCACCTGCGAGATGACCGGGTCTTGGTGGATCGTGTCGAAGAACGTCGACAGGCGGTCGACCTCGTAGAACTCGCGTGCAAGGGCCGAGGCGAGATCGAAGCGGAAGCCATCGACATGGCACTCGGTGACGAAGTACCGCAGCGAATCCATGATCAGGCGCAACACCGACGGATGCGCAGGGTTGAGCGAGTTGCCCGTTCCCGTGAAGTCCTGGTAGAAGCGCGGATCGTCCGGCATGAGCCGGTAGTACGAGGTGTTGTCGACGCCGCGGAACGAAAGCAGCGGGCCGACGTGGTTGCCCTCGGCGGTGTGGTTGTAGACGACGTCGAGGATCACTTCGATGCCGGCGCGATGCAGTGCCTTCACCATCCCTTTGAACTCGCGCACCTGCTCGCCGCGCGTGCCTGTCGCCGAGTACAGCGCGTGCGGGCAGAGATAGCCGATGGACGAGTAGCCCCAGTAGTTCGTCAGTCCGCGATCATGGAGGAACCCCTCGTCGGCGATGTGGTGAATGGGGAGCAGCTCGACCGCGGTGACACCGAGCTCGCGTAAGTACTCGAGCGCCGGCACCGACGCGAGACCCGCGTACGTCCCGCGCAGGTCGTCGCGGACGTCCGCACGAAGCTTCGTGAACCCTTTCACGTGCGCCTCGTAGATGACGGTGTCGTGCCACGGCGTCGCCGGCGGCCGGTCGTCCTCCCAGTCGAAGTGCGGGTCGATGACGACACACTTCGGGATCGCAGCCGCGTCGTTCGCCGTATCGATCAGCAGGTCGGCATCCTTGTCGACGCTCGGCAAGTACGGAAGCGTGTTGCCGCGGTCCCACAGGATCGGCCCCTCGATTGCCTTCGCGTACGGATCGATCAGGAGCTTGTGCGGGTTGAAGCGCCGTCCGCTCTTCGGGTCGTAGGCGCCGTGCACGCGATAGCCGTACCGCTGGCCGGGCCGGACTCCCGGGAGATAGCAGTGCCAGTTGAACGCAGTGCGCTGGCGGACCTCGAGCCGCGTCTCCTCGTCGTGCTCGTCGAAGAGGCAGAGCTCGACGCGCTCCGCATTCTCGGAGAAGATCGAGAAGTTCGTTCCCTGCCCGTCCCACGTCGGACCGAGCGGGAACGGCGTTCCGGGCCAGACTTCTACCTGCATGAGCTAGCGGCCGACCGCGTATCCCTGCATGCCCCGCGGGTTCGCTCCCGCCTTCAGCTGCCCGTCGGGATCGCGGCCGACGGCGCTCACGCGGCCGAGCGACCATGCCGGCGAGACCTCGACGGCGTGGCCGCGGGCGCGGAGACCGTCGAGCGTCTTCTCTCCGGCGCGATCCTCGACAGCGACGTGACGCGCGCGCGTCTCGCGCGGATAGAACGAGCTCGGGAACGCCTCGGTGTGATGGTTCGGCGCGTCGATCGAGGCCTGGAGATCCATCTGGAAGTGCGCGTGCGCGAGCAGCGTGTGCAGCGACCACTGGTCCTGCTGGTCGCCCCCGGGCGTGCCGAGCGCGAGGTACGGCTCGCCGCCGCGCGCGACGAGCGTCGGCGACAGCGTCGTGCGCGGACGCTTGGCCGGCTCGAGCGAGTTCGGCAGGCCCTCTTCGAGCCAGAACATCTGCGCGCGCGTGCCGAGGCAGAAGCCGAGCTCGGGAATGACCGGGGCGCCCCAGAGCCAGCCGCCGCTCGGCGTCGCAGCAACCATGTTTCCCCAACGGTCGACGACGTCGAGGTGCACCGTGTCGCCGCGTGTCGGCTCGCCGACGCCGGGCGCGATCGCGACGCCGGCGACGGGACCGGCGAGGCGCGGCTCGCGACCGCCGGGCGATCCCGGGCGTAGCTCAGCGGACGATTCATCGCCGACGAGAGCTCGGCGTTCATCCGCGTACTCGCGCGACAGCAACTCGTCCATCGGCACGTCGACGAAGGCGGGATCCCCATACCACGCCTCGCGGTCCGCGAACGCTAGCTTTGCGCACTCGGTCACCGTGTGCACATACTCGGCGCTCGCGTGTCCCATGCCCGCGAGATCGAAGCCCTCGAGCAGGCGCAGCTGCTGGAGGAACACCGGCGCTTGGCTCCACGCTCCCGCCTTCAGCACCGTCAGCCCGTGGTAGTCGACCGACAGCGGCGACTCGTACGTCGCACGCCAGTCGCGCAGGTCTTCCTCGGCGAGCAGCCCGCTGTGCCGCTCGCCCGAGCTGTCCATCCACTCTTTCTCCTGGAACGCGAGGATCGCCTCGGCGACGAAGCCGCGGTACCACTCGTCGAGCGGATCAGCCGCAGCCGCAAGACGGCGATACGTCTGCGCGAGCTGCGGGTTGCGCTGCAGCGTTCCCGCTTCCGCGATTGGCAGGTAAAGCTCCGCAGACGTCGTCCACTCCTCGCGGAAGAGCGACTCGACGTTCCGGATCGCGCCTGCGATGCGCTCGAGCACGGGGTAGCCGTTCTCCGCATACGCAATCGCGAACCGCAGAACGTCGCCGAGCGGCATCGTGCCGTGGTCGCGCAGCATCGCGATCCAGCCGCCGAACGCACCGGGAACGACGGCGGCGAGAGGGCCCGTTCCCGGGACGAGCGGCAGGCCGAGCTCGTCGCGGTAATGGGCGATCGTCGCCGCGCGCGGAGCGGGTCCTTGCGCGCAGAGCACGACAGGCTCGCCGCCCGCCGGCCACAGAAGCGCGGGGAGATCGCCGCCCGGCCCGTTCAGATGCGGTTCGACAACCTGGAGCGTGAAGCCCGCGGCAACCGCTGCGTCGAAGGCGTTGCCGCCCTGCTCGAGAACGGCCATGCCGACGGCCGACGCGAGCCAATGCGTCGACGCGACCATGCCGAAGGTCCCGCGCAGCTCCGGGCGTGTCGTGAACACCGCCGGGACGATAGTCAGTTCCGGAGCCGCAGGAGCGACTCGTCCAGGAACGCGCCTTCCGCGGGCGGCGTGATCTGGACCGGGCGCCCGAAACCGAACAAGTGCGCGTCGACGAGCAGCGTTGTCGTGCGATCGGCGGTGTGACCCGTCAGCCGCACGTGACGCACGAGACCTCCGGGGCCGATCCACGCGGCGACGCGAAGATCGCGGAACTGCAACCCGACCGTGAGCGGCTGCAGCGCGGTGACGACGATGGGATCGTCATACGCGACGGTGCCGCGGAAGATGCTCGCGTTCCGCGTCATCGGGTACGCGTGCGCTTCACCCAGCACGTGGAGCAACGGCATCGCCGTCATGCCGTGCATGCCGCGCAGCGCAAGGCTGGTCGACCCGATCCTTGCGATGCTCAAGCGCACCCAGTTCGCTCCGCCGATCGTGAGCCCGTCGGGCGCGCGTTCGTACAGGAACGGACCTTCGATGAGCCCCGCGGTCGAAGAGGACGGAATGATGTCGCCGGTCGGGAGCGTCACCGCGTCGAGCTCGAGCTGGACCGAGACCGTTCCGGGCGCGACGGCTGAGCTCGCGCGCACGATGTGCGTCGTCTTGTCTTGCACGATGGTGATCTCCAACGAGTAGCGCTGCCTGCGCACCTGCGCGGTACGCGCAGCGGCCTGAGCAAGCGAGGGGGTACGCGGCTTCGTCGTGGTTCCCGACGAGGCGAGCGCGACGGACGCGGCGCCGAGCGTCGCGACCAGACCTATGGAAGCCGTCCTGCGCATGTGGATGGACAACGCTCCAGCTCGCGCGAAGGATTCGTAAGGATTGCTACGATTTAGTGTCCGCCGGCCGTCGGACGGCGCCTGTTTCAGCCAGGAATGAGCCAGACCGCCCCGAGCGGCGGGAGCGTCAACGGAGCGGAAAACGGCTGATCGTGCCAGGCGAGCGCCTCGGCCTCGACGCCGCCGAGATTGCCCACGCCGGAGCCGCCGTAGTACGGCGAATCGGTGTTCAGCACCTCGCGCCAGCGACCGGCGCGCGGCATGCCGACGCGATACTCGTAACGCGGCACCGGCGAGAGGTTGAGGACGCAGACGAGCGGCTCCCCGGTCTCGGAATCGAGCCGCGCGAACGCGAGCACGTTGTTCGCCGCGTCGTTCGCCTCGAGCCAGTGGAAGCCGGCCGGGTCGTAGTCGCTGCGCCACAGCGCAGGCGTGTCGCGATAGAGGCCGTTCAGGTCGCGCACGAGCGACTGCACGCCTTGGTGGTCCGCGTACTCGAGCAGGTTCCAGTGCAGCGAGCCCTCCGCGTTCCACTCCTCCCACTCGCCGAGCTCACCGCCCATGAACAGCAGCTTCTTGCCGGGATGCGCCCACATGTACGCATACAGCGAGCGCAGATTCGCGAACTTCTGCCAGCGGTCGCCGGGCATCTTGTCTAGCAGCGAGCGCTTGCCGTGCACGACTTCGTCATGCGAGAGCGGAAGGATGAAGTTCTCGGTGAACGCATACAGCAGCGAGAACGTCAGCGTGTGGTGGTGGAAGCTGCGGTACACGGGGTCCTTCTGGAAGTACTCGAGCGTGTCGTGCATCCAGCCCATGTTCCACTTGAAGCCGAAGCCGAGCCCGCCGAGATACGTCGGGCGCGACACACCCGGCCACGCCGTCGACTCCTCCGCGGCGGAGATGACGCCGGGCTCGCGTGAGAAGAGCACCTCGTTCATCTCCTTCAGGAACTGCACCGCATCGAGATCCTCCCGGCCGCCGAACTCGTTTGGAATCCACTCGCCCGCCTTGCGCGAGTAGTCGAGGTAGAGCATCGACGCGACGGCGTCGACGCGAATGCCGTCTGCGTGATGCTCGCGCAGCCAGTACAGCGCGTTCGACAGCAGGAAGTTCTTCACTTCGGCGCGGCCGAGGTTGAAGACGAGAGTCCCCCAGTCGGGATGCGCGCCGCGCCTCGGGTCTGCATGCTCGTACAGATGCGTGCCGTCGAAGAGGGCGAGCGCCCAGTCGTCGCGCGGGAAGTGCGCCGGCACCCAGTCGAGGATCACGCCGAGGCCGCGCTGGTGCAGGCGGTCGACAAACGCGCGGAAGTCGTCCGGCGAGCCGAAGCGCGAGGTCGGCGCGAAGTAGCCCGTCACCTGGTAGCCCCACGACCCGGAGAACGGGTGCTGCATGACCGGCAGGAGCTCGACATGCGTGAAGCCAAGATCGGCGACGTAGTCGGCTAGCTCGTCCGCGAGCTCGAGGTACGTCAGCGGGCGGTTGTCCTCGAGCGGGTTGCGGCGCCATGATCCGAGGTGCACCTCGTAAATCGAGACGGGCTGGGCAAGCGGGGCCGACTCCCGGCGCGCCTCGAGCCACTTAGCATCGCGCCACGCGTGTGCGGCCTCGTGGACGATCGACGCGGTCTCCGGGGGCACCTCGCTGTGGAACGCGACCGGATCGGCCTTGAGACGAAGACGTCCGTCCTGTGTGCGCAGCTCGAACTTGTACTTCGCGCCCGCCTCGACACCCGGGATGAAGAGCTCCCAGATCCCCGATGTGCCCAGCGAGCGCATCGGATGCAGCCGCCCGTCCCACGAGTTGAAGTCGCCGACGACGGAGACGGAGCGCGCGTTCGGCGCCCACACCGCGAACGCGGTTCCGAGCGCCCCGTCGATCTCGCGCACGTGGGCGCCGAGCTTTTCGTACAGCTGCTCGTGGCGGCCCTCCATTGCGAGATGCAGGTCGAGCTCGCCGAGCGTCGGCAGGAACGCGTACGGATCGCGCATCGTGAACGTGCTGCCGTCCGGGTACTCGACTTCGAGCTCGTACTCGAGCGGCAGCTTCGCCTTCGGAAGCAGCGCCTCCCACAGGCCGGCGGGATCCTTCAGCTCCGCATCGACGCCGGCGGGCTGCACGCGCACCGACTGTGCCTCCGGCCGGAATGCGCGCACGACGACGCCGCCGTTCGAGGCGTGTGCACCGAGAACGCGATGCGGATCAGCGCCGAGCTCGATCACAGAGACACGTCCCGCGACCAGGTCGCGACCAGGTCGCGACCTGGTCGCTGCCGCATCAGCGTCCCGATCACGAGGTCGTCGCCGCGTGGTCGATGAGGCGCTGGATTCCGGCGACGGGGATGCTCACCCAATCCGGCCGGTTGTCCACCTCGTAGCGCAGCTCGTACACCGCCTTCTCGAGCTCATACACCGCGAGCAGCCGGTCCAGGCCTGCCTGCCCGGACGGAAGAAGCGTCGGGTCGACCGTCTCGAGGTACCCGGCCAGGAACTCCGCGCGCGCCTGCTCCTCCCAGTCGTCCGGCGGATCGACGCCGCGCAGAAACTGGACCGCGCTCGCCGCGTACGCGAACGAGCGGAGCATTCCGGCGACGTCGCGTAGCGGCGTGCGCTTGCGGCGCCGCTCGGCGAGCGTTCGCGCCGGCTCGCCCTCGAAGTCGAGGATCACCCAGTCGTCCTCCGCCCACATGGTCTGGCCGAGGTGGTAGTCGCCGTGCGTGCGGATGATTTGCCCCGTCGAGCCCGCGTAGGTGAGCTGACGCAACTGCTCGCGCACCTCTTCGCCGCGACCGGCGATCGGCTCGAGCGCCTCGTCGTCGTGCGGCAGGTCGAGGAACACGCGCTCGATCTCCTCGTCCACCGTCGCGGTCAGCAACCCGAGCGACTCGACGCTCGGCGTCTCCGGCGCGAACGCCCCGTCGTCCGGGTCCGAGCCGAGAACCGTATGCAGCTCGCCGGTGACTTCGCCGAGACGGCGGAGGCGCGTGAGGAAGCGGTCGGGATCGGCTGCGAGCTCGTCGAGCGCGAGCTCCCAGCCGTCGCGCCCTGCACGCACGAACTGCTGGAGGATCCCGAGTGTCGCGGCGAGCGGCCCGCCTGAGTACGCGTACCAGCCGCCGAGCGGCGCGATGTTCGTGAAACCGTGCTCGGTGAGGAAGCGCAGCATCTCGAGCTCGGGGTTGATGCCTGGCTCGAGCCGCCGGAACACCTTGAGGATGAGCTCGTCGTCGAAGACGATCGACGTGTTCGACTGCTCACCGCTGATCGAGTGCGTCTCGACGAGCTCGCGCCCGATGCCGGCGAAGCCCTCGACTGGGCGGAACTCGACGATGCCTTCCGTTCCCTGCAGGTTCAGTCCGGAGCGCATCGCGCTCACGAGCTCGCGCGCGAGTGCGGAGTCCGCGAGCCCGTCGAGCTCGAGCGCGCCGTCGCGTAATGCATAGACGAGTTGATAGATGTCGTGCGCACCTGTCTCGTACCGCATCTCGACGAGCGCGAGCGCGAGCTGCGGCTCCGATGTGCGAACGACGGCAGTGTCGAGCACTTCGGCGTGCGCGACGTCGCGAGACTTTGCGCCGTACCAGCGCTGCCTGGTGACGTGCGCGATCAGCGCCTGTTCGTCGAAGTTCACGCTTTGGTCTCCCTTAGCTGGAACCAGAAAAACCCCCGCGGCGCGAGCGTCAGCAGATACGGAAGCTCCCCCACCGGCGGGAAGCTCGTCCGGCCGAACATCTCCTCCGGGACCATACCCGCGTACGCCGAGAGGTCGAGCTGCACGGCCTGGGCCGAGCGCGCGACGTTGTGCACGCACAGCACAATGTCCTCTTCGAAGCGCCTGATATGGGCGAAGATCTTGGGGTTGTCCGACTTCAGCGGCTCGTACGTGCCGAGACCGAACACCGGGTGCTCCTTACGGAGTGCGACGAAGCGGTGCAGCCAGCGCAGGAACGACGTCGGCGTGCGCAGCTGCGCCTCGACGTTCACGGCCTGGTAGCCGTACACCGGGTCCATGAGCGGCTGGAGATAGAGCTGCGCCCAGTCCGCGCGTGAGAACCCGGCATTGCGGTCGCTCGTCCACTGCATCGGCGTGCGCACGCCGTCGCGGTCGCCGAGGTAGACGTTGTCGCCCATGCCGATCTCGTCCCCGTAATAGAGGACCGGTGAACCCGGAAGCGAGAAGAGGATCGAGTGCATCAGCTCGATCTCGTCGCGACCTCCGTCGAGGAGAGGCGCGAGCCGGCGCCGGATGCCGAGATTGAGCTTCATCCGCGGGTCCTTCGCGTACTCCGCATACATGTAGTCGCGCTCGTCGTCGGTGACCATCTCGAGCGTCAGCTCGTCGTGGTTGCGGAGGAAGAGCCCCCACTGCGCGTTGCGCGGGATGTCGGGCGTGCGTTCGAGGATCTCGTACATCGGCGTGGCGTCCTCACGGCGGACCGACATGAACATGCGTGGCATGACGGGGAAGTGGAACGCCATATGGCACTCGTCCCCATCGCCGTCGCCGAAGTACTCGACGACGTCCTCCGGCCACATGTTCGCCTCGGCGAGCAGCACACGGTCGGGATAGCGCGCATCGACCTCCGCGCGGACGCGCTTCAGATACTCGTGTGTCGGCGGCAGGTTCTCGCAGTCCGTCCCGTCCTCCTCGAAGAGATACGGGACCGCGTCGAGCCGGAATCCGTCGATGCCGAGGTCGAGCCAGAAGCGCAGGACGTTGAGCATCGCCTCCTGCACTTCGGGGTTCTCGTAGTTGAGATCCGGCTGGTGGAAGAAGAAGCGATGCCAGTAGTACTGGCCGCGCACCGGGTCGAACGTCCAGTTCGAGGCCTCGGTGTCGATGAAGATGATGCGCGCGTCCTTGTACAGCTCGTCGGTGTCCGACCAGACGTACCAGTCCGCTTTCGGGTTCGTGCGGTCCTGCCGCGACTCCTGGAACCACGGATGGTCGGACGACGTGTGGTTCATGACAAGGTCGGCGATGACGCGAATGCCGCGCTGGTGCGCCTGCTCGACGAACTGCTTGAAGTCATCCACCGTCCCGTAGTCGGGATGGATGGAGAAAAAGTCGGCGATGTCGTAGCCGCCGTCGCGCAGCGGTGACTGATACATCGGCAGCAGCCAGATGCAGTCGACGCCGAGCCACTGCAGATAGTCGAGCTTCTCGATCAGACCGCGGAAGTCGCCGGAGCCGTCATCGTTACCGTCGAAGAACCCGCGGATGTGGATCTCGTAGAAGACCGCTCGCTTGAACCACTGCGGGTCGCGCTCGAACCACTGATCGGTCACTTCAGCACCTTGAGCACGTGGCTCTTCCCCGGCTCGAGCTTCACGTAGTTGCGGCCGATGCGCCACGTCCACTCGCTGTCGGTCAGGAGCTCGCGCACGCGGTACGCGGGCGCGAGCCCCGTCGAGACGGGCAGGACGCACACGCCTTCCTGCGCCGTCGCGGGATCGAGGTTGACGACGACGACGACCGCGTTGTCGGCGGCCCGCTTGAGATACGCGAAGAGCTGCTCGTTCTCCGTCTCGAGAAAAGTGATGTCGTCGAGCCGCTGCAGCGCAGGGTTGTCACGGCGCGCTGCGTTGAGCGTCGCGACGAGCGGGAGCAGCGGCCCGTCGAGCTTGCGCTTCTTCAGCTCGTACTTCTCGGAGTTCAGGTACTCCTCGCTTCCTTCGCGCACGGGCTCGTTCTCGACGTTCTCGAAGCCGGAGTAGATCCCATACGACGGCGACAGCGTCGCCGCCAGCACGAGGCGCGCCTCGAAGGCGGGACGACCGCCCTTCTGCAGGTACTTGTGGAGGATGTCCGGCGTGTTCACGAACGCGTTCGGCCGGTACGTCTCCTGCCAGTCGAGCAGCTGCGCCATGAACTCGAGCAGCTCCCAGCGGGAGTTCTTCCAGGTGAAGTACGTGTAGCTCTGCGCGAAGCCGGCCTTGCCGAGCGTCGTCATCATCGCCGGCCGCGTGAACGCCTCGGCGAGGAAGATCACCTCGGGGTGCTTCGCGCGCACCTCGTCGATCAACCACTCCCAGAAGCCGACCGGCTTCGTGTGCGGGTTGTCGACGCGAAACACCGTGACGCCGCGCTTCACCCACACGAGGACGACGTCGCGCAGCGCCGCCCACAGGTTCTCCCAGTCGTCGCACGCGAAATCGACGTTGTAGATGTCCTGATAGCGCTTCGGCGGATTCTCCGCGTACTTCAACGTGCCGTCAGGACGGCGGTTGAACCACTCCGGATGCTGCTTCAGCCACGGATGGTCGGGCGAGCACTGGATCGCGAAGTCGAGCGCGATCTCGAGGCCGAGCTTCTTCGCATCCGCGACGACCTGCTCGAACTCCGCCACTGTGCCGAGGCCGGGATCGATCGCGTCGTGGCCGCCGTCCTCCGAGCCGATCGCCCACGGACTGCCGGGATCGCCCGCCTTCGCCGTCAGCGCGTTGTTGCGTCCCTTGCGATTCGTCTCGCCGATCGGGCTGATCGGCGGGAAGTACACGACGTCGAAGCCGAGCTCCGCGAGCTTCGGCAGAACTGCGCGCACGCCGGCGAAGCCGCCCCACGAGCGCGGGAAAAGCTCGTACCACGCGCCGAAGCGCGCGAGCTCGCGATCGACGTCGAGGCCGAACGTGTCGGAGTGCGTCTTCTCGGAGCGGTCGACGGTCTCGGCGGCAAGGGCGTCGTCGAGGGTCAGGCCTTTGCGCTTGAGTAGCACTGCGCCCTCGGCCAGCTCGCCGGCGAGGTCCGCCTGGCCGCCCGCGACCTTGCGCCGCAGCTCGTCCTGAAACGACGCGATGCGATCGACCCAAGCCTCGACGCGAAAGCTCCATTCGCCCGGCGCGTCGACGGGAAAGGAGCCCGCCCACTCGTCGTTCCCGAGCGCCTCGAGCGGCGCCTCCGCCCATTTCTTCGCGCCCGGCGCCTTGTACCGAATCGCGGCGCCGAGCAGGTCGTGCCCGTCGCGGAAGATCCGCGCGGCAACCTCGACCTCGTCGCCGACGGTGCGCTTCACGGCGTAGCGGCCGCAGTCGACCTGCGGGCGCACGCGCTGGATCTGGATGCGAGCCGGTAGGCGCACAGGCCAGAGTGTGGCTGATAGTGGAGGATCGAAACGTGATGCTCGCGCGCTCGGCAGGGATCTTGCTGCATCCCACCTCGCTTCCGGGCGGTCGGCTCGGCGAGGAGGCGTATCGCTTCGTCGACTGGCTGCACGCCGCCGGGCAGTCGTGGTGGCAGATGCTGCCGCTCGGTCCGCCGGACGAATTCCACTCGCCGTATCGCACGACGTCTGCGTTCGCCGGATCGCCCGGCCTGCTTGCGAGCCCGCGCGCACCGGTCTCGGAGGCGGAGGCGGAAGCCTTCGTCGCGCGCCACCCATTCTGGGCCGGCAGCTGGGTGGAGTTCGAGGGGCGCGGTGCGATTGCGGAACAGGTGCGCTTCGAGCGCGAGTGGATTGCGCTGCGCACGTATGCGGGCAAGCGCGGCGTTCGACTGATCGGCGACGTGCCGATCTACGTCTCGGATGTCGGCGCAGATGTTGCGGCGTGGTCGGAGCTCTTCGCGCCGGGCGAGGTCGCCGGTGCGCCTCCCGACGCCTTGTCAAAGAACGGACAGCACTGGGGCAACCCGTTGTACGCGTGGCCGGTCCACCGGGCGACGGGCTACCACTGGTGGATCGAGCGCTTCCGGCGCATGTTCGAGCTCGTCGACGTCGCGCGCATCGACCACTTCCGCGGTTTCGTCTCGTACTGGGCCGTGCCCGCGGGACACAAGACGGCGCGCAACGGTCGCTGGCGGCGCGGGCCCGGAATCGAGCTGTTCGATGCTCTTGAGAGCGAGCTCGGCGAGCTGCCGCTCATCGCCGAGGACCTCGGCGTCATCACGCCCGCCGTCTACCGCCTGCGGGACGAGCTCGGGCTGCCGGGGATGGCGGTGCTCCACTGGGCGTTCGGCGGGCGGCGCGGCAACCCGCACGCGCCCGAGAACCACCGGCCAAACGAGGTCGTCTACACCGGCACGCACGACACCGACACCGCCGTCGGCTGGTACGCGAGCTTGACGAAGCGGCAGCGTGCGCTCACGCGGCTCGATCCGCGCGAGCCGCACTGGGGGCTCATCGAGATCGCGATGCGCTCGCGCGCGTCGCTCGCCATCGTCCCGATGCAGGACGTGCTCGGGCTCGGCAGCGATGCGCGCATGAACCGGCCGGGGCAGATCTACGGGAACTGGCAGTGGAAGCTGCGGCGCGGCCAGCTCACGAAGGAGCTGGCCGCGCGGTTACGCGAAGCGACTGTCAGTGGCCGACGATTGCCGCCAGCTGCTGCCGGGCCTGGAAGAGCTCGCTCTTCCGGTCGCCGAGCGCAGCAGCGGCGATCCCGTACGTCTTGAGCAGACGAAGCTCGCGCGTGCGCTCGCCGATCTGCTCGAGCAGCCGCTCGACTTCGCTCTGACGCTTGTGACGATCGGTCATGCTGCCTCCTCCAACGCGGGGACGAGCCCCGCGACTTGCACCGGCTCGGCCGGCCGCCACTCGATGACGAGTGCCGCGAGCACCGCCGCGAGCAGCGAGATCGCAGCGAGTGCGTAGAACGCGATCACGAAGCCGTGCGTGAGTGCCGCGGGTGCGAGTTGGCCGAGCCCGTGCGCGTGTGCGTAGTGGGCCGTGTAGGTCGTCGCGATTGTGGTCGCGACCGCGACGCCGATTGCGCCGCCGATCTGCTGGGTCGTGTTCAGGAGACCTGAGGCAACGCCGGCGTCACGCTGCTCGACGCCTGCGAGCGCTCCGATCGACATCGGGACGAATGCGAACGCCATCCCGATCCCGCCGATGAGGAACGCAGGGAACAGATCCCAGAAGTAGTGGCCGTGCACGGGGAGCTGCGTGTAGACGAGCAGCCCGACCGTCGCGAGCGCGAGGCCCGCCGGCAGAACCGGCCGGATGCCGATGCGCGTCACGAGTGCCTGCGACACGACCGAGAACCCGATGATCGCAAGCGTGAACGTGATGTACGCGGCGCCGGTCTGCAGCGCGGAATAGTGCAGGACCTGCTGCATGTACAGCGTCAGCAGGAAGAACTGCGAGAACACCGCTGCGCCGGAGAACAACGCGGCGAGATTCGATCCCGACAGCGTCCGAAGCTTGAAGATGCGCAGCGGCAGCAGCGGCGCTGGCGAGCGGAGCTCGATCCCGATGAAGGCGGCGATCAGCGCGACCGATGCCGTGAGAAGTCCGAAGGTCTCACTGGTTGCCCAGCCGTGCTGGCTCGCATGCGTGAGCGCATAGACGAGCACCATCAGGCCACCGGTGATCGACGCCGCACCCGCGATGTCGTAGTGACGATGGTCGAGAACCGCGCGGCTTTCGCGCAGAAGCCACGGACTGAGCCCGAGGACGAGTGCGCCGACGGGAACGTTGACGAAGAAGATCCACGACCAGCTGAACGCGCTCGTGAGCACGCCGCCGAGCAATACGCCGGCTGCGGCGCCGCTCCCGGAGACCGCGCCCCAGATGCCGAGCGCGATGTTTCGCTCACGGCCTTCGCTGAAGGTGGTGGTCAGGAGCGAGAGCGCGGCCGGTGCCAAGAGCGCCGCCCCAAGGCCCTGCAAGGCGCGGAAGGTGATCAACGAGCCTTCCGACCAGGCGAAGCCGTCGAGCAGCGAGCTGATCGTGAACAGGCCGAGCCCGACCATGAACAGCCGGCGGCGACCGAGCAGGTCGGCCATCCGGCCCCCGAGCAGGAGCACGCCGCCGAAGAGGATCGAGTAGGCGGTGATCACCCATTGCAGGCTCTCCTGCGTGAAATGCAGGTCGGTCTTGATGGTCGGCAGCGCGACGTTCACGATCGCGATGTCGAGCACGACCATGAACTGCGCGGCCACGAGGACGGCCAGGCCGAGCCAGCGCCTGTTGTCCTGGGGTGCTGCGATAGTGGATTCGCTCATTCGATAATCCCCCAGATCATTGATTGGTTCCACGATACAGCAGATCAACGATCCTCCGCTACACTTATTCCCATGAACCAGCCCTGTCTGCCGAAGGAGCTCGTCTCCAGCACGGTCTTCCTGCTCGGGAAGCTCGGGTACACGATCAAGACGGAGGCGATGGAGGAGTTCGAGCGCGCCGGGTTCAACGGCTACGACTTCAGCGTCCTGGCGCTGCTCGACGAGAGCGCGCGCGAGACGCAGGCGACGATCGCCGACACGCTGGGGGTCGACCGCAGTCAGCTCGTCGGTCTCCTCGACGGCCTCGAAGAGCGCGCGCTGATCGAACGCCGCCGCGATCCGAACGACCGGCGCCGCCAGATGGTCAGCCTCACGGCCGAAGGCCGCAGAGAGCTCGCGCGGCTGCGCAAGACCGTGCGCCGGCTCGAGGACGACTTCCTCGCGCCACTCGACGCGGACGAGCGCGCCGCACTCCACGATCTGCTGCTGCAGGTCGCGAGCCACCGGGATCAGCGCTACGTGATCCCGACCGGCGTGACCGTCGCCTGAGGCACGAGGCACGACGCCCCGGGGCGGGCCCCAGGGCGTCGGACTGCCTCGGCTCTTGCGGAGGGTAGTGAGCGAGAACCTATGTGCATGCCGCGCGGCGATGGGCAGACGCGCGGTAACGGTTCGGTGACAAGAATGGGAATCGACGCGGCGGAGCTAACGTGACGCCGTGGACGTCGCAGTTGAGCACGAGCGGAAGCTGGATGCGGATGAAGGCTTCGAGCTTCCGGAGCTCGGCGGCGAGCCGCTCGAGCGCCGCGTCTTCACTTCGGTGTACTACGACACGGCCGAACGGTCGCTCGCCCGATCGGGCATCACGCTGCGCCGCCGCACCGAGCATGGAAACAGTGTCTGGCAGCTGAAGCTGCCGGCATCGGGCGCGCGGCTCGAGCTCGCGGTTCCGGGCGGCCCTGCGGCCGTGCCAGGCGAGCTCGCGCAATTGCTGCACGCGCATCTGCGGCACGGCCCGGTCGTTCCCGTCGCAGAGCTGCGGACGCGCCGCCACGGTGCGCTCGTCGCGCGCAACGGCACGACAGCCGAGGTGACCGTCGACGAGGTGTCGATCATGGACGCACTCCGAGTGGCGGACGGCTTCACCGAAGTCGAGATCGAGCTCCGCTCGGGCGACCCCAAGCGACTCGACGACATCGCCGACGAAATTGCTGACGCGGGCGCGCACCGGTCGGACGGTCTCCCGAAAGTCTTCCGCGCGCTCGGCATCGGTGTCGAGCACGACGAAACCGGCAGCGCCTTCGCGAGCCTCGTCGCCCTCCTGCGCACGCAGCTCGCGGAGATCCTCGCGCACGATCCGGGAACGCGGCTCGGCCGCGATCCGGAGAGCCTGCACGACATGCGCGTCGCCACGCGCCGATCGCGTGCACTCCTTCACGCAGGCCGCACGCTCGTCGCCGACGACACGACCGACCTCGACGGTGAGCTGAAGTGGCTCGGTGGAATCCTCGGCAGCGTGCGCGATCTCGACGTCCTCCTCGGGCGCCTGCAGGACCGCGCGGCGAAGCTCGGCGCGCCCGACGCGGCGGACGCGCGACCACTGTTGCGCACGCTGCAAGGGCAGCGCAGCCGTGCGCGACGCACGCTCATACGCGCGCTCGACAGCGACCGCTATCTCTCGCTACTCGATCGATTCGAGACCGAGCTCGACACGCTGCAGCCGAGCGAGGGCGGTGAGAGCCTCGAGGAGCTGGCGCAGAAACAGATGAAGAAGCTCCGCAAAGCAGCGGACCCGCTCGGCGAGGATCCCGCAGACAACGAGCTGCACGCCGTGCGGAAGCGCGGCAAGCGCGCGCGCTATGCAGCCGAGCTCGCGGGTCACAACAAGATCGTACGCCGGGCGAAGCAGCTACAGGACGTGCTCGGCGAGCACCAAGATGCGGTGGTTGCCGAGGCTGCGCTGCGCAAGCTCGCCGCTGACGCACCGTCAGCGCAAGCACTTGCCGCCGGCCGGCTCATCGACGGCGAGCGCGAACGGCGTGCCGAGGCCCGCAGAACCTGGCGCAAGCAATGGCAGAAACTGAAGCGCGCGGCGAAATGACCGTTCGCGCAGCCGGCGGTCTCGTGCACCGCGACTCGACGGTGCTGCTCGTGCACCGGCCGCGCTACGACGACTGGACGTTCCCGAAAGGGAAGGCGGACGAGGGCGAGAGCGACGAGGACTGCGCCCTCCGCGAGGTGTACGAGGAGACTGGGCTGCGCTGCGCGCTCGAGCACGAGCTCGTGACGACAACGTACGTCGACGCGAGGGGACGGCCGAAGCGCGTGCGTTGGTGGTCGATGCATCCTGTCGCGGACGACGGCTTCACGCCCGGCCATGAAGTGGACGAGCTCCTGTGGCTGCAGCCGGACGAAGCAGCCGAGCAACTCTCGTACGCCCGCGACCTCTTGATCCTCGAAGGGTTGCGATGAGCGTCGTCCTGCTCCGCCACGCATCAGCAGGCGACCGTGCCGCCTGGACGGACGACGACCGCCGGCGCCCGCTGGACAAGAAGGGCTGGAAGCAGGCGTCCCGGCTCGTCGACGAGCTGCGCGAGCTCGGCGTGACGCGCGTGCTCTCGAGCCCGTACGACCGCTGCATCCAGACCGTCGAGCCGCTCGCCGAAGAGCTCGGCGTCGGAATCGAGATCGACGACCGGCTCGCCGAAGGCGCGGGTCGCGCCGCCGCGCTCGAGCTGCTTGGCGGCCTCGAGGACGCGGTCGCGTGCACCCACGGCGACATCGTCGAAGAGGTGCTCGGCCGCAGCCTTAAGAAGGGTGAGTACTCCCTGATCTACTAGGCCGCGAGCTGTGCGGCGTAACTCAGAACAGCGCCTTCGCGGATGCCTCCGTCGCACACGTGGAGCGGCACGCCGATGAGACGCTGCACTTCGGCGAGCAGCGCAATGCCCGCGGGCAGGATCTCCGCACGCGCGGGATGCACGCCGAAGCGGCGCGAGATCGCGCGCGGCGACTTCGTCTCGACGAGGCGAAGCGCTTCCGCGAGCTCGGAGCGGCCGAGCCGGTGACCGACGAGCCGCCGCGCCGCGCGTGCGCTGCCGCCGACGGCGAGTGCGGCCCCCACCTGCGGGGGCGCGAGGTGCGCGAAGACGTCCTCGGCCTCGTCGCGCGCGGCGTCGAGATCTGCGACGCGCGCGGTCAGCCGAACCGACCCGAGGTCGACCGACTGCACCCACTCCGGATCGGAGCCTGGCATGCCGACCGCGATCTCGGTCGACGCGCCGCCCACGTCGCAGACCGCGATCGACTCCGGCAGCGAGAGCGGCGACGTCGCGACGGCGCCGCCGTACGCGAGCCGTCCCTCCTCGTCGATCGAGAGCACGCGCACGTCGTGCGAGGCTGCACGTCGCACGGCCGCCAGGAGCGCGGAGGCGTTTCCGCTCTGCCGCCCGGGAGCGGTCAGGAAGATGTCGAGCTCTTCGACGCCGTGCCGGCGCGCGAGCGCGCAAAGCTTGCCGACCGCCTTCGCGGCAGCGGCGACGCTGACCTCCGAGACGACGCCCGTGCGCTCGATCTCCTCGCCGAGCGGAAGGCGCACGCGGCTCTTGACGATCGCGTCCACGCTGCCGCCGTCGACCTTGGCGACGAGCAGGCGAGTGGTGTTCGAGCCGACATCGATGACCCCGATGCGCATCGACATGCATCGTAGGTAGGCGATCGGAGGGAAAGGTAAACGCCCTGGTTACAGTCCTGCGACGAAGTTGTGCCTATCCGCTAACGGGCCCGGGCAAGGGACACCCGACGCCTGGCACGGCGCATGAGGGTGGCCTGGGCGGAGCGCGTGCGCTCGTCCTTCTTCGGCCGCACCCGGTGCCACGTTCCGTTAGGCCCGAGCTCCCACGACCCCGTCGTGTCGGCGAGCAATGCGTCGAGCGTCGCCGCGATCTCCGACTGCAGGCCGATGTCGTCGATCGGCGCGACGACTTCGACGCGATGGTCGAGGTTACGCGGCATGAGGTCGGCGCTGCCCATGTATGTGGCGCTGTGGTCGCCGGCCTCGAAGACGAACACGCGGCTGTGCTCGAGGAAGCGGCCGAGCACGCTGCGCACACGAATGCCGTCGCTCATCCCCTGCACGCCGGGGCGCAGCGAGCAGACGCCGCGCACGACGAGGTCGATGCGCGCGCCCGCTTCGGACGCCGCGTACAGCTCGTCGATGATCTCGACGTGCGTCAGGCCGTTCACCTTGATGCGGATGCGCGCCTTGCGTCCTGCGCGCGCCGCGTCCGCGACAGTGCGAATCTCCTCGATCAGCCGCTGGCGCAATGTGAACGGCGCGACGAGCAACTTGCGGAAGTGCGCGGGATGTCCGAAGCCCGTGAGGTAGTTGAAGAGGTCGGCGACGTCGGCGGCAATGTCCTCGTCCGCAGTGAAGAGGCCGAAGTCCTCGTAGGACCGCGCGGTCGAGTTGTTGTAGTTCCCTGTGCCCAGATGGACATAGCGGCGCAGCCCGTTGCTCTCGCGCCGTACGACGAGTGTCGTCTTCGCGTGGATCTTCAGCGTCGGGAAGCCGAAGACGACGTGTACGCCGGCTTGTTCAAGGGCGCGCGACCACTCGATGTTCCGGCGCTCGTCGCCTCGCGCCTTGAGCTCGACGAGGCACACGCTCTGCTTGCCGGCTTCAGACGCCTCGATGAGGGCGGGCACGATCGGCGTGTCGTCGCCGGTTCGATACACGGTCGCCTTCAGCCCGATGACGTCGGGATCCTCGGCCGCTCCGTTGAGGAACGCCTCGAAGCTCGCCGCGAACGAGTCGTACGGGTGATGGACGAGCGCATCGCCTGCACGGATCACCGCGAACTGCTCGCCTGCGTCGAGGCCTGCAAGCGGCGGCCGCGCCACCGGAACCCACGGCTCGGGCTTCAGATCGGGACGGTCGAGCTTCGTCAGCTCCATCGCGTCCTCGAGGTCCAGCGTCCCGTCGATCGGATAGACGAGCTCCGCACCGACGCGTAGCGCCTGCTGCAGGCGCTCGCGCAACTCGGCCGACATGGTCGCCGAGACCTCGAGCCGCGTCACTTCGCCGAAGCGGCGGCGCCTAAGCTCGAGCTCGACGGCCTCGAGCAGGTCGTCTGCTTCGTCCGAGACCTCGAAGTCGGCGTCGCGCGTGACGCGGAAGGCCGCGCTCTCGAGCACGTCCATGCCCGGGAAGAGTGAGGGCAGGAAGTGCGTGAGCACCTGCTCGAGCGGCACCATGCGGCCCTTGTCGCCTACGGCGAGGAACCGCGGCAGGCCTTCGGGGACCTTCACGCGCGCGAGGCGCTCCTCCCTCGTCTCCGGATCGCGGGCGAACAGCGCGAGGCTGATCGAGAGCGCGGAGATGTACGGGAACGGCTGGCCCGGCCCGACCGCGAGCGGCGTGAGCACGGGATAGATCTCTTCGACGTAACGGCGATCGAGCTCCGCGCGCTCCACTTCCGACAGGTCGTCGACGCCGGAGATGACGATCCCTTCATCCGCGAGCGCGGGGCCGAGCTCGCGCGACCAGACGCGCGATTGCTCCGCGTAGAGATCGAGCACGCGCGCACGCGCCTCAGCGAGCGCCTGCTGCGGCGTCCGGCCGTCGGGCGAGCGCACCGTGACGCCTGCGGCCGCCTGGCCGGTGAGGCCGGCGATGCGGACCATGAAGAACTCGTCGAGCATCGTCGAGAAGATCGAGCAGAACCGGACGCGCTCGAGCAGCGGCAGCTCCTCGTCCTGGGCGAGCGCGAGGACGCGGGCGTCGTAGTCGAGGAACGACAGCTCGCGGTTGAGCAAGCGGTCGGCAGCGGCTGCGGCGCGCTTTTTGGTGCGAACAGGGGCCATCGGGGGACCAGAGATCATGCCGATTGCGGGCAACCGGCGGGAAGTATCGGTCTGGTGACAGGCCTTAGACCGCGAAGTACAACGCCGCGGCCGCGCCGGCGGCGGCGCAGTAGATCGCGAACGGCGTGAGCGTCTTCGTCTCGAAGTACTTCATGAGGAAGCGCACGGCTAGGTACGCCGTGACCGCAGCGCAGAGCGCGCCGACGAGCGCCGGGCCGCGGACACCGTTGCCTTCCTTGCCCGCGAGCTCGGGCAGCTTGAGCGCCGCGGCCGCACCGATGATCGGCGTCGCGAGCAGGAACGCGAAGCGCGCGGCGTCCTTGTGCGACAGGCCGACGAGCAATCCGCCGCCGATGGTCGCGCCGGAGCGCGAGAAGCCAGGGATGAGGGCGAGCGCCTGCGCCGCACCGACGAAGAACGCGTTGTTCCAGGTGACCTTGCGCGCGATGCGCGTGTCGTCGTCCTCCGCCGCCTGCGGTGCGCGCCGGCGCAACAACTCCGCGCCGTACAGCAAGAGGCCGTTGAGGAACAAGAAGATCGACGCCGACTGCGCGGACGCGAAGACGCTGCGCAGCTTGCTCTCGAGGAGTAGCCCGAGGATTCCCGCCGGGATCGTGCCGACGACGAGCAGCCACCCGAGCTTCGCATCCGTGTCGTCCGGCGCGATCCCGCGGTCGCGCAGCGAGCGTCCGAGGCCCTTCAGGATGCGCACCCAGTCGTGACGGAAGAAGAAAAGCAGCACGATCGCGGTGGCGAGGTGCGTCGCGACGAGAAAGCTGATGAAGAACTTGTCGTTCTGGTGGATGTGCCAGCCGACGAGGCGCGGAAGGATGACGCTGTGCCCGAGGCTCGAGACCGGGAAGAGCTCGGACACGCCCTGCAGCAGGCCGAGCATCGCGCCCTGGAAGTAGCTGATCGGCAAGCTACGCCGGCGTGCTCGTTCGGCTGCCGCCGGTGTTGAACCAGGCGAACACGAGGCAGGCGAGGCCGACGAGGAACGAGGCGATCCCGTGCTTCACGTGGTGATGCCCGGAGCCGGCTTGGTGGCCTGGGAAGAACGACGGCAGCGACTTCGCCGGCTCGGCCCAGTAGACGACCGCGATGACGAGGAGCGCGATGCCGGCGAGGATCGCGAGCCAGACGAGAAGCCTCCGCCGGTCCATGGCCCCGAGTGTAGGGCTAGCTCGGGTGAGAGGCGTCGGTGAACTCGCGGAACTCGGCCGTGAGCAGATAGGCCGTCTGCTCGCCGATGTCCACCGCGCGGTCGCCGATGCGCTCGATCGTGCGCGCGACGACGACCATGCGCAGCCCCCACTCGCGCATGTCGGGCTCCGCCATGACGTCGACGAGCCGTTCGACGAAGCGTCGGTTCGCGCGGTCGATGAGCTCGTCCAGCTCGACAAGGCTCTCGGCGCCCGCGAGATCGCGGTTCGAGAATGCATCGAGTGTGACGCGGAGCATCTCTTCGGCCCGGTCGCCCATCTCGCTGAGCACGGCGACGAGCGTGGGGTCGGGATCGGTCTCGGTGACGAGCTTCGAGAGCTTCGCGATCGTGACGCAGCCGTCGCCGCTGCGCTCGAGAAGAAGATTGATGTGGAGGATCGCGAGAAGCAGGCGGAGATCGCGGGCGACCGGGGTCTGGAGGGCCAGCAGCGCCTGGATCGAGCTCTCGATCCCGAGGAAGAGCTTGTCGATCTCGTCGTCGAAGGCGATGACCTCGTCGGCGAGCTCGACGTCCCGTTCCTCGAGGGCCCGGACGGCGCCCCGGACGGCTGAGAGCACTCGTTCCCCTTCTTTCTGGAGCTCCGCCTCGATCTGGTCCAGGGCTTCGTCGATCGCCATCGAGGTACACCGTACACGGCCTGGGATGCCGGTTCTCAGGGTGTGTCACCACTCCGTCACCGCATCGGCACAGGCCCGTATCCCACCCGCCACGCGGCCCCCCGTACGTTGGCCTGGAATCCCCGAAGGAGGAGACAACCAGATGCCGAAGCTCGGCTCTTTGATTCGCATTTCGGCCGTCGTCGCCGCCGCAGCGCTGCTTGCGGTGGCTGTCGTCGGCACCGCAGGTGCCTCGCGCGCCTCGCATAACGGGACGACGATCACGGGCGCTGGCAGCTCGTTCGTCTCGCCGCTCGTCGCGCAGTGGGTCGCCGGAATCGGCGCCGCCTACGGCTACGAGCTCCAGTACAGCCCGATCGGCTCGGGCGGCGGCATCGCCGCGATCACCGGGCGCACGGTCGACTTCGGCGCGAGCGACGCACCGCTGACGTCGGACCAGTTCAACGCCTGCAACGGCTGCCTGCAGATTCCGTGGGCACTCGGTGCAACGGCGATCATGTTCAACGAGCCCAGCGTGCCGAACCTGCTGCACATGGACGGCCCGACGCTCGCGAGCATCTTCATGGGCCAGATCAAGACCTGGAACGATCCGGCGATCAAGAAGCTCAACCCGAAGGTCTCGCTTCCGAGCACGGCGATCACGGTCGCCCACCGCTCGGACAACTCGGGCACGACGTACAACCTCACCGACTACCTCTCGCACGTCAGCCCGGCTTGGCAGGCACAGTTCGGGACCGCCGTCGCGGTCAACTGGCCGGTCGGCGTCGGCGCGAAGGGCAGCTCGGGCGTCGCCGGCGTCGTCGCCTCTACGCAGGGGGCCATCGGTTACGCGGACGTCGCGTTCGCGCTCAAGAACCACCTGAAGTACTTCGCGATGAAGAACGCCTCCGGCTTCTTCACGACGCCGGGCTCGCGCGGGATCCTCGCGGCCGCTTCGAGCGACCAGAAGCCCGACGCGAACAACGCGCTCTCGATCGTGAATCCGCCGAAGAAGTATCCGGTGGCGTATCCGATCTCGACGTTCACGTACGTCATCGTCCCGCAGCAGACGGCGAAAGCCGCCGACCTGCGCAAGTTCCTCTTCTGGGCGGTCACGAAGGGCCAGGCGGGCCAGTACACCGCTGCCCTCCGCTTCGTGCCCATCCCGAAGTCGGTCCTCGTCGTCGCAGAGAAGACGATCGCGAAGATTCACTCGTAAGATCGGCGCGTGTCGTCGGTCGACGCAGCAGCTGAAGCACCCCGCCGCCCCTTCACGGGGCGGCGGGTCCGCTTCGGCGACCTAGTGCTCCAGCTCGTCGCGGGCGCGGCCGCGCTCGCGACGACGGTGCTCGTCGGCCTCATCATCTGGAAGGTCATCGACGGAGCGCGCCTGTCGCTCTCGAAGTACGGGCTCGGCTTCGTCACGCGGATCGCGTGGAACCCCGTTCCCGGGCACGAGCTCTACGGCGCAGCGAGCTTCCTCTTCGGAACCGCCGTCACGTCGTTCTCGGCGCTTTTGCTCGCGACGCCTCTCGCGATCGGAATCGCGCTCTTCCTCACCGAGCTCGCGCCACGCCCGCTGCAGGCGCCTGTGACGGCGCTCGTCGAGACGCTCGCGGCGATCCCGAGCGTCGTCATCGGGCTCTGGGGCATCCTCGTGCTCGGCCCCGCGCTGCGCGACCACGTCGAACCGACGTTGCACAGCGTGCTCGGCTTCATCCCCCTGTTCGGGCCGAAAGGCGCAGGCCCGAGCGTGTTCACGGCGATCGTCGTGCTGACGATCATGATCCTGCCGATCGTCGCGAGCATCTCGCGCGAGCTCTTCCTCGGCGTTCCGCATGAGCTGAAGGAAGGGGCACTCGCGCTCGGTACGACGCGCTGGGAGATGGTGCGCGGCGTCATGTTCCCGTACGCGCGCGGCGGGATCGCTGCCGCGCTCATCCTCGGCTTCGGCCGCGCGATCGGCGAGGCGATCGCCGTCACGCAGGTGATCGGCGGCGGCGTGTTCATCCACTGGAATCTGTTCGGCACGGGAGACACGCTCGGCGCAAAAATCGCCGCGTCGTATCAGGGAGCGTCGACGAACTTGCAGGCATCGTCGCTCATCTACCTCGGGCTGATCCTGCTCGTCTTCTCGCTCATCGTGAACCTCGCCGCGCAGTGGGTCGTGCGCCGCTCGGCGCGCAAGCACGGGATCGTGCGCGGAGGCCGGGCATGAGCAGCGCGGGCTTCGAGCTCGGCGGCAACCATCTCACGCGACGCCGCCGTGTGAACCTCGGCATGGAGATGCTCGCGTGGCTCGCGGCAACGATCGCACTCGCGGTCCTCGGGATCATGGTGTACGCGGTCGCAGGTCGCGGCTCGAGCGAGCTCAATCTGGACCTGATCACGAAGCAGCCGATTCCGTTCAGCCTCACGAACGCGCCGCAGGGATTGTCGAATGCCTTCGCCGGCACGATCGTTCTCGTCGCGTTCGCGACCGCGATGGCGCTGCCGGTCGGCATTCTCGTCGCCGTTTATCTGAACGAGTTCGCGCCGCCCTCGATCCGCAACGGCGTCACTCTCATTCTCGACATCCTCAACGGCGTGCCCGCGATCGTGATCGGGATCTTCGTATACGGGCTGCTCGTGCTCGGCAACGGGCAGAGCGGTTTCGCCGGATCGTTCGCCCTTGCATGTCTCATGCTCCCTCTCGTCGCGCGCGCGACGATGGAAGTGCTCGTGCTCGTTCCGAACTCGCTGCGCGAGGCGGCGCTCGGCCTCGGCATCGCACGGTGGCGAACGACGCTGAGTATCGTCCTGCCGCAGACGATCGGGGGCATCCTCACGGGCACCGTGCTCGCCGTCGCACGCGTCGCCGGCGAGACCGCGCCGCTGCTCTTCACGTCGTCACTCGTCGGCAACAAGCCGAGCTGGAACCCGGCACACGCGCTGCAGTCGATCCCGGTCGCGATCTTCGAGCTTTCGGAGTCGCCCGACCCCAAGGATCACGCGCGCGCGTGGGCGGCGGCGTTCGTCCTACTCCTCTTCATCCTCTTCGCCAGCCTCGGCGCGCGCTGGCTCGCCCTGCGCAGCCGCCGCAAGCTCACCGCCCGCTGATTCCGATGGAAAGCGAGGAAGACGTGTCTACTACCATCGAGCCGATCATGAGAGTCGAGACGCGCCGCACCCCGATGCCGCCGCGCGAGCGGCTCGAAACGATCTTCGAGATCGAGAATCTCGATGCGCTCTACAACGGCAAGCCTGCACTCAAGGGCCTCTCGCTCAACGCGTACAAGAACCTCGTCACGGCGATCATCGGCCCATCGGGCTGCGGCAAGAGCACATTCATCCGCTGTCTCAACCGGATGAACGACCTCGTGCCCGGATTCACGCAGACGGGGGCCGTCCGCTACCACGGCCAGGACATCTGCGCTTCCGACGTCGACCCGGTTGCAGTGCGCCGTCACATCGGAATGGTCTTCCAGCGACCGAACCCATTCCCGAAGTCGATCTACGACAACGTCGCCTGGGGTTGCCGCGTGCTCGGCATGAAGGACGATCTCGACGGTCGCGTCGAGCGCGCGCTCAAGCAGGCGGCGCTCTGGGAAGAGGTCAAGGACCGGCTGAAGGCGAGCGGACTCTCGCTCTCCGGCGGCCAGCAGCAACGGCTCTGCATCGCGCGCGCGATCGCCGTCGAGCCGGACGTCGTGCTCATGGACGAGCCGGCGTCGGCGCTCGATCCGATCGCGACCGCGGCGATCGAAGAGCTCATGCACACGCTCAAGAGCGAGTACACGTTCATCATCGTCACGCACAACATGCAGCAGGCTGCCCGCGTCGCCGACATGACCGCGTTCCTCTCGATCTCGCGCGGCGAAGAGGGCCAGCGCTGGGGCGAGCTCGTCGAGTACGACGCGACCGAGAAAATCTTCACGTCACCCTCGGATAAGAGAACCGAGGATTACGTCACCGGTCGTTTCGGCTAGACAATCAACGCGAAAGCTTCGCTTTCGTGTTGAAGAAGGTTCCCGCTTCGCGGGAGCGGACGACGGCCAAGCCGTCGTCCTCGTAGGGTCTATGCGATTGGTCGTGCTGCGCGTGCGGTGGTCGCTACGCCATCCCCGCACGCGTGTATTCGGCCTTCGCTAACGCTCCGCGTTAGCTCCGGCCTATTGCGGATGCGGAAACGCGCAGACGATCCGCAGGCCCTCACCCGGGGCGCTCGTCGCTTCGACGGTTCCGCCCGCCGAGGTGACGACATGCTTCACGATCGCGAGGCCGAGCCCGGTGCCGCGCGACGACCGCGCCTGGTCGGCGCGGTAGAAGCGCTCGAACAATCGCGCGAGGTCCCCCTCGCGCACGCCGGCGCCGTCGTCGGAGACGGTGAGCGTGGTGCCGGCGCCGCTCGCAGCGACCGACACCGTGCACGTGCTTCCCGGCCCTGAATAGCGGATCGCGTTCGCGACGAGGTTCTCCACGACGACGCGGATCATCCGCGGGCGCAGCGGAAGCTCGAGGGTGGGATCGGCGTCGACGACGAGCCGCACTTGGGCGTGCTCAGCGCGATCCGACAGTGCCGCGACAGCTTCGTCGATGACCGGCTTCGCGACCGTGTAGCCGAGCGACACGACCTCGCGCCCGGTCTCGAGCTCACCGAGGAACAGAACGTCGTCGATGAGGTCGCGCGTCTGCTCGATCTCCTGGCGCGCCTGCTCGACAAGATCGCCCACGTGGGCGCCGGGCAGCGTCGCACTCTCGAGGAGGACGAGCAGGCGCGCGAGCGGCGTGCGCAGCTCGTGCGAGACGGCGGCGGTGAAGCCGGCGCGCAGCTCCTGGTACGCCGAGAGCTCGGGAAGCGCAGCGAGGAACAGCACGAGCGGCGACCCCGAGAGGGCGTCCTCGCCGATCCTCCGCCCGGGGGCGGGATCGCCGAGTGCCGCCGCCGCGCTCGGGCTCGCGGCGACGAGCCGACGCTCGCTGTCGAGCACGACAACCGGCTCCTGGAGCCGCTCTACGAGCGCGCGGGCCTGCTCCGCCTCCTCTTCGTTCACAGCTCTTTCACCACTCCTTCACCCTTCGGCACCCCGTCCTCACCGGCCCCTTCTCGATAATGACACCGTATGCCCAAGGTGCTCATCGTCGAGGACGACGAGGTCATCGCCCAGGGAATGACGCGGCACCTGGGCGCTGCGGGCTTCGACGCGGTCTGGGTCGGCAACGGCGACCAGGGCCTGGCGCGACTTCGGTACGAGCAGCCGGACGCCTGCGTGCTCGATCTCATGCTCCCCGGCCTCGACGGTTGGAAGCTCATCGAGACGATCCGCGGAGAGGGCATCTCCACCCCGATCGTCGTCGTGTCCGCGCGCGGAACCGAGCACGATCGCATCCACGCGCTCGAGATCGGCGCCGACGACTATCTCGTCAAGCCGTTCTCGATGAAGGAGCTCGTCGCGCGCGTGCGTGCGGCCGCGCGCCGCGGAATCCGTCGCGAGGAGACACCGCGCGGCGAGCCGATCGAGGTAGAAGAGCTCACGATCGATCCGCGCGAGGTGCAGGCGTACGTCGACGGCACGAGTGCCGAGCTGACGCCCACCGAGTTCCGACTCCTGTACCAACTCGCGCTCGACCAGGGCCGCGTGGCGACCCGCGACGAGCTGCTGCAGAAGCTTTGGGGCCGGCGCGAGTCGCATCGCGACCGGACCGTGGACGTCTTCGTCCGCAGGCTGCGCGAGAAGATCGACCGCCGCGCGTCGCGCCACACGTTCATTCAGACGCGCTACGGCGTCGGCTACAAGCTCGAAGCCGTTCCAAAGTAATCCGGTAGTCCGGGGTAGTCCGGTGCCGGACACCGTCACGGCTCCGTCACTTGGTGCCGGACACCGTCACGGCTCCGTCACCTCGGGTTCACCATCACGACGCCCACGGAGCGGCCCGCCGGCCACACGATCCACTCGATGCGGTTCGCCGTCGTGGCCCATCAGAGCTCCGAGACGAACGAGCGGCTGGCCGCAGCCGCGACGGAGCTTGGCTTCGACGCAACCGTGCTGCCCCCGCGCGAGGCGCTACGCCGTCTCGAGCCCGGCGACCTCGCGCTGGGGCGACTCGACGTTCGACAGAAGCTCGACGGAATCGAGAGCGGCACCGCGGAGCTCGAGCGTCTGGCCGCGGATGGGGTCGACCTCCTGAACTCGCCGGGCGCGCTCGTCGCAGCGCACGACAAGCTGCTGACGGCACGCGCGTTGAGGCTCGCAGGTCTGCCGCATCCGCACACGTGGCTGATCGCCGAGGGGATGCCATCGCCGGCGCCCGAGCTGCCGCTCGTCTTGAAGCCGCGCTTCGGCAGCTGGGGGCGCGACGTCGTCCTCTGCCGCACGCAGGAGGAGCTCGACGGCGAGCTCGAGCGCTTCGCGCTGCGCAGCTGGTTCCGCGAGCACGGTGCACTCGCGCAGGAGCTGATCCAGCCGCTCGGCTGGGATCTTCGCCTCGTCGTCGCCGGCGGCCGCGTGATCGGCGCCGCTCGGCGGATCGCAGCCGACGGCGAGTGGCGGACGAACGTCTCGCTCGGCGGCGTGAGCGAACCCGTCTCGCCGCCGCCGCTCGCGCGCTCGCTCGCGATCGCCGCCGCGTTCGCCGTGCGCGCCGACCTCGTTGGGGTCGATCTCCTGCCGTCGCGCACCGGCTACGTCGTCTCGGAGATCAACGGTGCAGTCGACTTCCGTCCCTGGTACGCGCTCGACGGGGACGACGTCTACGCGAACGCCGTGCTCCAACTCGTCCGCGTCGTGAGCGAGCGCCGCGTGCTCACCGCGGTCTGAAGCGCGCGAAGAGCTGCGCTCCTCGCGCGATCAATGATCCGCTTCGCGGGAGACGTGAGTCCGCCTCCGCGTAAGCCGGCTTCGCCGGACTTACGCTCCGGCCTCCGCCGAAGCGTGATTCAACGGTCTACTTCTCGATCGGCTTGGGGCGCAGGCCGGTTTCAACTTGGCGTTTGCCGTTGAGCTCGTAGGCGACGTCGACGGTCTCGTGCTTGCGGTACGAGCCGATGACTCCGAGCCACATTCCCGCCCAACGCCAGAAGCCGAGCCTGCCCTCCTGCGCGATCGGACGCGGGAAGACGAGCGAGCGTCCGACCACTTCGTAATCGGCGCCACGAGCCTGCTGCACGCCGTTCACGAACACCTCGAATTGATTGGGAATGTACGGAGGCAGCTCCACCTGCGTGCGTTCATCCACCTTTTAAGAGTACGCCGGTGCCAGGCACCAGACGTTGGCCCTGCGCTCCAATCCGACAACGGCGGGTGCCTGGCACCGGTGAAATATCATCCCCGCTCGGGTGCGTCGGAAGCTGTCGCTCGTGTTCGTCGCGTGCTGCGCCGTACTGGCGACGGCCGGCGTCGCGGCGGCCGCGAACGGCGGGTTCACGCCCGAGAACGCACACTCGCCGAACGCGAGCCGCACGACGACGGCGTACTACGTCGTCCTCGCCTTCACAGCGGTGATCTTCGTCCTCGTCGAGGGACTGCTCGTCACCTTCGCCTGGAAGTACCGCAGCCGCGGGCGGGGGCGCGACTTCGACGGCGCCCAGGTGCACGGACACACGCGGCTCGAAGTGATCTGGACGGTGATCCCGGTGCTCATCCTCGCCGCCATCGGCGGGGTCGTCTTCTACGAGCTGCCTGGGATCTCCAACGCGCCGGCGGCGACCGATGCGATCCACGTCACCGTGGAGGCGCACCAGTACTACTGGCAGTTCGACTATCCGAACGGCGCGCGCTCGATCAACGATCTCACGGTTCCGTACGGCCGCGTCGTCGACCTGAAGGTCGTCTCACCGGACGTGATCCACAGCTGGTGGATCCCTGAGCTCGGCGGCAAGATCCAGGCGATCCCCGGCGTGACGAACCACACCTGGTTCAAGGCGGACAAGCCGGGCACATATGTCGGCCAGTGCGCGGAGCTGTGCGGCCTCTACCACGCAGCGATGCGCGCGCGCGTGATCGCGACGACGACGCAGGACTACGACGCCTTCCTCGCGTCGACGGCTAAGACCGATCTCGGCCACTCGGAGTTCACGGGCGTCTGCGCGACGTGCCACGGGATGCACGGCGAGGGCGGTTACGGCCCGAACCTCTCGTCGAATACGCTCTTGACGCAGCCCGCCGGACTAACGGCGATCGTGCGCAACGGCCGCGGGAAGATGCCGGCGGTGGGCGACACGTGGACGGCGGACCAGATGGGTGCACTCGTCTCTTATGTACGCGCGCACGTGTACAAGGGAGCGGCGAGTGGCGGCTAGAGCCGAGATGCCCCCGGTGACGTGGAAGCGCGGCCGCGTCGCGAGCTGGCTCGTGACGGTGGACCACAAGCGGATCGGGCTCATGTACATCGCGACGTCGCTCGGGTTCTTCGTGCTCGGCGGGCTACTCGCGGTACTCATGCGCGCCCAGCTCGCGACGCCGAACGAGAGCATTCTGACGAAGAACTCGTACGACGAAGTGATGACGATGCACGGCACGACGATGGTCTTCCTCGTCGTCGTACCGATCTTCGCGGGCTTCGCAAACTTCCTCGTTCCGCTGATGATCGGCGCACGCGACGTCGCGTTCCCGCGACTCAATGCGCTCTCGTATTGGCTGTTCCTACTCGGCGGGATCGTCCTGTGGTCGAGCTGGTTCGCGACCGGCGGTCCCGCGAAGGCCGGGTGGTGGTCGTATCCGACGCTCTCCGAGCTCCAGTTCAGCCCCGGCCACGGCCAGGACTACTGGATCCTCAGCATCCACATCCTCACGCTGTCGTCGCTCGCGGGGGCCATCAACTTCCTCGTGACAATCACGAACATGCGCACGCGCGGGATGAGCTGGACGCGCATGCCGCTCTTTGTGTGGTCGATCCTCGTCTACGCCGTGCTGCTCATGCTCGCGCTGCCGACGCTGTCGGCGGCGGTGACGATGCTGCTGCTCGACCGCCAGGCCGGAACGCACTTCTTCCTACCGTCACACGGCGGGAGCGTCGTCCTCTACGAGCACATGTTCTGGTTCTTCGGCCACCCCGAGGTGTACATCATGGCGCTGCCCGCTTTCGGAATGGTGTCGGAGATCCTGCCCATCTTCTCGCGCAAGCCGATCTTCGGCTACAAGGCGGTCGCGTTCTCGACGCTCACGATCGCGTTCCTGTCGATGCTCGTGTGGGCGCATCACCTGTTCACGATCGGCATGCCGATCGGCCTCGACTCGTTCTTCATGATCTCGTCGATGGCCGTCGCAGTGCCGACGGGCGTGAAGATCTTCAACTGGCTCGCGACGACGTGGCGCGGGAACCTCATCTTCGACACGCCGATGCTCTACGTGCTCGGGTTCATCGCGTTGTTCACGATGGGTGGCCTGTCCGGGATCTTCCTCGCCGCCTTCCCGGTCGACTGGCAGGTGAACGACTCGTACTACGTCGTCGCGCACTTCCACTACATCGCGTTCGGCGGCATCGTCTTCGCGCTCTTCGGCGGCCTTCACTACTGGTGGCCGAAGATGTTCGGCCGCCTGCTCGACGAGCTGCTCGGAAAGATCAGCTTCTGGCTCATGTTCGTCGGCTTCAATGCAACGTTCCTGCCGCAGCACATGCTCGGATTGCTGGGCATGCCGCGCCGCGTTTACACGTACAGCCACGGCGGATTGTGGGAGACGTACAACCTCATCTCGACGATCGGGTCTGGGATCATGACCATCGGCGTCGCGGTTTTCGTCGTCAACGTCTGGCGCACGCACCTCTTGCGCAAGGGCATTCGGGCCGGCAACGATCCCTGGCTCGCCGACACGCTCGAGTGGTACACGAGCTCGCCGCCGCCGGCCTACAACTTCGACACCGTCCCGTACGTCTCCAGCGCCCGGCCGTTGCGCGACCTGCGACGTAAGATCGGCCGCGTGGATGAACCACGCGGCCTTTTAGGCGGCAGCGCAAGCGCAGCCGCAGTGGCGGAGGAAACGTGACGACCGTCGCCCCGGGACCCTGGCTTCGCCTCACCGCGCTCGCCGCAGCGGCGGGAACGGTGCTCGCCGTCGTGTCGGGCGCGGCGGGCCTCGGCACGGCGCATCGGCTGCTTGCGGCGCTCGTCGCGCCGCCGCTCGCTGCGCTGCTCGTCTCCGCCTGGATCGCGCACCGCGACCTCGTCGCCCCGGTGCTCGGCGCGGCCGCGCTCTTCACTGCTGCAGCGGCGGTTCCGGGGCGCGGCATCCACGCCGCACTCGCCGCGTGCGCGCTCGCGGCGCTGCTCGTCGTCGCCGCGCTGAGCATGCGCGGCGAGCGCGTCCCGTGGGGGACATGGCGCGACTACGTCACGCTGACGAAGCCGAGGATCATGAGCCTTCTCCTCGTCACCGGCTTCTGCGGGATGATCGTCGGCGCTCGCGGGTGGCCGGGCACAACCACAGCGGTGGCGGCGATGACCGGCCTCGCACTCGCATGCGGTGGCGCGAGCGCACTCAACCACGTGCTCGATCGCGACATCGACCCGTTGATGGGCGAGCGCACGCTGCGGCGGCCGGTTGCATCCGGCCGCGTCGCACCGAGCCGCGCGCTCGAGTTCGGTCTCGCACTGTCGGCGTTCTCCTTCGTACTCCTCGCGAGCACCGTGAACGTGCTCACCGCCGTGCTCGCGCTCGTCGGAAACCTCTTCTACGTCCTCGTGTACACGCGCTGGCTCAAGCGCACGACGCCGCAGAACATCGTCATCGGGGGCGCAGCGGGTGCGGTGCCGCCGCTCGTCGGCTGGGCGGCTGCAACCGGCCACGTCGGCATCGCCGCGCTCATCCTCTTCGCGATCGTGTTCGTGTGGACGCCGCCCCACTTCTGGGCGCTCGCGCTCCTGCTGAAGGAGAACTACGCGGCCGCGAAGGTGCCGATGCTTCCCGTCGTGCGCGGCGACCGCGAGACGGCGCGCCAAATCGTCATCTATTCGCTTGGCCTCGTCGCCGTGACGCTGCTGCCGTGGGCGTGGGGGACCGTCGGCCTCCTCTACCTCGCCTGCGCGCTTGCGCTCGGCGCGGTGTTCGTCGGGCTCGCCGAGCGGCTGCGCCGCGACATCACGCCGCGCCGCGCGGTCCTCCTCTTCCACTACTCGCTGCTCTACCTCGCCCTGCTCTTCGCCGCGATGGCCCTCGACCTCGTCGTCTGATGGACGAGCTCGCGCGCAAGAACGCACGGATGGGCTGGCTGCTCTTCGGCCTCTTCTGCCTGCTCTTCGGCGGCTCGTTCGCCGTCGCGTTCATCTACCTCGCCTTCGACTAGGGAAAAACCTCAAGTTCCGGGGCTACCGGGCCGATTGCGGGGGAGATGGCCCGTTCCGGACGTCTGCTGCTCGCGCTCGCGATCTGCGCGGCCCTTGCGGCTGCCTTCTCGGGGCGCGCGAGCGCGGCCTGGTCACCGTGTCCTCCCTCGCAGTCGACCGAGCTGCAGACGGCGCACTTCAACATTTGGTACGACAACGACAAGACGAAGGTCGATTACGCGACCGAGACACAAGCAGGCGACATGGCTGCCTTCGGCGAGCAAGCGTACGCGGCAATGACGGCGCTCGGCTTCCCTGCCCCGGTCACGGACAGCTCGGGAAAGATCCAGATCAGCATCGTGGATCCCTCGCCGGGAACGTGGCGAGAAGCAATCTGTCACGGGTCGGCGTCCGTGAGCTACAAGGAGATCGGAGCTCAGGACGAGGCGTACACGATGGGCGTCCTCGTGTTCCAGCTGATCGAGGAGAACACTTGGGAACCAGATTCCAACGTGAATCTGTGGCCGTTCCAGGGAGCGGCCGCCTGGGCGTCGTACAAGACGCTCGGCTACCCGGGCGTCGGCACGAGCGACCTTGGCCCGCTCGAGATGTCGCTCGACTGCTTCGACAACGGCACCGGCCAGAAGTGCTCCAAGGTTGCGATCGAGGACGACGGCGAAACCCGTTGGCCGTTCTACGAGTACCTTGCGCAGCGCTTTGGAACGAGCTTCATCACTCGAATCCTGAAATACGGCGCATCAGCGAACTCGGCGCTGCGAGGCCTTCAGGACGCGCTCAGCACAGAGAACAAGACCGTCGCGGACGTCTACACCGACTTCGTCGTCCGTCAGATGACCGGTGGCTGGGGAATCACATCGCTCGACAACGTCGTCCCGACGGTGACGGGGGCGCCGCTCTTCACCGGCGCCGTCACCGCCGACCTCGGCAGCCGCGTCGTTTCCGTCGACCACCTCGCAGCGCGCTACGTCGAGTTCGACCGCGGTGACGGCTCAGCCGGACACCCGTGCTTCGCCGCGGCGCTGACGATCAACGTGGCACTCCCGTTTGGCGTCGGCGCTCGCCCGTACTTCTTCTGGAACGTCAAGGGCTCGACGCCCGTCGCGCTCTCGATCAACGGCAACTTGGCGACGACCACGGTGCCGTGGGACACCTGTCTGTGGCCGTCGAACCGCGGCTATCTCGCGCTGCCGAATCCGGCCACGACTTCCGCGTTCAACTCGGTCAACTTCACCGTCACGAGCCACCTCACCGTAGACACCTCGACGCAGGTCAACGTCGTCGGCCCTCCGTCGCCCGTGCCCGTCTGGGGTCAAGTGGTTCCGGTGCCCACAACGGACGGCGCGCCGTCGATCGAGGTCTTCGGGCCTGAACTGCTGAGGGTCTCCGCGACGGACCGCGTCATTCGCTTGATCGTGCAGTCGAGCGGCCCAGGCGCCGTGCAGGCAACCCTCGGCTCGAGCCTGCTCGGGAATGCATCGCTGCGCGCGGGCAACAACGATCTGCGCTTCGCCGTACCGGCGAGTCTCATTGCGGCGCTGCGCCGCTGGGCTTCGGTGGCGAACACGCTGACGCTGACTCCGGTCGCGTCGAGCGGCGCAACCGGTCAGCCGGTCACGCGCGAGGTCACCATCACGGCTGCGCGCAAGAAGAAGTAGCGTCACGCGCCGTGGACGGCGTCTGGCTCGCGCGTCCGGAGCGCGTGGACCGCGTGCCGGTCGCGATCAAGGATCTCCTCGACACCGAGGGCCTTGTCACGACCTATGGCTCTGCGCTGTTCGCCGAGCACGTCCCAGTCCGCAGCGCGGCGGCGGTCCTGCGCCTCGAAGCAGCCGGCTACGCGATCGCCGGCAAGACGAACCTGCACGAGTTCGCGTACGGGATCTCGTCGCAGAATCCGCACTACGGCACCGTGCCGAACCCGCGAGCGCCGGGCCGGCTCGCAGGCGGATCGAGCGGAGGCTCAGCAGCAGCGATCGCCGCAGGAGACGTCGAGCTCGCACTCGGCACCGACTCGGGCGGCTCGATCCGTATCCCAGCCGCGTGGTGCAGCGTGGTCGGCTTCAAGCCCACGTTCGATCTCGTGCCGACCGAGGGCTGCTTCCCGCTCGCGCCGAGCTACGACCACGTCGGACCGATGGCGTCGACCGTCGCCGGCTGCGTCGATCTCCTGAAGGCGCTCGCGCCAGAGTTCGCGCCGGCGACCATCGAATCGCTCGAGGAGCTCGATATCGGCGTGGGGTGGCTCGAGCATGCGGAGCCGCTCGTGTGCGCCCAGATCGAGGACGCCGCGTCTCGCTTTCCGCGCCGCCGGCCGATCGACCTGCCGCTCGCGGAGCGCAGCGAGTACGCGCTCTTCATGCGTGAGGTGGCGGACGTCCACCGCGGGCTCTTTCCCGAGCACGCCGACGAGTACGGCGAGAACGTGCGCTGGAAGCTCGAGCGCTGCGTTGCGGTCACCGACTCGGAGGTGGCGACCGCGAAGCGCATACGAGCGGAATACCGCGAACGGTGTGAGGAGCTGCTCGACGGGATCGACCTGCTTCTCACGCCGACCGTGCCGATCCCTCCGCCGCCG
>DASSXM010000129.1:0-33627 GCA_035703805.1 Gaiellaceae bacterium | reverse complement strand
GTCTTCCGCGTCTCGTGCGCGACCGGCGCCGGGATCGAGGAGCTCAAGCGCGCGCTCTTCGAGCTCGTGCCTCCGGACGAAGTCGTGCCGACGGCGCCCGGCGACGACGAGGAGCTCGTCGACTACCTCGTCTACCGGCCGCAGCCGTCCCGCCGCGCCTTTCGCGTGTTCCGCACCGAGAGCGGCTTCCGCGTCACCGGGCGCCCGCCGGAGCCCGAGCAGCTGGAGGCGATCCTCAAGGCGGCCGGTGCGCGCGAAGGCGACGAGGTCGAGATGGGCGAGGAGACGCTCGAGTGGGGGTGACCTTGTTCGGCGGCGCGTTCGACCCGCCGCACGTCGGCCACGTCGACCTCGCGCGCGCGGCGAAGGAGCGCTTCGACGTGGCGCAGCTCATCGTGCTCGTGTCAGAAGCGCCCGGGCACAAGGGCGTGTTTCTGCCGGCGAAGACGCGGCTCGAGCTCGCGCGCGCGGCGTTCCCGGACGAGGACGTGCGCCTCGATCCGTATCCGCGCACGATCGACCTCTTGCGCGGTGAGCAGTTCGACGACCCGCTGTTCGTCATCGGCGCCGACGAGTTCTGCGACTTCCCGACGTGGACGGAGCCGAACGCCGTGCTCGAGCTGACGCGCCTTGCCGTGGGCACCCGGCCCGGCTTCCCGACGGAGAAGATCGACGCCGCGCTCGACAAGATCAGCCGGCTCGACCGCGTCCTCTTCTTCGAGATCGAGCCGAACCCGGCGGCCTCCCGCGACATCCGCGGCCTCGCCGAGGCGGGCGAATCCCTCGACGGCCTCGTCCCGCCCGCGGTCGCCGCGATCATCGCGGAGCGGCAGCTGTACGTCCGCAGCTCCGGGCTACACTGACTCAGCCCTGGAATCGCTCGAACAAGCCCGCCGCATCGCGACTCTCGCACAGGAGAAGCTCGCGAACGACGTCGTCATCCTCGACATGCGGCCGGCGTGCACGTTCACCGATTACTTCGTAATCGCAACCGGGCGCAACGCGCGGCAGACCGCATCGATCTGGGACGCCGTGCACGACACGCTCAAGCAGGAGGCGCGGCTGCTCCCGCGGTCCGTCGACGGCGTGCAAGAGGGAACGTGGATCCTCGCCGACTATCTCGATGTCGTTCTGCACGTGTTCACGCCCGACGCGCGCACGTACTACCGGCTCGAGGACCTGTGGGGGGACGTGCCCGCGGTCGAGCTCGAAGCCGCTGCGGTGTAGCTAGGCGGCGCGCGCGCCGGCGCGCGTGAGGATGAGGTTCGCCGGATTCGCCGTGTGCGGTGTCACCGTCCGGCCGCCGAGCGTGAGGTCGAGCACGTCGGGCCGTCCGAGCCGGACCCAGACGGCGTGGTCGAGCGAGAGCTTCTTCGTTGCGCCCTGCTCGATGAAACCCTGGAAGAGCAGTTGCCCGTTCGGCCCGTTCGCGCGAACCTGCAGCCACGAGCGTCCGCGCGTCGCT
Organism: Gaiellaceae bacterium; assembly: GCA_035703805.1. Taxonomy (GTDB): domain Bacteria; phylum Actinomycetota; class Thermoleophilia; order Gaiellales; family Gaiellaceae; genus Palsa-739. The sequence continues at coordinate 32,162 of DASSXM010000129.1, read as the reverse complement.
TTCAGCACCGCGAACGCGGGCGTCGTCGCCGTAACTTTTGGCTTCGGCTTCGCGGCGACCGGAGCAGCACTCGCCGGCACGACATGCGCTACGCGCCCATTGTTGACGGGCGGCGGCGTCGCCGACGTTCCGCCGAGACGCCACGCGGCAAGTCCGGCGACGGCGGCACCGAGCACGAGGATGCCCACGAGCGTGCGCAGCACGCTACTGCGCGGCTTGCGGCTCGGCGCGATCGCCTCCGGCACGAGCGGCTCCTCGTCACGGTGCGCGATCCGCGCGTTGTATTCGTCGATGTAGAGGTTTCCGTTGAGCCCGAGGAACTCGGCGTACGTCCGGAGGAAGCCCTTGGTGTACGCCTCTCCGGGCAGCATGTCCCAGCGTTCCTCCTCGAGGGCGGTCAGATAACGCTCCCGAATCCGGATGCCCTTGTGGACGTCGGCAGCGGTCAGTCCGCGGCGCGTCCGCGCTTCCCTGAGGCTGGCTCCGATCTGGAACATTGGCGGCCCACAGAGTGTGGCTGAAACTGTGGAAAACCGCCACCCTGCCGGGGAAAGTACTGGGGAAAGGCGGTGGATAACGCCGTGGAAAAAGTGGTCCGAACTGGGCAGCTTTCGAACCTAACCATCCGCGTTGCGACAGCTCTTCGCGACCAAACCGGCCTTGTAGCCCGCACCGGGACACACGCGAGTCCACAGCGTGACGCGATGCGATGATCGGGGCCGATGCGCTGCAGCCTCGTCCTTGTCGTGCCACTCGCCGCGGTCGTCGCGGCGTGCGGAGGGGGTCCGAGCGTCCCCTCCCTTCCGCCGAGCGACTTCAAGGTGCAGCCCGACGTCTCAGATCCATCGTGCAATCGCGGTCGTGGGATTCGTCTTCCCTCTCTGCTCCGCAGCGACCCGGTTGTCGCCTTCTCGCCGATGCCTGACGGATCAACCATGATCGCTCTCTCCGAGATCTATCCAGGAAAGCGCTTTGTCGTCCTCCATTCGATCACGCGGTCATGCGAGCCAAACCGGGCGTTCGGGAGCAACGGAGTGTCGAGGATCGCAGTACCCGCTGACCTTCGTCCGCCGAGACACGCAGGCCCCTTCGCCATTCCCGCCGGCGGCGTCTGGATCGACACGATCACACCCCGGCAAGGCGGGGGCGCGATCGTCAGCGGCAACTACGGTGGCGGATGGTTGGTCGGGGAGGTAACTGGGCGCGGTCGGATGGATTCGACGTTCGGGGATCGCGGCTGAGTACTGCTGCCATTCCCCGGTGACGTCACTGCGATCGCCGAGCAACCCTCTGGACGAATCGTGATCGCGGGAGACAACGGAGGCGGCGGATGCTGCAACTCGAACTTTGCTGCGGCCCTTTCGGTGCGCGGAAAACTCCTGCCGGCCTTCGGCCAGCACGGACGCGAGAAGCTCCCAACGGGCGAGGACTCAGGCGTCGATTCGCTGGCGCTCGAGCCAAACGGCGACATCCTGGCCGAGATCGGCTACGGCAACATGGGCTGCTGGGGCATCGCACTCGCGATGCTCACGCCGTCTGGACATCCGGTGCCGCTGTTCGCAAACAGGCTCGCGCGGTTCTGGCGCGAGCTCGACCTCGGCGCGTTCCTCGGTAATGCGTTCGTCGACGGCAACGGTTTCACTGTGATCGGAACAGGCCAACGACCGTGCGATGACGGCCTCTATGCTCACCCGCCACCGACGCATGGGTTTATCGCGCGTTTTCGCGCCAACGGGCAGCTTGTTGGGCGCCTGGTTCGCTTCCGGTCACGAATGGAGAGCGTGTCGGCGTTCAAACACGGTGACGAAGCGCTCCTGGTGACATCCCCGCCGCTCGCCGACTTGCCGGACTACGTCGTGACTGCACGCCGTCTGGACGGATCGGTGGATCCCTGGTTCGGTCGGCGCGGACGCGTGCGACTCCCCGCGCCCTGGCAAAGACGCAATGCCACCGACGTCAGGATGGTTGACGTGAGTTCGACAACTAACGGAGAGCTCATCGTCCTTGCATGGCAGGACGGCCTTTACCAACTCCGGTTCCTTCGCCTGCGGACCTGATAAGGAAAGATGGACCCAGTCGGGCTCGAACCGACGGCCTCCAGCGTGCCACGCTGGCGCTCTCCCAGCTGAGCTATGGGCCCATGAGCCTCGCCAGTGTAGCCCTGAGCTCGTAGTCGCGCGCCCACTTGATGCCGCGAGCTTGGTTGTTTCTCGGCGGTTCCAAGCGCAGTTGCACAGCTACGCGATCCACCGATAGCTCAGGCGGAAGGAGATAGCAGTCGCCCGTGTCTTCGCAGTACGCGGCGATGACGTCGATCTCCTCCGCGGTGTACGAGCGATGGACCAAGCCCGCGCGCGCTCGCCGGCAGCGGCGTGTCCGAATGACGATGACGTCTCCATGCCTGATCGCCCACTTGCACTGCACGCGGAGTAGCCGCGGGCCGATCTCGAGGATGAAGTCGCACGGCTCGTCGGCGATTGGCTTATAGACGCCGATGCCGAGCTTCACCGCCTCGTGGATGACGGCGGTCTCCGCGATGGCGCCTTTCTGGTTCGTTGTCAACATAGTAAACATCGTAGTGGGTGAGCCGGACGGATTGCCGCAACCAGCGTTAGTGTTTTGCCGGTGACGAGCCTCTCGGCGAACTCGGCGTCCGGACGCCGCCGGATTCTCGTCCCGATCCGCTTCGCGGGCATTCGCCTGCGAGCGCACGCAGAACGCTCCGTCGTCGTCGCGATCGGCATCGCGATTGCCGCAGGCGTGCTCGCGCTCACCGCCGTCGGCGCCGTCGCTGTGCAGGACCGCGCCGTGCAGCGCGCGCTCGCGCAGCTGCAGCCGTCAGACCGTGCGATCCAGGCGGTGTGGAGCGGCGTGCCGGGGCAGTCGAACCTGACGTACCCGCAGCTCGACCAGCGCGCGCGCGCCGCGTTGCAGCCCGTGCTCGACCAGCCGGCGTTCGGCGTCGCGGTGTTCCGCCAGGCGACGTGGGGCGGTGCGTTCGTCAGCCTCGGCGCGGTCGACCATCTCTCGCGCTGGCTCGTCTTGCGCAGCGGCCACCTTCCGCAAACGTGTACGCCGCGCGACTGCCAGTTCGTGCAGATCGGAGGAGCGCCGGTCGCGCCGAAGCTCTCGTTCCTCCACGTCGTCGGCCGCGCGGCGTTCACCGCCGGCGCGCCGCTGGGTGCGTACTTCTCGGCGTTCGGCGTGAACCACCCGCCGATCCTCGTCGCGGACGGCGTCCTGGCGTTCACGCACACGCCGCTCCCGGACGCTCCGCTCATCGCGCGCACGTACGGCTGGGTCGTGCCCCTCGAGCCCGGCACGATCCACGACTGGGATCTCGCGAGCCTCAACACGCGGCTCGACCGCGCGCAGGCGAAGCTCGAGGAGACATCCGACTTCGGTGTCTCAGGCCCGACGGACACGATCGCGGCGGTGCGCGCGACGAGCCGCGTCGCCGGAGAGCGCTTGCTCATCCTCGGCGGCGACGCAGCCGTATTGCTGCTCGGCTTCGCCGTGCTTGCCTCGACGCGCCTGCGTCGCGACCATCGCGACGTCCGTCGCAGGTTGACGTGGTTCGGAGCGCGCCGGTCGCAGATCGTGCTCGTCGCCGCCGCCGAGGTGGCCGCGATCACGATCGTCGCGAGCGTCGTCGGCTGGATGGCGGGAGCCGGCGGGGGCGCGCTCCTCGCGCGTCATCTCGGCGCGCCGGGCGGTCTCGTCGTCGAGCACTCGGTCTTCACGCTCCGCGCGTTCGGCATCGCGGTGGCGCTCGCAGCACTCACCGCGCTCGTCATGCTCGCCGCCGTTCGCACCGAGTCGGTCGCGTTCGGTGGGCTGACGATCACCGTCGCCGACGTCGCCGCGCTCGGCGCGCTCGCCGCGGTCCTGCTCGCACTTGCGCGCGGGAAGGCGGACGCGGCGTCGCTCGCGTCCGGCGGCGGGACCGGCGTCGTGCTCCTGCTTCTACCGGGCCTCGTGCTCTTCGTGCTCGCCGTCGCGGCGGCGCGCCTGCTCGCGCCGCTCCTGCGCCTGCTCGAGCTTGCCGGGAGACGTGCGCCTCCGTCGCTGCGCATCGCGTTGCTTTCGCTCGCGCGCTCGCCGGGACGCGTCTTGCTCTCGGTCGTGTTCTTCGTGCTCAGCATCGGCGTCGCGCTGTTCGCGATCGCGTATCGCGCGACGCTCGAGCACGGCGAGACGGAGCAGGCGCGCTACGCGGTGCCCGCGCCGTACGTCGTCACCGAGGACCTGCAGAAGCTCGTGACGATTCAACAGGCGGCACCGCCGGGGCTCGGGACGCCGGTGCTGCGCGACTCCGGCTTCGTTACCGCGAACCGCGGGGTCGACTTCACGCTGCTCGCACTCCCCGCGAAGGCGCTCGCCGGCATCGGCGGCTGGCGCAGCGACTTCTCCGCGCAGTCGCCCGCTGCGCTCGGCCGGCTGATCGCGCCTCACGCGACGCCCGCGCTGCGCGGCCCGCGGCTCGCGCGCAGCGCGACGCGACTCACGTTGCCCATCACAATCATGGGCGACACGATCGGGATCTCGGTCGTCGTCCTCGACCGGCGCGGCGACTACACGATCCTCGACCTCGGCGAGCACGGACGCGGGCGGTACGCGCCGAGCGTCTCGCTACCGGACGAGGCGCGTGCGGGCCGCATCGTCGCGCTGCGTCTGCGCTTCCCGCAGATCGCGTCGTTCGTCGCCGGGCACCGCGAGAGCGGCACGACGCTCTCCGTGAACGACGCGTCGGTCGGGACGCTGCACATCGACCGTCGCTTCGCCGGTTGGATCGGCGTCGGCGGGGCGCGCGTGCACGGGACAGCCGTGGACTACGTCGTCAACCGCGCCGCGGACACGATCCTCCGGCCGCGTGAGCCGCTCGAAGGCACGCCGGTCCCGATCGTCGTCTCGCCTGCGATCGCGCGCGCGGCCGGGTCGGGAATCGTGCCGCTGCACGTCGAAGAGCAGACGATCCCGGCGGAGATCGTCGGCGTCGCGCGCTACTTCCCCTCCATCCAAGGAGACTTCGTGGTCGCCGACCTGCCGACCTGGCTCACGGCGGCGAACACCGCGTCGCCCGGAACGGCGACAGCGAGCGAGCTGTGGGTCGGGACGCGGAGGCCGCCGGTCGTTCCGTCGCTCGCGGTCGCGTCCCAGCAGGCGACGCTCGCTGATCTCCGTAGCGACCCGCTGGCCCGCGGATCCCTCGCGCTCCTCCTCGCAGCGGCGGCGGTCGGGCTCGCGCTCGCCGTCGTCGGCGTCCTGCTCACCGTGATCGGCGACGCGCGCGACGAGGGCGGCGAGCTCTTCGACCTCTCGGCGCAGGGCGCGACGCCCGCCGACCTCCGCCGGCACCTCGTGCTCCGCGCGCTCGCCGTCGCCGGTGTCGGCATTGCCGGCGGGATCGCTGCGGGCGCGATCGTGAGCGCGCTCGTCGTCTCGGTCGTCACCGTCACCGCGGGCGCGGGCGCGCCGCTGCCCCCGCTCGTGCTCCTCTTCGACTGGCGGCTCGTCGGGCTCGCGCTCCTTGCCGTCGCGGCCGGCGCAATCCTCGCTGCGTTCGCCGCCACGTGGAGAAGTGTCCGTTGAAGGCGATCGAGGCCGTCGATCTCTTCCGCATCTACCCGTCCGCGGAGACGAACGCCGTTGCGTTGCAGGGCCTGACCCTCGACGTCGCCGAAGGCGAGCTGCTCGTCGTCTTCGGGCCGAGCGGCTCCGGCAAGAGCACGCTGCTGCGAATCCTGTCCGGGCTCGACCGGCCATCCGCGGGAACTGTGCGCGTCTTCGACCATGACCTGCGCACGCTGCGAGGCCGCGCGCTGCTCGAGTACCGCTCGCGAACCCTCGGCTACGCCGACCAGCACTACACGCGCGCGCTTGCGCCGGAGCTCACTGCGCGCGAGCTCGTGGGCCTTCGCTTGGGGCTGCTCGGCGCGCCGCGCGCCGAGGTCGAGCGCATTGCCGACGGCCTGCTCGAGCGCGTCGGCTTGCTCGACAAGTGCGACGCGCTGCCCGGCGAGCTCTCCGGCGGGCAGCAGCAGCGCGTGGCGATCGGCGCGGCGCTCGCGCACCGGCCGCGGCTCTTCGTCGCCGACGAGCCGACGGGCGAGCTCGACGCAGCGAATGCGACGCAGATCTACGAGCTCATTCGCGAACTCGGACGTGAGTCCGGCGCGACAACGCTCGTCGTCAGCCACGACCCGCAATCCGCCGCCGTCGCCGACCGCGTCGTGCAGATCCGCGACGGCCGCGTGAGCGGCGAAAGCCGCGGCGCCGACGTCGAGGCGGTCATCAACCGCGGCGGCTGGATCCGCCTCCCCGAGGAGGTCGTCGGCGACACGACCCGTGCGCGGCTCGAGCGGACCGCGGACGGCATCCTCGTCCGCGTGCCCAAACAGGACATGTCCCGCAACCAGGTTGCGGGACATGTCTCTCCGGGCGAAGTGGTGGTGCGCACGATCGCGCTCGCGAAGACGCACGGGCGCGGCGCGCGCGCGACCCATGTCTTCCACGACCTCTCGCTCGCGCTCGAGTCGGGCCGGCTGTCGGCGATCACCGGGCCGTCGGGCACCGGCAAGTCGACGCTCCTTCACTTGCTCGCCGGCCTCGACGAGCCGACGGCCGGCGAAGTCGAGGTGCTCGGCGAGCCGCTGTCGACTCTCGACGCGACCGGCCGCGCCCGCTTGCGCCGCTCGACCATCGGGCTCGTCACCCAGGGAACCGATCTCGTCCCATTCCTCAGCGCGCGCGAGAGCGTCGAGGTCGCGCTCGCGTTGCGCGGCGTCGCACGCGAGGAGGCGGCAATGCGCGCGATGGTGGCGCTCTCCGACGTCGGACTCGCCGAGCTCGCGGACCAGCACGTCGCGCGGCTTTCGATGGGGGAGCGGCAGCGCGTCGCGCTTGCGCGTGCCCTCGCCGCTAAGCCGACGCTCCTCCTCGCCGACGAGCCCACGGCCCGTCTCGACGAGGCGAACGCGCGCGCGGTCGGCGTCCTCTTCGCCGAGCTCGCGCAGCGGACGGGAACCGCGATCGTGTGCGCGACGCACGACCCGGTGCTCATCGAGCAGGCCGCGGTCGAGGTCGCACTCGCTAGTCTCGCCGCGTGAGCCAGGAAGGCGTCGACCTCCTCCTACGCGGCTATCGCGCGTTCGTCGCCGGCGACCTCGACGCGATCGAGGGCATGCTCGACCCCGAGGTGCAGTGGGTGGGCGCCGAGGCGGAGGGCGCATTCGATCGCGCCGACGTTCTCGCGATCCTCGAAGAGCGCGTCGCCGAGGGGTACCACGTCACCGTCGACCGCTGCATCGGCGTCGGCGACCGTGTTGTCATCAGCATGCGCTTCTCACGCGTCGAGGCGGATCCGAGCGACGAACGGCCGCTGCAATCGCGGCGCACGTACCACATGGGGCGGTACGCGGCCGTCGTGACGACGCGCGACGGGCACGTGATGCGCGTCGAGGAGCATCCGCACCTCAACTCTGCGCTCGACGCCGTCGGCCTCGACGAGGAGGTCGCATGACGCGCGTCCTCGTCACCGGTTTCGAGCCGTTCGGTGGCTCGGCGGTGAATCCATCGCAGAAGATCGTCGAGGCGCTGGACGGCGTGGTTTTGCCGGTTGCGTATGCGCGCGCCGCGGATGCATTGCGCGTGGCGATCCGCAAGCAGGAGCCGGAGCTCGTCATCTCGTTCGGCCAGGCAGAGCGCGCATACGTCTCTGTCGAGCGGTTCGCGCTCAACCTCGACGACGCCGGCAACGTCGACAACGACGGGTCGTCCTCCGCGCAGCCGATCGATCCTGACGGGCCGGTCGCGTATCAGTCGACGCTGCACGTGGATGAGCTCGTCTCCGCACTGCGCGCGGACGGGATTCCCGCTGACGCATCGCGCGACGCGGGCGGCTTCCTGTGCAACCACGTGTTCTACACGCTCATGCGCACGCTCGAGCAGGAGCGGCCCCAGGCTCGGGGAGGGTTCGTGCACGTGCCGCTGCTTCCGGAGCAGGCGCTCGACAAGGCAGCTCCGAGCATGCCTCTGGACATGCTCGTGCGCGCCGCGCGCGTTATCGTCGCGGCATGCGCGGCGCCCAGGTAACCGAGCTCGGGTCGCCCCCGCAGGTCGTCGACCTCGAGGACGTCGACGGCATCCGGATCGAGGCGGTTGCGTTGAACCCGCTCGACATCGCCGTCGGCACCGGTGTCTTCTACGGCGGCCACCCACCGCTGCCGTACGTGCCCGGCTGTGAGGCCGCCGGCCGCGCGGACGACGGCGCCCTCGTGTATCTCTTCGGCGACGGCCGCGGCGTCGCGAAGCCCGGCTTCCTCGCCGAGCGCGTCGTCGTTTCCGGCGAGGCCGTGCTGCGGCTGCCGGTCGAGGTCGACCCAGCGCTTGCGGTCGCGGCGGGGATCGCCGGGATCGCCGGCTGGGTCGCGGTCGCCTGGAAGGCGAAGGTCGGCCCGGGCGACCGTGTGCTCGTGCTCGGCGCGACCGGCGCGGTCGGTCGAATCGCTGTTCAGGCGTCGGAGCTGCTCGGCGCGACGATGGTGGTCGGCGCGTCACGCGGAGGCGGGGCGGGCACGGTCCGTCTCGACGGGCTTGCGGACGTCTTCGGCCCCGAGGGCTTCACTGTCTGCATCGATCCGATCTGGGGCCAACCGCTCGCGGATGTCCTCGCCTACGCGGCCAAACACGCCCGGGTCGTGCACCTCGGCCAGTCCGCCGGCGCCGAGGCGCCGCTGCGCTCGGCGGACGTGCGCGGCAAGGAGCTGCAGATCCTCGGCCACTCGAGCTTCGCGATGACAGTCGAGGAGGGCAACCGCGCCTATCTCGAGGTGTTGGACCACGTCAGCACCGGCCGGATCGCGCTGCCGGTCGCGTGTTATCCGCTCGACCGGGCCGCCGAGGCCTGGGAGCGGCAACGCTCGGGCCCCGGCGGCAAGGTCGTCATCACGCTCTAGACAGCGCCACGCGCCTCCCACTTCTTGTAGATCGCGTTCACCTGGCTCTTGATGGACGCGACCGAGTCGGCCGCGCTCATCTTCCCCTGCGACACCTGGGCGAACATCTGCGGGATGAGGAAGGTCGAGAAGACCTCGTCCATCGCAGGGTTCATCGTGCCCGGGTAGCCGATGTTGTGGGTGTACTTCTCGGCGATCGTCGTCAGGATCGTGTACTTCCCCTTCGGTTTGTGCGGGTCCGCGGCCGCCGTCTTGCGGATCTGCGCGAAGGGGAACGTGTTCGCGAAGGTCGGGAAGTTGTAGAGCTGCGAGTTGGTCGTCGCGTCCTTCCCGGCCTTGAGCAGGTCGATGAGGAACTTCTGTGCATTGTCCTTGTTCTGCGCGAACTTCCAGATCGACCAGCAGCCCATCAGGTGCTCTAGGCCGAGACGGCTGCTCGGTCCGCTCGGAATCGGCCAGATCCAGAGGTTGTTGGAGAACGGCAGGTTGAGGTTCTCCGGAGTGCGCGTCGCCGAGATCGCGTTCAGGATCAACGACGCCGTGCCGGAGTAGAGGTAGTTGTTGTTCGACGCTGGGTTCCACGAGAAGATCGCCGGGTCCTCGCCGACCCTGTAGATCTGGGCCATGAAGTTGACCGCCTGGACGGTCTTCTTCGTGTCGAGCCACGGCCGGTTGTGCTCGTTCTGAAGGAACGAGCCGAAGTCCATCAGGAACGCGAACAGGGCCATGTTCGAGTCGAGCTCCTGTGACTGCCCGATCCCGATCGGATGCCCGATCGCCTTCAGCTTCGGCGCGGCCTTCAGAACGTTCTCCCACGTGTTCGGCTCGAAGCCCACGCCCGTCCAGAGGTCGTACCGCCACACGACCGGGTCGGGGACGTAGCTGTCGGACACGGCGAAGTATTTCTTCAGCTTCGCGCTGTAGGTCGATGCCTTCGCGATCGGCAGGTACGCGCCCTGCGTCTTCTGCACCTCCTGGATGATCGGTGCGTGGTCGATCACCTGGTCGTAGTACCCCGCCATCGGGTGGAGGTTGAAGAACAGGTCGTGCCCCGACTGCGCCGCGACCTCGGCGGCGGCCCGCGTATCGAGCAGCGTGTTGTTGATGTGGTCGATCGTGACCTGCACGTCGTTCGCCTGCCCCCACGCCTTGGCCCACGGGTCGAACCAAGCGTCGAAGGACGGGACGAAGTGCACCCACGTGATCGCCGTCAGGTTCCCGCTGAGCCAGCGCCCCTTGTACTTCAGCGGGCCGGCGAACGAGAACGGCGCCGACGCCCCGGCCGCCCCCACTGCGGCCGCGCCGACTGCTCCCTTCTTCAGCAGCTCTCGCCTGCTGAGCCGCTTCCCTTCCTTGTCGGACATTGACCCTCCCTTCGTGCTGACCCCTAGCGGAACGCACCGCCGGTGAAGCCGGCGATGAAACGGTTGAGGAACGCGTTGTAGACGAGCGCGAGCGGAACGCTCACGAGCACGATCGAGCCCATGATCCCGGGCCAGTTGTATTCGTCGCCGCGAATCAGGTCAGTGGGCACGCCGACCGCGAGCGTGCGGTTGCTCGCACTCGAGATGAATGTGATCGCGTAGACGAACTCGTTGATGACGAGCGAGAAGGTGAAGATGACGACGGTGAGGATCCCGGGAACGGAGATCGGGAAGACGACGCGCGCGAGCGCCTGCAGCCTCGAACACCCGTCGATCAGCGCCGCGTCCTCGAGCTCCGGCGGGATGGTCTTGAAGAAGCCCATCATGAGCCAGACCGCGAACGGGATCGTGAACGACGGATAGACCACGACCAGCGCCCAGAGCCGGTCCTCGAGGTGGAGGTATTGAGCGACGACGCGCGAGAGCGGCAGGAACAGCAGCGTCGTCGGCACGAGGTACGTGAGGAAGATGCCGACGCCGAGGCCGCGTCCCACATGGCCGGCGAGCCGCGCGAGCGCGTAGCCCGCGGGCATCGCGATCGCGAGCGTGATCAACACGACCATCAGACCGACGAAGCTCGAGTTCTTCAGCCACGTGACATAGCCGGTGTGGTGGAAGAGGAAGCCGTAGCTCGAAAGCGTCGGGTGGAAGCTCCAGGTGTTCGCGGGGTTGTAGACCTGCGCGTTCGACTTCAGCGACGTGATCGCCATCCAGGCGAACGGGAACGCGAGCACGACTGCGAACGGGACGACCACTGCGTACGGAAAGAGGCGCGACCGAGCCCTCACGTCACTTCCGCCCTTCGCGCGAAGAAGAGCATTCCGATCGTCACGACCGCGAGCAGCGGCAGCATGAAGAGCGCGATTGCCGCCCCCTCGCCGACGTTGCTCGACACGATGCCGACCTGGAATGCCCACGTCGTGAGCACGTGCGTCGAGTTGAACGGCCCGCCGTTCGTGAGGATGTACGGCACGACCATGTCGGTCGCGGTGAAGATGATCCCGAAGAGCACGGCGACGATCGCGATGGGGAGTTGCAGCGGCAGCGAGACGTGCCAGAACTTCCTCAGGCCGGTGGCGCCATCGATTGCGGCCGCGTCGTCGACCTCCTGCGGGATCGAGGAGATGCCGGCGAGGAAGATCACGGTCGCAAACGGGATCGTGCGCCAAGCCTGCACCGTGATGATCGACGACATCGCCGCCCGCGGCGTGCCGAGCCAATTCAGCCCGCCGGTGCTGCCCACGATGTGCAGGTGGACGAGGAACCAGTTCAGGACGCTTGCCTGCGGGATGCCGGCGCCGTAGATCCAGTACCAGCCGGTCGCGGTCAGAGCGATCGGGGCGGCCCAGGGCAGGAGGATGAAGAAGCGGAGGAACCAGCGGCCCTGGAACGCGCGCACGAGCGCGTGCGCGAGCAAACCGGCGCAGACGACGACGATCGCCTGGGAGATGACCGTGAACAGAATCGTGTGCCAGAGCGCGCCGCGGAAGATCGGATTGTCGACCGCGCTGCGGAAGTTCGCGAGCCCGATCCACTTGCCGGTCAGCGATCCCCCCGACGCGTCGGTGAAGCTCAGGTAGATCGCAAGTACGAGGGGCGCGCCGACGAGCGCACCGATGAAGAGGACTGCAGGCGAAATGAGGAGCGTTGCGAGGAACCCTCGCCGTTCCGCGACGTACCGGAGCCTTCGGCGGCTCCCCCGACGGACCGTCACGACCGCCATATCTGTCGTGCGCGAATCTATCGAAGTCGTTAATCTGCTGCCGCCGTGGCTGCGATCGAGCTCGAGCGGCTGACGAAGGTCTACGCCGACGGCACGCGCGCGCTCCACGAGCTCGATCTGGAGGTGTCCGACGGCGAGTTCGTCGTCTTCGTCGGCCCGTCCGGATGCGGCAAGACGAGCGCCCTGCGGATGATCGCAGGCCTCGAGGAGATCACCGAAGGAACCGTTCGCGTCGGCGGGGAGGTCGTCAACGACCTGCCCCCGAAGGCACGCGACATGGCGATGATCTTTCAGAACTACGCCCTCTACCCGCACATGAATGTCGCCGAGAACATGGGCTTCGGCCTGAAGATGCGGGGCATCGACAAGGGCGAGATCCGTCGCCGGGTCGATGAGGCGGCGCGGATTCTCGGTCTTTCCGAGGTGCTCGGCAAGCGGCCGCGCCACCTCTCGGGCGGGCAGCGGCAGCGCGTCGCCATGGGACGCGCAATCGTGCGCGAGCCGCTCGCGTTCTTGATGGACGAGCCGCTCTCCAATCTCGACGCGAAGCTGCGGGTCCAGATGCGCGCCGAGATCGCGCGCATCCAGCGCAACCTCGGAGTCACGACGATTTACGTGACGCACGACCAGAGCGAAGCGATGACCCTGGGCGACCGAGTCAGCGTTCTCCGTAACGGACTGCTGCAGCAGGTTGACCGGCCACAGGTGCTCTACGACCGTCCGGCGAACCTCTTCGTCGCGGGCTTCATCGGTTCGCCCGCGATGAACCTCGTCGAGGCGGAGCTCGTTGCGCGCAACGGCGGGCTCGTAGTCCGCTTCGGTCCGCACGAGCTGGCCGTGCCAGGGTCGCTCGCCTCGGAGCGGCCGAAGCTCGCCGCGTACGCCGGCCACCGGATCGCCCTCGGCATCCGGCCGGAGGACATCGAGGACGCGGCGGGCGAGGCGCGGTTCGAGGTCGTCGTCGACATCAAAGAGGACATGGGCTCCGAGGTGTTCATCCACTTCGCAGTCGACGCGCCGCCCGTCAAGGCCGACGAGATTCGCGAGATTGTCGGCGACGAGGCCCTCGAGGCAGCGGAGGAGCAGACGCACCACCACGGCAGCCCGTTCATCGCCAGAGTCCGGCGGGGGACGGAGGCGCGCGAAGGGGAAAAGGCCATGCTCGCCGTGGACACGCGCCGCCTGCACTTCTTCGACCTCACCAGCGGGGCGGGTATCTACGCCTGAGGTCGCGGCATGAGGGCTGTCCTCGTCGTCGACGTCGGCGGCCAGCACGTGAAGGTGCTCGCCACCGGCCAGACCGAGCCGCGGCGCGCCGAGTCCGGCCCGACGATGACGGGCGAGCAGATGGTGGCCGGCGCGAAGAAGCTCGCCGAGGGCTGGGAGTACGACGTCGTCAGCGTCGGGATCCCGTCGCCTGTCGCCGGCGGCCGCGTCGTCCACGATCCCGTCAACCTCGGCAAGGGCTGGGCCGGCTTCGACTTCGAAGCCGCGTTCGGCAAGCCGACGAAGGTGATCAACGATGCCGCGATGCAGGCGCTCGGCAGCTACGAGGGTGGGACGATGCTCTTCCTCGGGCTCGGGACCGGCCTGGGAAGCACGCTGATCGCAAACGGGGTCGTCGAGCCGATGGAGCTCGGCCACCTGCCGTACAAGAAGGCCACCTACGAGGACTACCTCGGGGAGGCGGCCCGCCTCCGCTACGGGAAGAAGCGCTGGCAGAAACGGGTGCTGACGGTCGTGGAGGCCCTCACGGCCGCCCTCGAGCCCGACTACGTCGTCCTGGGGGGCGGGAATGCGAAGCGACTCGACGAGCTGCCTCCGAAGGCCCGCCTGGGCGACAACAACAACGCATTTACAGGAGGTTTCCGCCTCTGGGAAGAGAGCGCCGGGTAGCGTCGTTCTACGCAGGTACAATTCCGATACCTAGTACAAGGATTGGAGAGTGACCTGATTTTGAGCGACTTGCTACTCGTCCCCCTCGAAGACACCGTCGTCTTCCCCGGCATGACCGTCACGCTGACGGTCGACGTCGGCGACGAGACGCGCGTCCTGCTCGTCCCCCAGCACGAGCAGGAGTACGCGAAGGTCGGAACCGTAGCCGAGGTGGCTGAACGAGTCCGCCTTCCGCGCGGCGCCGGCTTCGCCGTCGCGCTGACCGGCCTCCATCGCGGCGTCATCGGCGCCGCGCACAGCGACTCCTACGGCGCCCTGCGGGTCGAGGTCGAGGAGCGCGTCGACGAGAACCCGCCGCCGGTCAAGACGCGCGAGCTCGAGCGCGAATATCGCGCCGTGGTCGAGGAGATCCTCGAGCTTCGCGACGCCGACGAGCGCATCGGTCAGTTCCTCCGCTCGATCACCGACGCGGGCGCGCTCGCGGACACCGCTGCGTACGCACCCGACATCTCGTTCGCGCAGCGCGTCGAGCTGCTCGAGAAGGTCGACGTCGTCGAGCGCCTCGAGTTCTCGCTGCAGCTGCAGCGAGAACGGCTCGCCGAGCTGCAGGTGCGCCGCCGCATCCGCGAGGACGTGGAGACCGGTGCGCAGAAGCAGCAACGCGAGTGGTTCCTCCGCCAGCAGCTCAACTCGATTCGCAAGGAGCTCGGCGAGGACGAAGGCTCGGTCGTCGACGAGTACCGCAAGAAGATCGAAGAGGGCGGCATGCCCGACGACGTCCGTGCCCAGGCGGAGCGCGAGCTGCGCCGGCTCGAGACGATGGGCGACGCCTCCGGCGAGGCGTCGATGATCCGCACGTACCTCGACTGGCTCACGTCGGTGCCGTGGTCGAAGCGCTCGGACGAGCGTCTCGATCCGAAGCACGCGCGCGAGACCCTCGACAACGACCACGCGGGCCTCGACGACGTGAAGGAGCGCATCGTCGAGTACCTCGCCGTGCGCAAGCTCCGCCAGGAGCGCGGCATCCCGAACGACAAGAAGAGCGGCGCGATCCTCACGCTGATCGGCCCGCCCGGAACGGGCAAGACGTCGATCGGCGAGTCGGTCGCACGCGCGCTCAACCGCGAGTTCGTGCGCATGTCGCTCGGCGGCATCCGCGACGAGGCGGAGATCCGCGGACATCGGCGCACCTACATCGGCGCACTGCCGGGTCGCCTCGTGCGCGCGCTGCGCGATGCCGGGACGATGAACCCGGTCATCCTGCTCGACGAGGTCGACAAGGTCGGCGCCGACTGGCGCGGCGATCCCTCGGCCGCGCTGCTCGAGGTGCTCGACCCGGCGCAGAACCACTCGTTCCGCGACCACTACCTCGACGTCGAGCTCGACCTGTCCGAGGTGTTCTTCATCGCCACCGCGAACGTGGCCGACACGATCCCCGGCCCGCTGCTCGACCGGATGGAAGTCATCCGCTTCGACGGTTACACGGTGGACGAGAAAACCGCCATCGCACGCGGCTATCTGTGGCCGCGCCAGCGGGAGCGGAACGGCCTGCGTGAGGACGAGGTCTCGATCGAGGACTCCGTCATCGAGACGGTCGTGTCCGAGTACACGCGCGAGGCAGGCGTCCGCCAGCTCGAGCGCGAGCTCGGCAAGGTGCTGCGCAAGACGGCGACGAGAATCGCGTCCGAGGCGGTCACGCCTCCGGTCGCGGTCGACGTCGACGTCGTGCGCGACGCGCTCGGTCGCCAGAAGTTCTTCCAGGAGGCGGCGGAGCGGACCGCGGTTCCCGGTGTTGCAACCGGGCTCGCAGTCACCGGCACCGGCGGCGACGTGCTCTTCGTCGAGGCGACCGCGATGGACGGCGGCAACGACCTGTTGCTCACCGGCCAGCTCGGCGACGTGATGAAGGAGTCGGCGCGCATCGCGCTCTCGTTCGTCCGCTCGCACGCGGATGAGCTCGGTATCGAGGAGTCGGCGTTCAAGGACCGGTCGTTCCACGTGCACGTGCCGGCAGGCGCAATCCCGAAGGACGGGCCAAGCGCCGGCATCACGATGACAACCGCGCTCGCATCGCTTCTGTCGGAGCGGCCGGTGAAGCACACCGTCGGCATGACCGGGGAGGTGACGCTGCAGGGCCGAGTGCTCCCGATCGGCGGCCTGAAGCAGAAGGTGCTTGCCGCCCACGCGGCCGGGCTGACCGACGTGATCATCCCGGAGCGGAACCGCGCCGACCTCGAGGACGTCCCCGCGGACGTGCGCGAGGCGATGTCATTCCATCCGGTGATGACGCTCGGCGAGGTGCTCGAGCTCGCGCTCGAGCCGAAGCCGCAGCCGCAACTCCATGCGGTGTAACCACTGTCAGCCGCTGCCCGAGGAGGTCGCCCGCGCGGCCGACCTCCTCGGACGGCGCTGGGTGCTCGCGATTCTGTGGGCATCCTCGGAAGCAGGCGCCGTGCGTTTCAACGAGTTCAAGCAGGCGCTCGAGACGATCCCGCCGCGCACGCTCGCTGCGCGCCTCGTCGAGCTCGAAGAGGCCGGCGTGCTCGAGCGGAACGTCGTTCCCGACGCGCGCCCGCCGCGCGTCGAATACCGTCTCACTGTTACGGGCGACCGGCTCGCGTCAGTCGCCGCTGCCGTGCTTGCCGTGCCCCTTGCCATGCTGCGGCACAGCGGGTAGCAACGACATGAGCTGTGTGAGCGGCGTCTCGATCGCGGTGTAGCCCGCGCTCGTCAGCTGTCCGTTCTGCACGAGATCGCTCAGCCGTTGCTGGAGGTCGTTGATCTTGGTCGGATCCTGCGCGACGTCGTCGAGATGGTGGTTGAGATCGTCGACCGCGGACGCGTCGAGCTGTCCTGACGACGCCGCCTGCGTGATGGCCATGCGTACTGCCGCGAGGGCCTGATCCGCCGTCGCCGGTGCGGTGGTGGTCGGCGTGGTCGTCGTAGCCGCCGTCGTCGCCGGATGCGTTGCCGGCGGTGGCGGTGGTGTCGCTTTCGGTGTCGAGCCGCGGCTGAGCGCAACGGCGAGGGCAGCGGCGACGAGCACGAGGACGACGACGGCGACCGCGAGCAGTCCGCGCCGCGGCGGTGTTCGCACCTTCGTGACTGCGGCCATCGGCACTGTCGGCGGCTCGTCGGTTCCGCCCTCGAGCGCACGCGCGAGCTCTGCCGCGGAAGCCGGGCGATGCTGGGGCTCGAGTGCGAGGCAGCGCATGACGACGCGCTCGAGCGCGATCGGCACGTCGGGCGCGAGGTCGCGGGGAGGAACGAGCGCTCCCTGCTCGCGCTTCAGCAAGAGCTCGGGCAGCGTGTCGGCTTCGAATGGCGTCCGTCCGGTGAGCAGCTCGTACAGCACCACGCCGAGGGAGTAGATGTCGGCTGCCGGCGTCACCGTCTCGCCGCGCGCCTGCTCCGGCGCGAGATACGCCGCCGTGCCGAGCACCGTGCCGATCTCGGTGTGGCGCGTCGCGTCGAGCGAGCGCGCAATGCCGAAGTCGGCGATCTTCACGCGGCCGTCGGGGCGGAGGAGGATGTTCTGCGGCTTGATGTCCCGGTGTACGAGCCCCGCTTCGTGTGCGGCCTCGAGCGCGGCGCAGACCTGGATGCCGATGCCGACCGCCTCGGCAGGGGGGAGCCGGCCGCGGCGCTTCAGCTCGTCCGCCAGCGTATGCCCGTCGACATATTCCATGACGATGAACGGGCCGCGCTCGTCCTCGTCGGCGTCGTATACCTGGACGACGTTCGGATGCACGAACTTCGCCGCGAGCCGAGCCTCGCGGAGGAAGCGCTCACGGAACGCGTCGTCGTCGGCGAGATGCTCGGCGAGAACCTTGAGCGCCACCGGTCTGTCGAGGACGGTGTCGCGCGCGAGATACACCGTCGCCATCCCGCCGCGGCCGAGCTTGCGCTCGACGGTGTAGCGGTCGGTCACTATGCGGCTGGCGATAGCGCCGCCACCTCGCGCTGCTGTGCAAGGCGTTGCAGCGCCTGCGTCTCTATCTGGCGCACGCGCTCACGTGTGATGCCGAGCTCACGGCCGATCTGCTCGAGCGACTTCGGATCCTCGTCGCCGTCAAGGCCGTACCGGCGTTTGATGACATCCTGCTCGCGCTCCGGCAGCGTCGCGATCGCGCGGTGGAGCGCGTCCTCGGTCAGCCCAACGACGACTTCTTCCTCGACGTTCTGGTCCTCGTGCGCGACGAGGTCGCCGTACGCGCTTTCGCCTTCTTCGCCGACCGGCTTGTCGAGGCTCGCGACCGTCCGAGCAGCGGCGCGTGTCTCGCGCACGTGCTTGAGCGAGAGCTTGGACGCCTTCGCGAGCTCCTCGTCAGTCGGCGCCCGCTCGAGCTTCGAGATGAGGTCGCGCTCGGCGCGCGCGATCTTCTGCTCGCGCTCGACGATGTGCACGGGGATGCGAATCGTGCGCGACTTGTTCGCGACGCCGCGCTGCACCGCCTGGCGGATCCACCACGTCGCGTACGTCGAGAACTTGTAGCCGCGCCGCCAGTCGAACTTCTCCACCGCGCGGATGAGCCCGATGATCCCTTCCTGGATGAGGTCGAGCAGCGAGATGTCGTGTCCCTGGTACTTCTTCGCGATCGACACGACGAGCCGCAGGTTCGAGGTCACCATTTTGTCCTTCGCCTGCTTGTCACCGCGCTCGATGAGCTTCGCGAGCTCGACCTCCTCCGCCGCAGTGAGCAGCGGATAGCGGCCCGCCTCGTTGAGGAACAACTGCAGCGAGTCGGTCGTCATGGCGGCGATCTCGGTGTTGCCGTAGTGCGTCACGTCGGCGTCCGGCAGGCTGCAGTCGTCTGTCAAATCGATGCCGTGCTCATCGATCCGCTGATAGAGGGAGGCGACCTCCTCCTCGTCGAGGTCCAGCTCGACGACCACGTCGTGGAACGCGGACATGTTGATGCAGCCGACCTCCTCGCCGTGCTCCATCAGGGCTCTGAGCTGGTCGTGACTCATAGAGGAGGGGTTCCCTGCGGCTTCGGGTCCTAATCTGGCCCGGTAAACTCCTTACGGATGGAGCCGCATTCGGTCTGGGAAATCGTGTTTCTCATGGTGATCCTGAAGATCCCCATCGTGTATCTCTGCGTGGTCGTGTACATGGCGATCAAGGCGGAGCCGAAGCCCGAGGCGGGTGCGTCGGTCACGGCCCAACTCGGTCCTGACGACGGGCCGGGCGACTGGCGCCGCCAGACCCGCACGCGCGTCCGGCCCCGCGGCGGGCCGACGCGGACGTATCCGCGCACGCCGCGCCCCGCGCACGCGCGGGCCGAGGTCGGCAGGCGATGAACGCCCACGCGCAGCCGCGGCCGTCGCAGGTCGTCGCGGGCTATCTCGCGGCGCTCTCGATCTTCGCGTGCCTCATCGGGCTCGCCTGGCACCCACTGCGCTTGATCGGCCCCGGCATCTTGCTCGCGATGATCAGCGCGGGGATGACCGGGCGGCAGAGCCGGCTCTCACTCGTGGCCGTGTACGTCGCAGCGGCCTGCTTCTTCCTCGGGATGACGATCGCCATCGTCACCGGGCGCCCGCTCTGGTAAGTCACGAGCGGGAGTACCTTTAGTCATATGGCGGAGGTCGACGGACTCAACTCCGGCTACGCCGCGCTCCTGCTCGAGCAGTACCTCGACAACCCGAGCGCCGTGCCGGCGGAATGGCGCGAGCTCTTCGAGAGCGCGCCCGAGGAGCTGCTCGCGCTCCATCCCGGGCTCGCGCGGCTGATCCAGAGCGACGGGCACGCGCCGGCGGTCCTCGAGACGGTTGTAGTACCGGATGAAGAGCTCATCGGAGGCGTCGCCGCCGCCATGGCGCTGGTCAAGGCGTACCGCATGCACGGCCACCTCGCGGCACACATCGATCCGCTCGGCACGGAGCCGCCGGGCGATCCCGCGCTCGAGCCGGAGCGGCTCGTTCCGAAGCTCACACGCGAACTGCAGTCGCGCATCCAGGCGTCGACGCTGCGCCTCTTCGTCGGCGGCGAGACACTGCTCGAGGCGCTACCCCGGCTGCGCGACGTCTACACCGGAACGATCTCGTACGAGATCGAGCACATCTCCGATCACGAGGAGCGCGTCTGGCTGCGGCAGGCGATCGAGTCCGGCCGCTACCGCCGTCCGCTCTCCGACGACGAGAAGCTCAAGCTGCTCGAGCGTCTCACGCAGGTGGAGGGGATGGAGCAGTACCTGCGGCGTGCGTTCCTCGGGCAGAAGCAGTTCTCGATCGAAGGACTGGACGTGATGGTGCCGATGCTCGACGAGGCGATCGAGCTCGCTGCGGGCACGGGTGCGCACGAGGTCGTCATCGGCATGGCGCATCGCGGTCGCCTCAACGTGCTCGCGCACGTCGTCGGCCGTCCGTACGAGACGATCCTGCGCGAGTTCGAGGGCGAGCGCACGATCGACGCAGTCGTCGCGAGCGAGGAGGGTGGCAGCGGCGACGTGAAGTACCACCTCGGCGCCGAGGGAACGCGCGCGACCGCTGCGGGCGAGATCACGGTGACGATCGCCGCGAATCCGAGTCATCTCGAAGCGGTCGATCCGGTCGTGGAGGGACGCGCGCGCGCGGAGCAGACCGACCGCTCGACGCGCGAGGGCTACACCGACACGAGCGTCGCGCTCCCGGTCCTCATCCACGGCGACGCGTCGTTCGCGGGCCAGGGTGAGGTGGCGGAGACGCTCAACCTCCAGGGGCTCTCCGGCTATTCGACCGGCGGAACGTTGCACGTCATCGCGAACAACCAGGTCGGCTTCACGACCGACCCGTCCGACGGGCGCTCGACGCGGTATTCGAGCGACCTCGCGAAGGGCTTCGACATTCCGATCATTCACGTGAACGCCGACGATCCCGAGGCGGCGATCTCGTCGATCCGGCTCGCGATGGCGTATCGCGAGCGCTTCGGCCACGACGTCGTCGTCGATCTCGTCGGCTACCGCCGGCACGGTCACAACGAGCAGGACGAGGCGGCGTACACGCAGCCGCTCCTCGCCGCGGCGATCGCGGAGCACCCGATGGTGCGCACGCTCTACGCGCAGCATCTTGGTGAGGAAGCTCGCGCCGACGAACTGCTCAAGCAGGTGAATGCGCAGCTGAAGGCCGCGCACGAGGAGCTGAAGCAGTCCTTCACCGCGCCCCGGCCGCCTGAGGGGAAGATGCCCGCGACGACGACCGGCGCCGAGGTTGTCACTGCCGTCGACGCCGACCGCTTGCGCGCGCTCAACGACCAGCTGCTGCGCGTGCCCGACTGGTTCACCCCGCACCCGAAGCTCATGAAGCAGCTCGAGCGCCGGCTCGAAGCGATTGACCAGGGCGGGATCGACTGGGGGCAGTCGGAGGCGCTCGCGTTTGCATCGCTGCTCGTCGACGGCATCCCTGTCCGGCTCACCGGCCAGGACACCGAGCGCGGCACGTTCTCGCACCGGCATGCCGTGCTGCACGACGTGCAGACCGGCGCGACGTTCACGCCGATGCAGCACCTCGACGACGCGACCTCGTCCTTCGAGATCTACAACTCGCCGCTGTCGGAATACGCGTGCGTCGGCTTCGAGTACGGCTACTCGGCCGCGGCGCCGGAGGCGCTCGTCCTGTGGGAGGCGCAGTTCGGCGACTTCGTGAACGGCGCGCAGATCGTCGTCGACCAGTTCATCGCCGCCGGCCTGTCGAAGTGGCGCGAGACGTCGCGCCTCACGCTGCTCCTGCCGCACGGCTACGAGGGCAACGGGCCGGAGCACTCGAGCGCAAGGCTCGAGCGGTTTCTGCAGCTCGCCGCGCAGGAGAACCTCCGCATTGCGAACTGCACGACGTCCGCGCAGTACTTCCATCTGCTTCGACGTCAAGCGCTCGATGCGACCGCGCGCCCGCTCGTCGTCATGACCCCGAAGGGCCTGCTGCGTCTCAAGCAGGCGTCGTCGACGCTCGACGATCTCGCGCAGGGCGCGTTCCGCCCGCTGCTCGACGACGGCGACGTCGATCGCACGCAGGTAACGCGGCTCGTGCTCTGCTCCGGCAAGGTCTACTACGACATCGAGGGGCACGAAGAGCGCGCCGCAGCGCGTCACGTCGCGATCGCGCGGCTCGAGCAGATCTATCCCTTCCCCGTCGAGCAGGCCGCCGAGCTCTTGCGTGGCTATCCGAATCTACGCGAGGTCGTTTGGGTGCAGGAGGAGCCGCAGAACATGGGCGCATACCGCGCGATCCGCCACCGGCTCGAGGACGCGAAGCCCGAGGGCGTTCCGCTTCGCTACGTCGGGCGTCCCTGGCGCGCGAGCCCCAGCGAGGGGTATCCGACTGCGCACCTGCGCGAGCAGGACCGCATCGTGCGTGCGGCGCTAGGAACGGCGCCGGCGTAGCTCGATCAGCTTCGCCGCGGCCTTCGGGCCGTGCGTGCGGACGAGCTGGAGGAGCTGCTTGCGCTGCTTCGGGCTCAGCCGGCTCCAGACGTTCCAGAGCGCGATCGCCATGCCGATCGGAGCGGGGCCGAATCTGCGCTTCGCCACGCGCGCATCCTAAGGCGTCGCTTGCGATGCCGACCAACTGAAGGGGCCCCCGGGAGGTGCGCAGCACCTTCCGGGGAAGAGGAGAGGAGGCGCCGATTCATTCGGCGCCTCCGTTTACGCACCCTTGTCGTGGCCGTGCCCCTTGCCATTCCCGTTCCCGTTGCCGTTGCCGTTGTCGGCCGGCGGCGTCGGCTGCACCTGCGGCAGTTGGATCGGGGTCGTGCCCTCGTCATTCGTGTCGTGGCCTTTGCCGTGCGCCTTGCCGAGGCCGAGGCTCGGGAGCACCGGAGTCGGCGCGACGGTCGGCGCCACCGTTGGCGCGAGTGTCGACGCAGTCACGGCCGGCGCGGACGGGCTCGGTTTTGGAACCGGTGTCGGTGGCGGGGTTTGGACGACGTCGGGCGCGACCGGTGCGACGTGCGGCGCGCGCTGAACCGGAGGTGCCGCAATGCGCGGACGCGGCACCGGAGCCGCGGCCGGAATGTGCGCGACGGTGCGGACGGCGATGCGCACGATCTTCAGCTTCGGCTTCGGCGCCGGCAGCGGAGCGGCCTCGACGATCGTCGTCACTCGCGGCGGCCCGGCGCCTGCGATCGGCGCCGCTGCATCGGGACCGGCGGCCAGGCGCGGCAACGCGAAAGCGCTCGCCACCGCACCGGCGAGCAGAAGCGCTGCGACCCCCCGTTCGATGCCCCTCATGCTGAAGACCCCCATTGCCGAAAACTTCCCTCGAAAGGGGTATCGGCACCTGCGGCAGGTGTCTTGAGCGCCGGAGGGGGTCATCAGGGCAGCCGTGGGCAGCTTCAAGGTCAGGCTCGTCGCGTATTTCGTGCTGATGTCGCTGCTCCCGCTCGGCGCGCTCGTGTGGGGCTTCAGCTCCCTCGAGGCGAAGAACGAGACGCATCGCGTCGACGCGCGCCTGCAGGCGGGGCTCCGCGCGAGCCTCGCCGCATACGACGATCGCGTGCGCGGCGCGCAGGCATCGGCGACTGCGGTTGCGCGCTCGCGGCCGTTTCAGGTCGCGCTCGAGCGGCGCGACGTGGCGCGTCTGCGCACACTCGTGCGCGGGCATCCGAATCTCGAGGTCGTGACCGCGGGCCGCGCCGTGCACGTTGGGCATGTCGCGCCGGTGGGCGCCCGCCGCCGCGTCGCCGTTCTCGTCAAGGGGCGCCTCGCCGGCACGGTCATCGCGTCGGTCCCGTTCGACCGGTCGTTTGCGGCCGCGCTCCGTGCGCGCTCCGGGCTCGCGCCGTGGGACTCGGTCGCGCTCGTCCACGACGGCCGCATCGTCGCCGCCTCACCCAATCGCGCGGGCAGCATCCCGCTGAGCGGCTACCGCGTGCTCTCGTCCGGTTCGATCGCCGTACTGACGCCGCAGTCGCGCATCGATGCGGCAAACAGGTCCGCGCGCGATCGCCTCCTGCTCGCGCTCCTCGGCCTGCTCGTTCTTGTCGCTGTCGTCGCCTACGTCGAGGGGCGAGCGATCGTCCGCACGCTGCGCGGCCTCGCGCAGGCGGCGCAAGGCATCGCGGGCGGCCGTCTGAACGAGCGCGTCGCTGTGCGCGGGCGCGACGAGTTCGCGCAGCTCGGCGGGGCGTTCAACGAGATGGCGGGCCAGCTCGAGGCGCGCGTCGCCGAGCTCGAGGCCGAGCGCGGACGGCTGCGCGATGCGATCACGCGTTTCGGCGAGGCGCTCGGCGCGACTCATGACGTCGAGCACCTCCTGAGGGTGATCGTGGAGGCTGCGGTCGAGGCGACCGGCGCCTCACGCGCAGCTCTCCACGTGGACGAAGGCTCGGTGGTCGCAGCCGGAGACGAAACGGCGACCGGGGACCGGCTCGAGCTGCCTTTGAGCGCCGGACCCACAAACTTCGGCACGCTCGTCCTCGTCGGGCCGGGCTTCGACGCCGACCAGCGCATGGCGGCCGCCTCGCTCGCGTCGCATGCGGCCATCGCGCTCGAGAACGCGCGCCTGCATCGAGTCGTCGAGAGGCAGGCCCTCGTCGACGAGCTGACCGGGCTCGCGAACCGGCGCCGGTGCGAAGAGGCGCTCGCGACCGAGATCGCGCGCGCCGAGCGCTTCGGGACGCCGCTGTCGCTCGTGCTCGCCGACCTCGACGACTTCAAGGCGGTGAACGACGAGCACGGGCATCCGGTCGGCGACGAAGTGCTCCGGCGCTTCACCGCCGTGCTTCGGGCGATGAGTCGCGAGACCGACTTGGCGGGGCGCTGGGGCGGCGAGGAGTTCCTGCTCGTGCTGCCGGGGAGCGACGCCGAGGGCGGGGCGCAGCTGGCCGAGCGGATGCGCCGGGGCCTTGCGGGAATGGGCTCCCCGCCCGTCACGTGCAGCTTCGGCGTGGCCCAGTACACCGCCGGGGAAGGCCCCGCAGCACTGTTCGCTGCCGCCGATCAGGCCCTCTACCGGGCGAAGAGCCTGGGGAAGAACCGGGTCGAAGTTGACACGCCCAGCCGGAGCTTTTAGTAGTCTGAACTCGGAATCTGGGGCGAATCGGCGGTACACTGCACCTCCGAGGAGCACGTCCCCGATCGGGAGGAAGGCTATGCCGGTAGAGACACCGTCGTTGTTCGCGCAGGTGATCCGTGATCACCTCGACCTGAAGGAGCGGAACGCGGACCTCGATCGCAACATGCCGATCGAGTCGTACAAGTCCGCGGATCCGTTCGAGAACCATCCGTTGTTCAAGACCGAGGAGCAGGCGCGGCAGGAGGAGACGATGGCCGGCGCCGAGCCGGCATTCGCTCCGCCCGCTGTCGACGCAAGCAAGCCCTGGCCCGGCGAAGCGACCGCGGAGAACGCGGCTGCCGGCGAGATCGAGGACTCCGGTTTCTGGACCGTCGATCGCGCCCGCGACTTCGACTGGGGCGACTAAGGCCTCGGGCGGCGATCTGGCGATCGCCGCCCGTTCTGGTTTCTGCTTCGCAGAGCGGCCGCCGGCAGACCCGGCGGCCTCTTTGATATTCGGGGCGGTTGGTTTCGCTGTGCGGTCGGTGGTGGCCTGCGGCCATCCCGGAAGGCGTGGATTCGGCCTTCGCTAACGCGGTGTGTTAGCGAGGGCCTTTGTGCGTAGGCGCGGGTTGGTTGGTCTAAACCTGGCCCTAACAAACGGGGCTGATCCCTCGGACGGGGGAGGCATTTGCCCGCGGGCCGCCCGATGCTTATCGGGGCACGTTCTACGAGCAAGGAGCACCACCTGCGGCAGTCGACTCCCATTGCCGAAGGGCACCTGCGCCTCATTCCCGAGGCCGGCGCCGCCGTGCCCGACGTGGGCGCGCTCGAGCTCGCCGAGTCGTACCGCCGGCTCGCCGACGTCTTCCACGAGCTCCTTTCCGAGCAAACGCTCGACGCCGTGCTCGTGCGCATTGCCGACACGCTCGGCGACCTGATCCCGCACGACATGATCACGATCTACGAGGCGGACGAGGCGCAGGCCCTTCTGACGCCGGTCTTCGCGCGGAACGAGTACGTGGACGAGGTCATGCAGACGCGCGTGCCGTTCGACCAGGGGATCACGGGCTGGGCTGCGCGCCGCCGCGAGGCGGTCCACACGAACCAGGCGCACCTCCATCCGCGTGTCGCGATCGTCCCTGGGACGCCGGTCGATCCCGAGGCGCTGATCTCGATCCCGCTCATCGCGCGCTCGCAGATCAAGGGAATGCTCAACATGTACCGCTCGGGCCTCGAAGCGACCTTCAGCACCGGTGAGTTCGCGCTCGCGAAGCGCTTCGCCGATGCGGCCGCGCTCGCGCTCGACAACGCGCAGATCCGTGAGCGGCTCGAGCATCAGGCGCAAACCGACTCGCTGACCGGCTTGCTGAACCACCGCAGCTTTTACGATCGGCTCCTCGGCGCGTTGCAGGAGGCGAGCCGGACGCACTCGCCGGTCGCTGTCCTGATGCTCGACATCGACGACTTCAAGCGCATCAACGACGTGCACGGGCACGGCGAGGGTGACGAGCTCCTGCGCCTGCTTGCCGAGACCTTGCGCACGTGCGTTCGCCCAAACGACGACGTGTGTCGTCTCGGCGGCGAGGAGTTCGCCGTGATCATGAAGGCGTGCGTCGCGGACGATGCGATGCGTGTTGCTCAGCGCATTCTCTCGCGGCTCGCGCAGCTCGACGTTCCCCCGGTTGGCTCGATCACGGTCTCGATCGGTCTCGCGCTCGGCCCTGAGCACGCGATGAACCCGCGCGAGCTCGCCGCGTGCGCCGAGGCGGCGATGATGACCGCGAAGGCGCACGGCAAGAACCGAATCACGCGCTACGAGGAGGGCGAGACTGCTCGCCCGGACGCGCCCGAACACGCGCGCGACGTTCGTTCGATCGCGCACCTCAAGATGCTGCAGAGCCTGAGCGGCAAGCTCAACCGGCTCAACGGCGTGCGCGAGATCGGCGAGGAGATCGCCGCCGAGCTCCGCTCGCTAATCGACTACCACAACTGCCGCGTGTTCCTCGTCGAGGATGAGGAGCTCATTCCGGTCGCGTTTCGCGGCGAGCTTGCCACGGGCGAGGTCGCCTTGTCCGCCGAGCTGCTGCGCGGCCGAGTAGGCAGAGGTGTCACCGGGCGCTGCGCCGAGACCGGCGAGTCGTTCCTCATCGGCGACGCGGCGAACTGCGGGTTCGGCAACCGCATCCAGGGAACCACCGATATCGAGGAGTCGCTCCTCGCCGTGCCACTGCGCTACGGCACGCGCGTCATCGGCGTCATCATCATCGCGAAGCTCGGCCTCGACCAGTTCGACGAGGACGACCTCCGCCTGCTCGAGGTGCTCGCCGGTCACGCAGCCGTCGCATTCGAAAATGCGCGGCTGTACGAGTCTGCCCGTCGCGAGGCCGAGAGCGCGACCTCCTTGCTGGAGTTCGGCCGTGAGCTCGCCGCCGAGTCGAGCCTCGAAGACATCCTCCAGCGCGTCGTCGAGCTCTCGGCTGTGATCCTCGACTCGCCGCGCACGTCGGTGTGGCTCGAGGGGGACGACGGCTGGATCGTTTTGCGCGCGTATTACGGCCACACGGCAGAGCAGCTCGCGAACGCGGCGAGCCGCCGCTACGAGCCGCGGCACGCCGTCCAGGTGGCGGGCCGCGAGCCGTTCATCCTCCGGCCCGAGGACTACGCCGACGTCGAGTCCGATCCGCTCGAGCCCGGTGCGTCGTATGCGCTCGCACCGCTCAACGCCGCGAATCGCACGGGCTACATCGTCGCGGTGCTCCCCGAGCACGGCGAGTTCGGTGAGCGCGAGCTCCGGCTGGTCGGCGGTCTCGCTCACCAGGCGCGTCTCGCGATCGCGAACGCGAGCAGCTTTGAAGGTCTCCAGCATGCGTTCGTCTCGACCGTCGAAGCGCTTGCGAACGCGCTCGAGGCTAACGACGAATACACCTCGACGCACGCGCGGTGGATCACCGACCTCGCGCTCGGCGTCGCCCGCGAGCTCGAGCTCGACGAGCCGACGCTCAGGCGGCTCGAGCTCGGCGCGCTGCTGCACGACATCGGCAAGATCGGCATCCCGAGCGACATCCTGCGCAAGCCCGGCCGCCTCACCGCCGAGGAGCGCTCCGTGATGGAGACGCACCCGACGCTCGGGGAGCGCATCATCGCGCCGATCGAGCGCCTGCAGGAGGTGCGCTCGATCGTGCGCCATTGCCACGAGCGCTGGGACGGGCGCGGCTATCCCGATGGTCTCATCGGCGACGAGATCCCGCTCGAGGCGCGGATCATCTTCGTCTGCGACGCGTATCACGCAATGACGAGCGACCGGCCGTACCGCAAGCGGTTGACGGCGCATGTCGCCCAGCGGCGACTCGCCGAAGCGAGCGGCTCGCAGTTCGACCCGCGCGTCGTCGACGCGTGCCTGCGCGTGCTCTCAGCCCGCGGCTGAGCGAACCGCGTCTTCGTCCAGGTCGTGCGCCAGCCGCCGGAACGGCCCTTCCTCCGCGATGAGCGTGCGCTCGGTGCCGCGCTGCACGATTCGCCCGTGCTCGATGACGAGGATCTCGTCCGCACGGCGAACGGTCGACAGGCGGTGCGCGATGATGATCGACGTGCGGCCGTGCAGCAGCCGGTCGAGCGCGCGCTCGATGAGGATCTCCGCCGGCCGGTCGATGTTCGAGGTCGCCTCGTCGAGGATGAGGATGCGCGGGTCGGCGAGCAGCGCACGCGCAATCGAGATGAGCTGGCGCTCTCCGGCAGATAGCCCCGAACCTCCTTCGCGCACCTCGTGGTCGAGCCCGCCCGACAGCCGCGCCGCAACGCGGTCGACGCCGACCGCCGCAGCGGCCGCCGCGACTTCTGCATCTGTCGCATCCGGCTTCGCGAAGCGGATGTTCGACGCGATCGTGCCGCTGAAGAGAAACGGGTCCTGAAGGACGACGCCGAGCTGGCGGCGATACGAGCGCAGCTTCACCGTGCGCAGGTCATGTCCGTCGACGCGCACGGCGCCCTCGTCGGGGTCGTAGAAGCGCCCGACGAGGCGTGCGAGCGTCGACTTGCCGCCGCCCGACTCGCCGACGAGCGCGAGGCAGCCTCCGGCGGGCACATGGATGTCGACGCCGTGCAGCACCGGCTCGGCGCCGTACGCGAACACGACGTGGTCGATGTCGAGGTCGCCGTCGATGCGCGGGAGCGCCTGCGCGCGCCGCTCGTCGTGGATCGTCGGCTCCTCGTCGAGGATGCCGGCGATCTTCACCATCGCCGCGGCGCCCGACTGCAGCTGCCCGTAGACGTCTGAGAGCTCCTGCAGCGGCTGGAAGACGAGCTGCAGCAGGTAGAGCGCGGTGATCAGCGTTCCGATCGTCAGCGTGTGGTTCGCGAGCAGCTTCTCGCCGAAGAACAGCACGCCGCCGGTCGCGATCACGCCGAAGAATTCGATCGACGGGAAGAAGATCGAGAAGATCTTCTGCACGTAGGTCGACTGCGCGCGGTTCGCCTCGTTCAGCTCGTCGAACTGCGCCTGGAACGCGCGCTCGCGGTTGAACGCCTGCACGACTGCCATGCCGGAGACCGACTCCGCGATCTGCGCGGTGACGGCCCCGATCCGGTTGCGCTGCTCGACGAGCGCGACGTGCGAGACGCGCGTGAACCAGCGCGTGAGGATCAGGGTGGGCGGGAGCACCGCGAGGATGACCAGCCCAAGCCGCCAGTCGGCGATGAAGAGCGCAGTGACCGCGGCGGGGAGAAGGACGAGATTCGAGATGAGCGTCGGCATCCCCTGCGAGAGGACGTCCGAGACCGCGTCGACGTCGCTCGTCAGGCGCGCGATGATCCAGCCCGCCTTCTGCTGCGAGAAGTAGCGGAGCGAGAGGCCGGTGAGGTGATCGAACAGATCGCGGCGCAGGCGAATCGTCATCTCCTGCCCGAGCCCAGCGAGGCCGCGGATGAGCCACGCCTGCAGGACCCAGCCGGCCGCGGCGACGCCGAGGTAGATCGCGACGATGATCGTCAGGTAGCGCGTGTCGTGCGCGCGGATGCCCTTGTCGATCGCGCTGCGCACGAGCAGCCAGCCGCCGGTCTGGCACGCCGCGTTGCCCGTTGCCACGAGCAGCATGAGAAACGCGCGCAGCCATCTCCCCTCCAAGTAGCGAAGGAGCCGTCTCATGCGGCTACCTCGTCGCCGAACAACGACGCGAACGCGCCGCCGGCACGCAGAAGCCGCGCGGGCGTTCCCGACTCGACGATGCGCCCGTCCTTGAGCACGACCGCGCGGTCGGCGAGCGCGACCGTCGAGAGCCGCTGCGTCGCGACGAGCACGGTGTGGCCCTCGAGCGCGGGGCGCAGGCGCCCGACGAGGCGCCGCTCGGTGAGCGTGTCGACGGCGGAAAGAGGATCGTCGAGCACGACGACGCGTGCGCCGGTGACGAGGGCGCGCGCAAGCGCGACGCGCTGGCGCTGCCCGCCGGAGAGGTTGATGCCACGCTCGCCGATGAGCGTGTCGTAGCCGTCGGGCAGCTTGTCAACGAACGCGTCGACGCCGGCGGCCGTGCACGCAGCTAGCACGTCGTCCCAGTCCGCGTCCGTGCGGCCGGCGGTGAGGTT
The DNA here is from genome assembly GCA_035703805.1 of Gaiellaceae bacterium. Taxonomy (GTDB): domain Bacteria; phylum Actinomycetota; class Thermoleophilia; order Gaiellales; family Gaiellaceae; genus Palsa-739. The sequence goes on along the minus strand of DASSXM010000129.1, from coordinate 1,611 downwards.
CTCGCGCAGCGGCACGGAGAAGAGCACCGGGCGCTGCGTGACGAGCGCGACGGATGCGCGCAGCGCAGCGATCGCGACGTCGCGCGTGTCGACGCCGCCGACGAGGACGCTCCCACCGGTCGGGTCGTAGAACCGCGGCAATAGATTGAGGAGGGACGTCTTCCCCGAGCCGGTCGGCCCGCAGACGGCAACGATCTCGCCCGCCTCGACCGCGAGGTCGAGATCGTGAAGGACGTCGTCCTCGCCGCCGTACGCGAAGCTGATGGCTTTGAAGTGCACCGGAAGCGGACCGGCCGGCAGCGGCTTCGGGTCGACTGGCTCCGGGAGCGGCGGGATGCCCTCGAGCCACGCGAAGCTGCGTCCCGCGGATGCAAGCGCCCGCTGCCCGAGGTTCACGATCCAGCCGAGCGCCTCGAGGGGCCAGACGAGCTGGAGGAGCAGCGTCTCGAAGAGGACGAACTGGCCGATGGAGAGGTGCCCTGCGATCACCTGCTTGCCGCCGAAGAACACGACGGCTGCGATCGAGAGCGACGGCAGGTAGTAGAGGCCGGGGAGGTGCCGCGCCTCGACGCCGGCTTGCTGCAGCACGGTGCTGCGCACGGCCTCGGCGCGGTCGCCGAAGCGCCCGCGCACGTCGTCCTCGCGCCCGAACGCCTGCACCATCTCGATCCCTACGACCGCCTCGTCCGCGGCTTCGGTCACGTCGCCCTTCCGCTCCTGCACCTTGCGCGACAGGGGCGACACGCGGCGCGCGAAGCGCAGCGCGAGCACCATGATCGGCGGCGAGGAGACCGCCGTATAGAGCGCGAGTCGCGGGTTGACGATGACGAGGACGATCCCGGCGCCGACGATCATCATCAGGCTCTGCATCCCCTGGACGAGGCCCCAGCCGATGAAGTAGCGGATTGGGTACAGGTCATTCGTCGCGCGCGAGAGCACCTGCCCCGTCGCATGCCGGTCGAAGAACGCGCGCGGGTACCGGAGATACGCGTTGTAGAGCAGCTCGCGTATGCGCGCCTCGATACGGATGCCGACGCGCGCCGTCGCGTAGCGGCGGGAGAAGTTGATCCCGAAGCGCACCGTTCCGAGGCCGACGATCGCGAGCACGTACGGCCAGAGCTGCTGCGTGTGGTGGACGATCGCGTGGTCGATCGCGCGCTGCATGAGCAGCGGGATCGCGATCGAGACCAGCGTGTAACAGAGGGCGAGCGACAGGCCGAGGAAGCCGAGGCAGCGCTGCTCCCACCACAATCGGAGCAGCCTGCGGAACGTCGGCAGCAGGCCGAGATCGGTCGGATCGACGGTGTTCGGGTATGCAGGCACGGAAAGAACGGCCCGGGCGGGCCGCCCTTCGACGATACCAGTCGGCTACTCGGTGTCGAACGGGCGCGACAACGATTCGAGCCCTTCGCGGAAGCTCGATCCTGGCGCTGTCGGTCGGCGACGCTCGAGCTCGCGGTCGAGCGCCGCGTCGTGGTCTGCTTCGACGCCCTGGCGTAGCGTCGCGACCTCGCGCTCACGTGCGGCGACGGCCGCCTCCTTCTGCTGCAGCGCCTGCTCGGCCTGCTGCAGCTGGGCGACTCGCGCATCCAACCTGCGGTTGAGCTCGAC
>DASSXM010000106.1:0-16813 GCA_035703805.1 Gaiellaceae bacterium | reverse complement strand
CGTAGATGGTGTGAACGCGCAGCTCTCAGAAGAGGCGGCGCTGACAGACCGGCAAGAACGAGTGCGCCGCTGGCAGATCGAGAACAAGCTGACCAAGGCAGACGCGACTCAGCGCTACATGCTTGCGCGCGAGATCGGTTTGGACGCGGGTTTCGATCTTGAGCGACTGTCGGGCGAACAGTTCGATGACATGCTTCGCGGTGCAGTCGCAACGCTCGACGGAGTTGTCTCGGCAGAGCGTCAGAGACGCTTCAAGCAGCAGCTCGTGGACAGTCCAGGCGGAGGCATCCACGACGGAATCGAGATCTTCACTGCCACGGGACAGTGGGTGCGCCCGAACGCCGTACGCGTTGATGCGAAGCCCCTCACGCCCGAGCAGATCGAACGAAGCGCACGGAGCAACAGGCGGGCGACAGCGGCCGAGATCCGATCCGCGTTTCTCGATCGCGCTGACGACGATGAGGCGGACGGCTGGAAGTCCTTGCAGCGGAGGGCCGGCGACCTGTTCGAGGCTGCGGCTCCGAAACCGCAGCGCGGCGGCTCGATCTAAATGCGCGGCCTGTTCATTCCCGATCGCGTCGGGAAGATCGTGCTTCGTCTCGACCGCGCGGAGAGCACGAGCCCTGTTCCTGATGCGACTCCGCCTTCGCCGGCCTGTCCGTATCACCCGACATGGGCGCCGAAGCTCAGAGGGCCACAACCTCGCCCCGTGCATTGTCCGCATTGCGAACGTGAGGCAATGGAGCGACGTGAGGAGTACGCACGACGCGAGCTGTGTGTTCCGGTTGTGATCGGCGGAGGGGTGCCGCAGAAGACACTGCCGGACGAGTACAGGCGAAAGCTAGACGAGAAGCTTGAAGCGCATTACGCCGCAAGCGGAGCCATGCGACCTGGCTCTGTCGAAGAAGATGAAGCGCTCGCGCGGATAGACGAGCTGCGTGCCGAGGAGCAACGCCGAGACGGCAAACGCGGAGTTCCCGTTTTTGGGAAGTTCGAGAATGGCGACTTCGTCCAGTACATCGACACTCGACGCAGCATCCGTGCGCGGTCACGGCTCGTCAGGGCGTCATGAAGCGCGGCACCCGTTGCGGTGCGTTCAAGGCGAACGGAGATCCCTGCCGGGGGTGGGCTATCCCTGACAGCGACCCGCCTCGCTGCCCGAGTCACAGCATGACGGAGGAACAGCGGCGCGAGCACGCGCGCACGATGGGAGAAGCGTCCGGCGCGGCACGGCGTCAGCTCGCCAAGCCGAAGCCGAACGCGGAGATCCCTTCGTTTGCGCTCGAAGACGTGATCGCGGTTATTTCGCCAGCTCTAACAGCGGAACTTGAGACAGGCGAAGCGGACTGGAGCGCTCGACTCGCCGCTGTCGGCACTGTCGTCGTGAGCTTCCCGAAGCACTACCGCTCGACGCCCGAGAAGATGCGCGAACTGATCGAGCGAGCGCTTCCAGCGCGTGTCATGCAACAGGACGGCATGAGGGAACGCCTGAGAGCCGCGCGCGTGTATACATCGCTGCGAGCCGAGTGGCTGCGTGTTCCACGCTGGCACCCGATACGCGGTCTCGTTCACGAGCGCTTCCCTCGCGAATACGTGGCCCCCTGGGAGGACTACGACGAGGTATGCCGGAACGAACTGCCGGCCGACATTCCCCCCGATGAGGCTCCCGTCATTCGCTTCGAAGATGGGACAGCGGCGTTGCTCCGAGACGGAGAGTTGCCGCGTGCGCTTGAGCCCGTGACTTAGGGGTCACAGGGCTTGAAGCGATACACGGGCGACCAGGACTTCGCATCTCGAACCGCGCTCCCATGTGAAGGACGATAGCGCGTCGAGCCAGTGAGCTAGTCCGGAACGGAGGGCACTCGATCCCGCATAGCCGAGGACGATGCCCGCGCATCGTTCCGCAGGCCGAGAGCCGAGCACGTTACGGAGCGAGTGAGCAGAGAGGCGCGAGACGCGCGCTGAACGCGCTTGTACGCGGGAGGTAGTTGCGAGCGCGATAGACACGACGATTTCAACGCAAGGAGACACGGATGTCCGATCTCACGTTCGAGCCGCACGACGTACGCGACGACGCTCAGGACGGCGTCACGCTCAGCGGCGAGTCCGCAATCGAGGGAAACAACGCATGGCAAGGGGGCGAGAACAAGCCCGAGGGTCATGAGGCGTGGGCGCTCAGCGCCGGAAGTGGGGGAGATCAGAAGTACGACACGAAGGGCGGAGAGGGCGACGACTTCTTCCGCGACTGAAACACAAGCGTCTCTCGGAGTCGGCATCACGTAGCCGATAGCTCCGAGAGCGAGCGCACGCCATGCGCTCTCCTGCGAGTGAGCGCGGTTGCCCCCTCCCGACCGCGCTCCTCGTTCAACTCACCAAGCGCTCACCAACGCATTGACAATCGAAGTTGCAGTACGGCCTAGAGCGACGACCTCACGCTTGTCGAGCGTGCGCGATACGCGCTTGACGTTTGGCGATTCGGGAGACCTATCATCGGAGCAGATGAAGAAGTTTGATGGCGTTGTCGGGGTCGTAGGGACGGTCGTCGTGCTCTCGATCGTCGGCGCGTGCACTTACGCGGTGCTCGTTCGGCCGGCGGTCACGCGCTTTGACTGGCGCGGCCTAGCGATCGTGGGTGCCGTCGCGTTTGTGTTCGCGATGGCCTACTCGATTGGCTACGCGAGAGGATCCCGGCGCGGCTATCTCCGCGGGCGCGGGTACGGCTGACGCGAAAGAAAGAGCCCCGGCCAGTACCGCACCGGGGCTCGTACGACGGAACTGGACGAGCGACTACACGCGCAGGAGCGGGGCGACGAGCATGGCGGACTGGCCGCAGCACTTGCAAGCTGGCCAGTAGTCATCGCCGAACGCGGGTAGTTCGTCCATCCACTCGCTTGAACACGAATCTCCGCAGTCGTCGGACGGATGCTCGCGGCACGCTTCGCAGGCGTAGACCGCTTCGAGAATTTCAGGGACGCTAGCCTGGTACAGCATCGAAGATCACTCCTTCGGTGTCAGGCCCCGGGGCGTATCAGCGCCGCCGGGGCATCTTTTAGGAAGCGGAACGAGCGCGCTCCGCGAGTTGACGGATTGACTGTCGCGACGTCTCGAGCGCGCGAGCTAGGTCGGCGTAAGAGACTCCCGCGTCGAGCGCATCAAGGAGGGCCGCTCGGTACCTCTCGTCCGAACGGCTACGGGCAAGCGCCGCACGCTTGACGCGCGCGAGCAGGCGCGAGCGTTCAGACACGAAGCCCCGGGCGACGGTAGCCACTCGCGTAGACGCGGTACCACGCGACGGACGACGCGTAACGCAGTGCGAAGGACGTTGCGATGGTGATGAGCGCGTAGAGCATCGAACTCCTTTCGTGGGACTGGGTCGCCGAACGGCATATCCGACAACGCACGTTGTCAAACATCGCATGCGAGATCGAATCCCTCGATCGCTACCGCGTCACACGCGAGGCACCCCACCCCCGCGAAGCTTGGGACTCCGGTTGCGATGGAGTCCCGTGGAGTCCCCGCAGCGCGACGTACACCCTTAGGCCCGCATCATGCGACGCACAGAACGTGCATGCGTGAGCCTCAGTCCACGGACTCGCGACGATGTCGCCTACACAAGACTGATCCCGGCTCGGCGTATCGCTCGCACTCTCCGTAGCGGCATATCTGACGTGGCATATCGAGAGACGCATAGGGCGCGATTGGCATGAGCGGACGAGGCGACGGATTCCGCTTCGAGGCTTCCGTCACGACGAGTTTCTTCTTCTTGCGAAGTTCCTCATGCGCCCAGCAGTAGACAGAGCCGGCGGTCGCCGCGCCGTCGCAATCAAAGATCGCGCACTGCTCGGGTTCCATCATTCGTCCTCGAACTCGCGCTCTGCACAGCGGGGACAGAAGGTGACAACCTCGGGCGGATCGTCGCAGGTCAGGTAAGCCCGCCACCCGCGCGCTTCTCCTTGAGCCTCGGCGTCGCACTCGGCGCACCGCATCAGGTCGATGCTACGCCGCCACGGGCCTTCGGCGATCCAAGCCGCTCCGCCGTTCAAGGCCCGGAGGAAGAACGATCACTGTCTGTCGCCGATCACGCCCAGAGCGGCGCTCTCCTCGGCGGTTCCGCCCGTGCGCGCGAAGCAGCCCTGGAACGCGGCGTACGGCGTCGAGGGCCTGGAGGAGCAGGCTCAGGGCGGAGATCAGCAGCGACCAATTCATCTCTCCTTGTCTAATCGGCCAGCGGGCGCGTGAATGTACCCCTCTGCGAATGAAGACTCCGATCCTGACGCCGCCGACGCTGGGACTAGACTCCGCGCCGCCGGCCCCCTCGGCAGATGACAAGTCAAGGGACAGCACAAGGCCGATTCGCCCGGGCGATCAAGCAGGGCAACCTTTTCGCGGCTGAACTGGCTGCACGGGAGCTGCGAGGTCTCTCGCTGTACGAAGCGCTCGATCTCGTCGCGCTGATCGCTCGCACAAAACCTGAGCGGCTCGAGCGCGCCGCCTTGCGATGGCATGGACGCCTCGAGCTTGAAGCTCGCGCGCTCACGCTCGAGGAGTCGCAGTTCGCGCTCTCGGCGCTCGCACGACTTCCGAAAGACCCTCAAGCGGCGCAGATGCTCGCTCGCCTCCTTCGTCATGCGAGCCCCACGACTCTGCGTTCGATTCGCTAACCGAACCGCAATAGGAGTACGACGATGGCAGGAATACCAGGATTCGCCTACCTAGACGACTACGGCGTAAAGCCTCCTTACGTGGCGCGTACCGACCCCACGCCGACCCCGACGCACGGAATCCGATACCCCGCGGTGTTCGATCCCAACGGTGGGAGTGGCAGCGCCCCCGGAACGGGCGGCACGACAACGACAACTCCGCCTCCGTCTCCGGCCACAACCGACATCTTGAGTGACCCAGGTTTCCAAGCATGGAAGACGGGATCTGACCTCGCGTTGTCGAACGCTGCCGCACAGCGCCGTGCTGCGTTGCGCGCGCTCGTACTTCAATTTGGCGGGCTCGGCGCCGTAAAGGACGCCTACGGCGACATCGACCAAGCAACACTCGACGCTGCGAACAACAATCCGTATTCGCAGCTCAACGTCAATCAGCGCAGCTACGAGCAGGGCGTCGAAGCGTTCAAGCGCGGACTCGCTGCGCGCGGCGCGCTCTCGAGCGGCGACCTCCCGACCGGGCTCGGGCAACTCGACTGGCAGCGTGGTCAGGAGCAGTACGACCTCGCCAATCAGTTCGGCGGCGCAGCGCAGGGAGACATCAATCGGTACGTCGATACGGAGACGCAGCAGAAGGCTGACTACGCGAAAGAAATCGCTGCTGCTGCGGCGCGTGTCGAGGCTGCTGGCGGTGGTTCCAACAGCGGAGACGGGAGCGGCTCAGGTAACGGTGGCGGAAGTGGTGGAGGGTCAGGTACCGGGACGCCTCCACCGGGGAGCGGCACGCCGCCTCCAACCCCCGACACAAACAACCTCGTGTGGTATCGCGATCCGAGCACGGGCGAGATCTACTCGATGCCGAGCGGCACTCTTCGTCCCGGGCTCGGAATGCAGTAGACCTGGGAGTACGGCGTCCTAGCGAGCGACGGCCGTTCTGGGCATCGCAGAATGCTCTTCACCGTCGAGGCTTCGACCACCGGACTTGGCCGTTGCTCCGCCCCACTGCTTGAAGAAGAACGCCACCCCCTCGTGCGCGCAGCGGTCACGCAGTTCACGCGCCCACTCGACGTCCATCGGGCGATGACCGCGCCCTGATTCGCCGCCGGCAATCAGCCAGTCGATGTTCACGAGGTTGAGCCCGCTAAGCGGGCCAAGGAGCGGCTCGGCGCTGATGAATCGCACAGCGGCGGGCACACGGCGGAGATAGTCGGCGCGCTCTACCCAGCGTTGATTCTCGATGCTGACGCCCATCCACACGTTGCTCGGCCACGAGAGGTGAGGCGCGAGCGAGACGAGGCGGTGATGACGCTTCGTGAGTATCTGGAACGTGTGCTGTTCGGCCTGCTCCATCACCGCAAAGACACGCCGGACGAACGCGAGTGGTACGCGCTCGTGGAAGAGATCGCTCATCGAGTTGACGAAGATCATGCGTGGCCGTCGCCATCTCAAAGGTTGGTCGAGCCTGCTGTCGTGCATCACGACGTTCTTCTCTGCGTGCTCGGGCAGCCACGGCTCACGCGTATGGCCGAATCTGTGCGAGATGCGCTCCGCGTAGCAGTGAGCACACCCTGGGCTGACTTTCGAGCAGCCGGAGACCGGATTCCACGTCGCCTCCGTCCACTCGATGCCGGACTTGTCTGCCATGCGGAGCGAGGGTAAACGACCTCGCCTGGGGCGTACAGGGCTAGACGTCTAGAAACGGAAGCTCGTACTGCTCCCCGCGCGTGCGCTTACAGATGTCGTTCCAGATCTTGATGCCGAGTTGGTCTCGACTGCCGAACACGAGGCGATAGAGCGCGCGGTTGCCCATCGAGACGGTTTTCGCATGACCGATCTTGAACCCGAGCAGTGTCTCCATGCGTTCCTCGTAGAGACGCCGCAGAGCCGATGCCGGATGCGGGCTGGCCTTCGCGACGCTGCGCCAGTCTGTCCCGGGAGGGAAGTAGCGATCGAGTTTTGCGCCGCCACCTTCGCGAAGGTAGTACGCGAGACCACGGCCAAGGTCGATCTCATCGGGGAAGAGGAGGAGCACGTCCATCGCCTTCTCGTGAAACGCGAGAGCTTCCAGGGCGCTCCACTCGTAGAGAGCTGACTCCGGATCGATAACGGCGCAGATATAGCGCCGCCCCTGAGGTGCGATGAGTTTGAGCGCGACGTGCGCCGTGTTCGCATCGCCGGTCGCTACAACGACTTTCGGCCCAAAGGGAACTACCACTTTCGCGATGTCGCGCGCACGGCTGAGGCCGTTCTCCTTGCGTAGATCAAGCTCGAACACGCTCGCGCCTTGCACACCGATCTCGCGCGCTCGAGTAGCCGTGGCACGAGCCGCGTCGGGATTAAGGTCGTTGAAGAAGTAGACGTCGAACGGAACAGCTACCTGGAGTCCGACGAGGGCGGTTCCCCAACTTCGAGCTCCATTTACCTTGTTTTCTCCGACACCGGACGCGCAGAACAAGTCGGCGCATACGCGCGTTCCGGGGAACGCCCGCTTGGTGGCAGTTGACGCAGCCTCCAAGAAGTTGCCCCAATAGTGAATCTTGTCGAGCGCGTAGTCGCGGATCGGGCGCGCAGGCAGCCCGTCATCGGGCGGGGGAGGAAGTTCGTCGGGTCGCCGAAGAGCGACCATGTAGAGCCTCCGTTGTCACGCGCGACGAAATTGACCGCGCCACGCGACGGCCCCCTCGGCACCTCGGGACGACAAAATGATCGTCCCAACGAACTCCGGGCACCAAAATCGTAGAGTGCGGAGAGGACGGCGCCCGATCGGCCCTTACTTAGGACTCATACACCGAGGCTAGGCTTGACGAGCCTTCGATCGGGAAGGACACTTTGTGACATGCAGCCAAGCGACGCTCTAGCGCTGGAATACAAGCGAGACTACGGGAGCGCCCGGCGGAATCTCGACGTCTTTGACTTCGTGAACGATCCCGGCGCCAATGGCGTATGTCGCGTCTTTGGTCTGGGCTTCACGGAAGAGGGCTTGGATCTGCGCGGACTCAAGATTCGTGCGCTCTTCGATCACGCCACCGATCCGGCTCTGATCCGCCAGGAGATTTCCGGTCAGCTCGGCTAGGTACTTCTCGTCCAGTCGTGGCGCGCCGTTGAACTGATCGAAGCCGGCGCCATGGAACATGAACGTTGAGTGCGGGCAGCTATAGCGCTCTGCGCCTGCCAAGAACACCGCATTGCCGATGGAGTCCACGTTCCCAACGTTGTGCGTGACGAGGTGAAACGGCATCGCGCGCAGGACGTTGTAGAGATTCATTCCGTGCATGACGCTGCCCCCCGGTGTCGAGAGCAGCAGGTATACCTTCGGAATGCCTTGATTCGCAATGTTCGCCATCGTGGCGAGAAGGGACTCCGTCGTGTTCGGAACGATCTCGGCCGAGAACGAGACGTACGCCTCGGGAGGAATCTGCTGGGCCGCAGCTTCCATTTGGGTTGACCTCCTCCGGGCGCGTGAGTAGGGGTGCCCGGCGATCGAGTGGTGGAGAGACCTTTATAGGACGTCCGCCGGACAGAACCCCTGTGGACAGACCGCCCGACCCCCGCCGGGCGGCCCGCCGCCTATCCGCGAACGCCGCGAAGGGCCACCACAACCCCGCGACCGGCCGAACTGTGCCATAGGCACCGGACAGAAACGACATGTCACGTTTGTCGTGTCACTGATGACAGGGCATTCCTAGCTCAGGCCTCTAGCCCCGCTTCGGCGGGGCACTTTTTCGCGTCCGTAGAACTCCCTAAGCTCGGTTTATGCCGCTCTGGGCAAGCACGCTTCTCGCTGTCGCGCTAGGAGGCGGCTTGACCTATCTAGCGTCGATACGAGTTGAGAGCCGGCGCGCAATGGCCTCCCGAGCTGACTCCCACTCCGAGAGAGAGGTTGCGAAAGGCAACGATCGAACGGAGCGCAAGGGTTCGCGCGAGCAATTGGCTACATCAGCAGAAACAGATGCGAGAGGTGCTCGGCCCAGAGCCTTACGCGCCGATGTTTGGGCTTGTCGAGGCTTACTCTCACCTGCGGTTCGTGGGGCTCGATGAGCGGGTCTGGAATGAGGTAGTTGCGAGCTTGACGTACGTCGAGCGCATCTCCCACGATCGAAGTCCTGAGGCGCTTGAGGCGTGGGGCGACATTCGCATGCGCTTATTCGATGCGATACGTGAAAGCGGCGATGAAGTCGCGATCGAGGCCGCGGAACCGGCCGAGTCGGCAGCGGAGCCCGCCGAGTCGCTCGCCGTGCAACCGGACTAGCGAAGACGCTGCGCGCATCCGCGAACGAGATCGGAGGCGATACGTAACTCATGGCGTCCTTGCTCATCCAAACTCTCGACCGCGTCGGATAACTCGTTCAGGTCGCTAGCGAATGTCTCGAGCGCGCGCTTCGAACCAAGGCTTTCGACCAAACGCTCCGCGCGACGCAGCTCGGGGCCGTGATCTCGCAGCCGGCGGGCTAACTCAACGGCTTGTTGCATGAGCGCTGCGCCCCGATCGGGCGCCTTTGGCAAGCGCTTGAAGCGGTCGCGACGAAGATCCTGGTAGAGCAGGCTGTGGCACTCCGACGTCACGCCGATGAGTGCGCGACGTGCTAGCGACACCGGCAAGAGATCCATCCCCGGCGGCAGCGCTTCTTCGGCGCGGTCAAGTAACGAACGAGCGGCTTCCTCTCGATCCCTGACCTTCGCTCGATCCTCGGGAGTCGGTCGCAGCTTCTCGTACTCGAGCCGCGGCACCTGCTCGTCGTACGCAGCGGCGAGGCGCTCGATCGTCTCCGTGAGCGCTCCGTAGTCCACCGTTGCTAGCTCCATCGCGTCGCCCTTAGTCCTAGTTCACGGCCCGTACTTCTCGATCATCGCGCGCGTACTCGCATCGATGATCGTGGCGATGATCTTCTGCGCTTGCTCACCGGCCCAGACGGCGGGAGCTGCCGTCTTGAAGCGCGCCCATCGTTCGACTTGTTCCTCCTCTCCGAGGTCTGGATCGGAGAGGGCGTCGAGCTGCTCTCGCGCTCGAAGCTTCTCAGCTTCGCTCACCGTCGCCTCGTCCAAGATGTTTTGTAGGAGGTAGATGCGGCCTTGTCGGCTCAGCCAGGGGTAGGGCTCGCCGCATCTCTCGCAGAAATCGGGCGGATCGTAGTGCGCGGCGACGTGCTGCCACATGCCTGGGATGCGTTCGCCGCACGAGGGGCACGCCGTAAGAACCTCGGCACCGCAGGCTTTGCAGCGAGCGCCGAACTCGATCGTCTCAGCGCGACTCGTCGCGACGTGTCCGCGCCGACACACGGCCGCGGTGTCGCGTTGGCGGGCGCGTCCGTACACGGTGCAGAAGCGTACTGCTACCGATCGAGCCGCTTCCGTTGGTGAGTTCTTGGTGACTCGCCCGGGCCAAGGCCGACGTGCGTGGCCGTATCCGATCGCCTGTGAAGCGCCAAACCATGCGTCACCGCGAGTCCTTGGAAGTTCCGCTTAGCGCTTGCGCCGTTGTGTGAAGCGAGTGCTCTCCCGCTGAGCTACGCGCCCGGGACGCTTAGCGTAGTGGACGCACGCGCGCCCCGCGGCCGGAGGACCGTAAGCGAGACCGCGCAGAGCGACGCACCGAGCACGAACGGAATCCAGTCGCCGGTCGCGCCGGCGATCGCCCCGCCGGCGGCGGGTCCTGCGATCGCGCCGAGCGCCCACGCGGCGTTCATGACGCCGAAGCCCATGCCTTGTGCGAGACCGACTTTCTCCGCGCCGTTCGCGAACAGCGCAAACGCCGTCGTGAAGAGTGGCGCGAACGAGATCGCGGCGAGCGGGATGAGCGGCACGTAGAAGAGCGGCCTCGCCCCGATTGCGAGCGCGAGCAGCACGACGACCGCGCCGGTGAGCGCGAAGCGCGTCGGCACGAGCGGGCCGCGCCGGTCGCTCATGCGACCGACGAGCGGCGCCTCGGCGGTCTCGAGCGCGGCGCCGACGAGCCATACCGCGCCGATCGCCGCGGCGCCCCAGCCCGCATGCGCGAGGTGCAGCGGCCCGAGCACGCCGAGGGTGCCGAACAGGAGCGCACCGAGCGCCATCAGCCCGAACCCGGTCCGGAACTGTTGCTCGCGCAGCGCGCGTCGGAGTGCGCTGAGCGACATCTCCTCGCACGGTGCGGGCTCGAGCTGCAACGTCCAGACGGCAAGCGCGACCGACACGGCTGCAAGCGCGGTGAAGATCGTCGCGCGTCCGACGAGCGCCGCCGCGGCGCCGAGCACCGGACCGAACATCGCGCCGAACACGGCCGCGCCCATCGCGTTCCCAAGCGCTTCGCCGCGGCGCTCGCGCGGCGTCGCGGCAATGAGCCACGGCAGCGCGCCCGACCACATGAAGCCGCCGCTCAACCCCTGCAGGAGGCGCGCGCCGAAGAGCGTCCAGAAGTCGCCAGCGAAGCCGAAGCCGAGGCTCGCCGCGCCCATGAGCGCGAGCCCGAAGAGCACCGCGCGCCGCGGGCCAAACCAGGAAGCGGCGACGCCGCCCGAGATGCCGCCGAGGAGCGCTCCCATCGCGTACGCCGCGACGAGGCTCCCCGCTCGCGACTTCGACAGGCCGAACTCGTGCAGGAAGTGCGGCAGAAGTGGCGTCAGCGCCGCGTAGAGCATCGTGTCGACGAGGACGAGCGCGGCGCAGAGGAGCGGCAGTCGGCGCATTCGAATCACGCTATCTACCCTGGCCCCTGTGACGATCCGGGGTCTCGGCGCCGTACAAGCAGGCGTGAACGCGGCTTCGTCGACTCTCGATGCGCTTCCCCGCCTTCCGGCGCGGGCCGGCTTCGCCGAGGTCGCAGCCGAGCAGCTCGACGCGGTGTACCGCTATCTCGTCTATCTCACCGGCGACCGCTCCGCAGCCGAGGACCTCGCGGCCGAGACGTTCGAGAAGGCGTTCCGCACGTGGCGGCGGTTCGATCCGCGGCGCGGCACGCCGCGCACCTGGCTCTGCCGCATCGCGCGCACGGTCGCGATCGACTGGTTCCGCGCTGAGCAGCGCCGCCGTCGCCGTGAAGAGACGTACGCACGTGACATCGTCATCGAGGTCGACGACGTCTTCGGCGACGGCCTGCCGGGCGCACTCGAACAGGCGCTGCACGAGCTGTCGCCGGGAGAGCGTGAAGTCGTCGCGCTGCGCGTTCTGCTCGAGCTCGATGGCCCGAGCGCGGCGCGCGTGCTCGGCATCAGCCAGACCGCGTGCTCGACGCGCTTGAGCCGCGCCCTGCAACGACTCGAAGAGAGGATTTCCGATGTCGGCGACTGATGTCCAGGCCCTGTTGGTCTCGCATGCGCCCAGCGCGCCCGAGCGGCTGCGCGCGCGCGTAGCCGAGCTCGCGCCCGCGCCGCGCAGTCGCAGCCGCCGGCTCGTGCTCGTCGTCGTTCCCGTCGCGGTGGCGCTTGCCGTCGCTGCGGCGATCGTCCACGGCATCGTCGGCTCCGGGACGAAGACCGTGCAGCCCGGCGTGCTCACCGGCGTTGCGCGCGCGAAGGCGCCGTCGGTTGGTGCGGGCGCGCCGACATTCAGCGCTGGCGGAGCACGTCTTCAGCACACCGACGCCTCACTGGAGATTCAGGTCGATGAGGCGCGGTTGGCCGCTGCGACGCAGGAGGCGACTCGCATCGCGACGACGCTCGGCGGCTACGCGCAGTCGGTCAGCTACAGCACGCCGGGCCAGTTCGGCGGACAGGCGGATCTCGAGTTGCGCGTTCCCGCACGGAATGTCCGCGTCGCGGTAACGAGGCTCACCGAGCTCGGAACGCTCGTCTCGCAGCAGCTGTCCGTCACGGATCTCCAGCAAGAGCTCGACCTCGAGCGGGCGAGCATCGCTCAGCAGCGCCGGACGATTGCGGCGCTGGAGCAAGCGCTGAAAGACCAGGCGCTTCCGGCCGCCCAGCGCGTCCTTCTTCAGATCCGGCTCGCGGAGGAGCGGCGCGCGCTTTCTGATCGGCTGCAAGCCCGCAATGGAACCGTCGCCTCGGGTGCGATCGCAAACGTGTCGGTTGTCCTCGAGACGAAGAGCGCGCTCGTTCCGTTCGGCCACCATCGCAGCCGGCTGGGGCAGATGGCCCACGACTCACTGAACTTTCTCGCCGCCGAGGCGACCTTCGTGCTCGAGGCACTGATCGTGCTCGCGCCGCTCGTGGTCATCGCCGTTCTGCTCTGGACCCTGCGGAATGCGAAGCGCCGCCGCGACGAGCGGCTTGTGATGGAATAGCCGCCGTGCTGCTGGCAGGGCTCACGACCGGTCACAAGATCGGGCTCGGCGTCGTCGGGCTCGTCTTCATCACGTTCGCGCTTGCGTCCTCGTTCCTCGCGCCGCGTAGGCGTCAGGACTTCCCAGGGAAGAACGGACTGAGCGTCTTCGTCCTCGCATCCATCGTGCTCTTCGTCGCGATGCTGTCCGCGGTGATCACCTTCGGCGTCGAGAAGAGCGAGGCGAAGGCCGGGGGCAAGAAGGTCGCCGCGAAGACGATCGCGGTCCAGGAGAAGGAGTTCAAGATCGTCCTCGCGTCGACCACGGTCGCGCACGGCGCGATCGCCTTCGAAGTGAAGAACGTCGGCAAGATCCCGCACGACCTCGCGATTCAGGGTGGAACGAAGACGGCACTCATCAATGCGGGACAGTCGGCGACGCTCACGGTCACGCTGAAGGCAGGGACGTACACGCTCTATTGCAGCGTCCCCGGTCACCGCCAGGCCGGCATGGTGGCCAAGCTGACGGTGACCTGAGCTCGCAATCAGCGGAGAGGGCGGGATTTGAACCCGCGACGCACCTTTCAGCACGTACGCGATTTCCAGTCGCGCTCCTTAGACCGCTCGGACACCTCTCCGTGCTTGTGGACGCAGCCGCAAGAAGCGCATTCTGCTCTGCGGGCTGCAAACCATCGCATCCCTGTGTCCTCGGTCGCGCCGATAGCTGAAGCTATCGGCGCTCCCTGCGTCCTTGGGCTGCTCGGTTTTCGCTCCGCAGAGCAGGTGCCTTCTCACGGCTGCGACCACGTGTGCAACTTAAGCGGAGGGGGAGGGATTTGAACCCTCGATCCGCCTAACGACGGATAACGGTTTTCGAGACCGCCGCATTCGACCGCTCTGCCACCCCTCCGAGGCGGAGAAGGAGGGATTCGAACCCTCGATGGAGCCATTCAGCCCCATAACGCCTTAGCAGGGCGCCGCCTTCAGCCACTCGGCCACTTCTCCGTGCGCCCGACAGGGTATCGGCCTAGTCGTGGACGCGCGCGATCAGATCCCGGCGCCGCACGACCTTCATCGCGGTTCCTGAGAGCCGCACGTCGTAGCCCGCATCCTTCGGGAAGAGCACCTTGTCGCCGGGCGCAAGGCCGTCCGCGTCGGCGCCGACGGCAGTGACGACGCCGCTCCGGCACTGCTCGTCTGCGTTCGCCGGGATGATGAGCCCGGCGCGTGTCTCCGCCTCCTCGTCGGAGGGCTCGATCACGACGAAGTCGTCGAGCGGCTCGAGCGTGAAGCGCAGCGCACGCGGATCTTCGAGCATCGGATTCACGATACTCCTGACATGCCGTCGCCGTTCATCGAGCTCGAGATCGGTGGTCGCACCGTCAAGGTGACGAACCCGGACAAGGTGTTCTTCCGCACGCGCGGAGAGACGAAGCTCGACCTCATACAGCACTACCTCACCGTCGCCGACGGGATCGTGCGCGCGTTGTACGAGCGCCCGACGCAGCTGAAGCGGCACCCCGATGGGGCGGAGGGCGAGGCGATCTACCAGAAGCGCGTGCCCGAAAAGCGCCCGGAGTGGATCGAAACCGCGACGGTCACGTTCCCGTCGGGGCGCACCGCCGACGAGCTGTGCGTCACCGAGATCGCTCAGGTCGCGTGGGCGGCGAACCTCGGCACGCTCGACTTCCATCCCTGGCCGTCGCGCCGCCGGGATGTGGAGCATCCCGACGAGTTGCGCATCGACGTCGATCCGCAGCCAGGCACGACGTTCGCTGATGCGAAGAAGGTCGCTGCGCTCGTGCGCGAGACGCTCGACGAGCTCGGCTGGGTTGGTTGGCCGAAGACGTCGGGCAACCGCGGCATCCACATCGCGTGCCGCATCGAACCGCGCTGGGGCTTCAAGGAAGTGCGCCGCTGCGCGCTCGCGTTCGCGCGCGAGGTCGAACGGCGCATGCCGGACCTCGTAACCACCGCCTGGTGGAAGGAGGAGCGCGGCGAGAAGGTCTTCATCGACTACAACCAGAACGCACGAGACCGCACGATCGCGTCCGCGTACTCCGTGCGCGCGCGGCCGGACGCGACGGTGTCTGCGCCGTTCCGCTGGGACGAGCTCGTCGCGATCGAAACGGAGGACTTCACCATTCCGACGATGGCGGTGCGCTTCGCCGAGCTCGGCGACGTGCAGGCGGGCATCGACGACACCGTCAACGACCTGCACGCGCTCCTCGAGTGGGTTGAGCGCGAGGAAGCCGCCGGCGTCGGCGAGGCGCCGTATCCGCCGAACTTCCCGAAGATGCCTGGCGAGCCGAAGCGCGTCCAGCCTTCGCGCGCCAAGAAGACGTAGCTCCCTCTCCGTCCGAGCAGAGGCACACCATCCGCCTGGGGTTCAACTCCTAGGAGGAACGAATGAACAAGTGGAGTGTCGAGCGGTGGGCGGCGTCGTCAGGTCTCAGCTTCGCTGTCCTCCTCCTCGTGGGCGTGCTGCTGCCGGGAAGCCCGAAGAAGTGGAACGCCTCGGCGGCCGACGTCCAGTCGTATCTACAGGGCAAGCACAAGGAGATCCTCATCGGCGGGATCCTCTTTGGCGTCGGCTACGTGCTCTTCCTGTGGTTCCTTGCGAGCTTCGCAGGCTTCTTCCGTGACGCCGGTCAGGGTCGCCTCGCGACGATCATGTACGGAGCGGGTGTTGCTGCGGTCACGATCGCGGCTGTCGGCGACGGCGTCACCGTCGCGCTTGCGAAGCTGACCTTCGCCGATGACACGAACACGGTGCGTGCGCTGTACGGGATGAGCAATTTCCTGTACGGCAGGTTCCTGTGGGTGCTGGCGGCGCTCGCCCTCGCCACCTGGCTCGCAGTCAAGCGAAGCAAGGCGATGCCGGACTGGTATGCGTGGTTGTCGCTTCTCGGAGCTGCGCTGTTCGTGCTCGGTGGGCTCTCGCTCAAGAACCACGGCTTCTTCAGCCCGACCGGCGGGATGGCGTTCATCGCGTTCTTCGGATTCATCGTCTGGACCGCGATCTCGAGCTTCGGGCTTGTCAGGAAGACCGCCTAACGGCAGCGCTTACGTGGGCTCGGGCGCCGGCACGGCGTCCGGGCCCGTCGATCGCCGTGCGAATGTCGCGAGCAGAGCTGTCGCGGCCGTCATGAGCGCCGCAACTGTGGCGTAGGTTGCGCGGAAGCCGACGCGCTCGATGGCGAAGCCCGCACCGGCTGCGCCGATCGGGCTGCCGAGCGAGCTAATGGCGACGAAGCCCGCGACGACATGCGGGCGCACCGCCGCGGAGACGCGCATCGTGAGCGCAGCCGAGATCGGCGCGACTGCAAGCGGCCCACCAATGCCGAACACGAAGAGCACGACCATCGCCAGTGGGAATGAAGTCGCGACCGAGAGCAGCCACAGTGGAGCCGCCATCACCGCGAAGCCGGCGAGCGACAGCCGAACCGGACTCACACGCTTGGTCAGCCAAACTGCGGCAAGGCCGCCGAGGATCGAGCCAGCTGCATCGGCGGCGAACAGCGCACCGGCGGTTCGCGCGTCGTCGAACGTGCGGAATGCGAGCGCAGGCAAGGAGCTGAACAGCCCCACCATCCCGAGGTGGGCGAGAAACGCGGCGAGCACGATCGCAGTCAGGAATGAATCTCCGAAAAGCGCGCGCACTCCCACGAACAGCCCGCGAGCGCGTTCGGCGCGCGGCTTCACGCCGCCGGCGTGCACGAACGCGGCGACGATCGCCGAGCAGCAGAGGTAGCTCGCGCCGTCGAAGAGCAACACGCTGGGCGAACCGAGAAACGGAATCAGCACTCCGGCGAGCACGGGTCCGACCACGCCGGTCGATTGGATCGCTACCTGCAGTGCAGCGACCGCCTGCGCGACGGCCTGTTCGTCCTCGCCGACGATCTCGGGCAGCAGGGAGTTGGCAGCCGCGGCGTACGGAACGGTGAAGAGGCCGATGACCGCGA
>DASSXM010000073.1:0-10469 GCA_035703805.1 Gaiellaceae bacterium | reverse complement strand
GGACAGAGCGTGACCCGGAGTGGCCGTTCAGGACGGCTGTGCACGAACCTTCACTCAACCGGGACGGAATCGGCACCCGCGCGCATGTGTTGGCTCGCTACCGTACGCCGCCCCGTGGGTGGGTGGGGGGTGGTGAGGTGGGTCCGGGGGGCGCGCGCCATCAGCCCGCTGCGTGCGACGCCGAGTCGACCACCGGGCCGTCGAAGTCGATCTGGTCGAAGTAGCGCAGGCTCGCCCGGCCGGGGCGCACGCGCGAGCGCAGAGCCACGAGCTCCTCGTCCGAGATCTCCCCGAGCGCGCGCTTCACCCCGAGGTACGGCAGGTTCAGGTCGTCCTGGTAGACGATCGTCGAGATCCGCGGGTTGATCTCGATCACCTTGTCGCCGACGAGCTGGATGTTGAAGAACCATTCGATCTCGAGCTCGCGCACGATCTTGTCGGCGAGCTCGGTTAACACGGAGTCCTCCAGCGTGACGAAGTACATCGCGAGGCCCGCACGCATCGCCTCCCGCGTCTTCGGGTGGCCGAGCACGACACGCGATCCGTCGGCGATGCCGTCGATCGTCCGCTCGTCGCCGGTCGCGAGCTCCATGACGAGCAACTCCGTTCCGCCTTCTTTGGGAAGAAGCTCGAGCGCCTCCTCGAGGCGCATAGACACCGAGCCCGGTCGTTCGTACAGGAGCTGGTGGGCGCGGTCGACGGTCGGGTCGAGAATGCGGAAGCCGCGCGAACCTGACGAGAACACGGGCTTGAAGCACACGGGCTTGTGCGGATAGCCGAGCTCGCGCGCCGCCGCCTCGACCGCGCGTCCGCCGGTGACACGCCGGAAGTCGATCGTCGGCACGCCGAGGCGCTGTAGCAACGCGTACGTCTCGGCCTTGTCGTTCGAGCGCCGCACCGTCTCCGGCGACGACACGAGCACGGGAACCGGAAAGCGTTCGCGTGCCGCCGCGAGCGCGGGCAGGTCGAACGACGACTGCGGGACGACGACGTCAGCCTTCTCCTCCTCGACGACTGCGAGCACGGCGTCCGCATAGATGGGGTCAGACCCCGCCGGCACCTCGTGGAATGCGTCGCACAGATGCCGGCCGATCGAGCGCTCCGACATGTCGACGCCGACGAGGCGCACGTCACGCTCGCCGTTCTCGCGCAGCGCGCGCAGCAGCGCTGCCGTGCCCGGCGCACCCGAAGCCGTAATGAGGACGGTTGTCAGGAGAGGTCGATCCGGTCGTTCGCGAGGTAGGCGAACCACTCCGCGCGCTTGGCGTCGAGCATGGCGTCCATCGTCTCGCGCATCGTCTCACCGCGGTACATCCAGATCACGGGATGGACGTTCACCTGCACCCAGTCGAACGTCGAGGCTGCCAGCTCGCCGTGCGGACAGCCCTCGCACCAGTGCGCGTTCGAGTCGGATCGGTACTGGCCCTTGACGAAGTACGGCGGGGCCATGACGTTGGCGGTCCCCTCGATCTGCTCGGCGATGAAGTCCGGGTCCGGGTTGTGCCATGCGAAGACCGGGTCGAAGCGATCGTCGTGGTCGGTATGCGGGTGCACGGGGTGGAATCCGACCGCGTGCCCGAGGCTGCGCAGCTCGCGCAGCGACGCGACGCCGGCGGTCGAGTCGAGGTTGTAGAAGACGCTCTCGGTCATGACGAAGTACGTCGAAGTGACGCCGAGCTCGTGCTCGAGCCGCGCCATCTCGGCGGCGGCGTCGAGCGAGAGATCGACGTCGTGGCGTAGGAACAGATCACCGGCCCGCGGGTCGTGATCGAAGCCCGCCCAGTGATATCCGCCGGCATTTGCAGCCTCGAGTAGCTCGCGGTAATGCCTCACGTCGAAGCTGCAAGCACCCACTGAAATTGAGCCGGTCCCTCCGGTTCCTGGAGCTCAATGACCGCCTCAAGCAACAGCCGAAAACCTGCCCGGCGTAGCTGGCGCGAGTTGGTCTCCGGGGGAAAGCTACTGAAAACATCGTCGTTCCCAACCACTCGCCCACCCAGGCCTCAGTGTCGCCGGTCCCGAAGGCGGCGAGCAGGAAGCCACCGGGGACGAGCCACTCGTGGATGCGCTCGAGCAGCCCCGCGAGCCGCTCGCGCGGCACGTGGTTGAAGACGTAGAACGACGCCACTGCTTCGAACGAGGCGGGCGGCAGCTCGACCTCAGTGAAGTCGGCCTCGATGAACGTCGCCTCGGGGACTGCTGCACGGGCGCGGCTAATCTGCTCCGCCGAGACGTCCACGCCGGTGACCTGGAAGCGCTCGGCGAGCAGGCGCGCATCGACGCCGTTGCCGCACCCGAGCTCGAGCACGCGTGCGCCGTCGGAGAGGCGTGCGGCGAGCTCGTCGCGCCACTCGTCGCGCGGGTCGCCGTCGATCCGGTCGCGCCAGGCGGCGAACGCATCCGCGATCGCGTCGGAGCCCTCGCGCACGATTTCGGTCACTCGACCGTCACCTCGAGCAGGCGCGCGGCGTCCTCTGCGCGCTGAAGCGCCTCGACGTTCGTGTCCGCGGTCGCGATGACGTACCCACGCCGGTCGGCATCGAGGCGCACGGGCCGGATCGTCTCGCCGATCTCGAGATACGTGTCCGCCTGGACGACACCGGGCGCGGCCAGCACGGGATCGAGCGAGCCGATCGCGGTGACGAGCCCTGTCGGCAGCGGGCCGGGTGACGCCGTCAAAAAGCGGATCGCGAGCGGCTGTTGGAAGCGAGGGAGGGCGAGCTCGTCCGGGATCTCCTCGCCGAGCGCGCGTCGCAGCTCGAGCTCGATGAGGTCGACGCCGACAGCGTGGCGCGCGAGGTCGGCCATCTGCCCGCCGGGAACGCGCGCAGCGACCTCGATGACGAGCACGCCTTCGTCCGTGACGAGCAGCTGCGGAAAGCCGATGCCGTCGCGCAGGCCGAGCGCCTTCGTCGCGTGCGCCGCGACGAACTCCGCCTCCGCGAGAGTGTCCGCGTAGATCGACGCGGGGTACACGTGGATCCAGCCCACGCCGAAGCCGACGCCGGGAGGCCGCAGCCGGTCCGAGAGCGTCAGCGTCGTCGCCTCGCCGCCACGCACGACGACGAGCCCGTTCAGCTCGAGCGCGTCGTGGAAGCGCTCGACCACGACCTCTCCGCTCGCAGACTCGGCAAGCGCTGCGTGCAGATGCGCTTCGAGGTTGTCGATCGACTCGAGCCGGAAGACTCCGCGCTGGCCGCCGCTGTCCGCGGGCTTGAGCACGGACGGGAAGCCGACGGTCTCCGCGGCCGCGCGCGCCGTCTTCAGATCTCGGGCGGCGGCGAAGCGCGGCTGCGGCACGCCGGCGTCGGCGAGCCTGCGGCGCATCGCGATTTTGTTCGTCATCAGGTGCGCGACCTCGGTGCCGATGCCGGGCAGGCGGAGCTCCTCGGCGACCGCGGCGACGACCGGGACCGCACGATCCGCGGAAATCGTGAGCACGCCGTCGACGCTGTGACGGCGCGCGACCTCGATCACGCCGGCGACATCCTTGAAGTCGACGACCTCGCCGACGTCCGCCGCCCGCAGGCCCAGTGCGTCTCCGTCCCGGTCGACCGCGATCACGCGCAGGCCAAGCTCCCGGGCGCGCCCGATCGCGCGCCTCTGGTGGCGGCCTGCCCCGACGAAGAGGACCGTCTTGCCGCGCACTCGGCGCGATGCTACTTGCGGGGGCCGAGCGCGTCGTGCAGGAGCCGGATGATCGGCTCGACATCTGTGTCGTCGCCGCCCGCCACGCGGAGCGCTAGCCCATTGAGGACCATCGTCGCGAAGCGGCCGAGGTGGATGAGCTCGACGTCGTCGCGGAACGTGCCGTCGCGCTGGCGCTCGGCGAACCACTCGACGAGCCGATCGCGGTCGGCGTTGCCCTCGTCCATGCGCCTCTGGAACTCCTCGTCGTGGCGGAGACGCCCCTGGATCTCCATGAGCACGCCGAGCAGTTCAGGGTCCTCGTTCGCCATCGCGCGGACGGCGTCGTTGAGCCCGCGGTCGACGAGAAGGGCGACGTAGCGCGCGCTCAGGTCGAGGGCGAGCGCGATGAAAAGCTCCTGCTTGCCGGCGTAGTAGTGGAAGATCGCGCCCCGCGAAAGGCCGGTCTCCTCCTCGAGGCGGGCGACGGTCGCACCGTCGTAGCCGTACGTCGCGAAGGCCCGCCGGGCGCCGTCCAGGATCTGGGCGCGGCGGGCCTCGAGATGCTCTTCGCTGACCTTCGGCACGCTCCCCACTTTACAAAACCGTACGGACGTTTTATTATCTGGCCCGGTGTTCAGGAACCGCTCACTCCTGGGCCTGCTCGTGGCCGAGCTCGTATCCCTCACGGGCTCGGCCATGACCTTCGTCGCCCTCCCGTGGTTCGTCCTCACGACGACGGGGTCGACAGCGAAGATGGGCTGGGTCCTCGGCGCCGAGATGCTCCCCATCGGGCTCTTCGGCATCCCCTCGGGCACGCTCATCGCCCGGATCGGCGCGAAGCGGACGATGCTCATCTCGGATGCGGCGCGCGGGCCGCTCATGCTCGTGTTGCCCATCCTGCACTGGACCGGGCACCTGTCGTTCGGCGCGCTGCTCGCGGCTGCGTTTGCGGTCGGCTGCTTCGCCGCTCCGTACTTCGCCTCGTCGCGCCTCGTCGTACCAGAGGTCGCAGGAGAGGACGAGCACGCGGTCGCGCAGGTGAACGCCGTCCTCGGCGGTGCGAACCAGATCACGCAGATCGCGGGGCCGGTGCTCGCGGGCGTGCTCATCGCCCTGACGAGCCCGTCGACCGTCCTCGTCGTCGACGCGGGAACGTACGTCTTCTCGTTCCTCACGATCGCGACATTCGTGCGCGCCGGCAAACGCGTCGCGCAGACGGAGGAGTCGAAGGGCCTGCTCGCCGGCCTGCGCTTCCTCTGGCACGACAAGCTGCTCGGGCCGATGCTGCTCGCCGCGTGCGGCCTGAACCTGTTCGCGCAAGGGCTGATCGTCGGCATCAACGCGCTCGCATACTTCCACTACGACGCGAATGCGCGCGTCGCCGGCTTCCTCTTCGGCGGCTTCGGTGTCGGTGCGCTTCTCGGCGCGCTTGCGGCACAACAGCTCGCGCGCAATGCCGACCTGCTCAAGCTCGCCGCCGTCTCGATCGTCGCCATGCCGCTGCCGCTCTTCCTGCTCGGGATCTCGATGCCGTGGCCCGCTGCTGTGGTCGTCGTCGGCGCCTTCGCCTTCTTCACGCCGCTCGTCAACGCCCCGGTCATCGGCGTCATCACCGTCCGCACGCCGGCAGCGCTGCGGCCGAAGGTGATGACCGCAGTGATGACGGTCGCGACGATCGCCGGCCCGATCGGCTTCTTCGGCGCGGGCGAGATCCTGCGCTGGATCTCCGTGCAGACGCTGTTCGGCGTCGTCGCGACCGCGATGACGCTCGGCGCGCTCGCCTTCGCCTCGGCGCTGCTACGCGGTGGTGCTGCGTCTGGGCGTGTCGCGATGCCTGACGTCGCGCACGGCTAGGCGCGCGCGCTCTCCAACGCTCGCCGGGTGCAGCTCAGCGAGGAGGACCGCGCCGGCGCCGTCATCCCGATAGCGCGCCGCACTTGCCTCCGCGGTCGTCGCGGTGCGCCATCCTTCGTCCCCGCGCAGGTACAGCTCGTCCTCGTAGACGAGGAAGCCGCAGCGCTCGAACACCTCGATCCAGTCGAGCGGCGGCCGGACGATCTGCCAGCCCTGGTCGTCGCGTGCACCCACGGGCACGCTGACGATCACGCGGCGTGCGACGCGCCGCAGCTCGCGGAGCGCCGCTTCGTCGCCGTTCTCTTCGCGGAGAGCGTCGACGTCGTAGACCGCGTTGTCGCGGCCGACGTGCTCGAGCGTGGAGATGCAGTACGTGAGATCGAAGCTGCTGTCGTCGAACGGAAGCTTGCGGACATCGGCGATCACGTCCGCAGGCTCGGCGAGGTCGACGGTGACGAGCTCCGGCGCGCCGAGCGCGCGCAGTCCGGCGACATACGCGCGCTCCGCGAACGCGCTTCCGATATCGAGGACGCGGCGCTCCCCGTCGTAGCGCGCGAGGCACCACGGGATCTCGATCGCGCGCTCCTCGATCCACGCCGGAGCGCGCAGCTCGCGGGGCCGGCCGCGCTCGGCGTCGAGGCGCTCGGCGAGCGCGAGCGCGAGGCCGTCGTCGAACACTTCGACGCGCTCGAACTCGCGGCTCTCGAACAGCTCGCGCAGCAGGCGCGCACGCGACACCTCGCCGCGCTGAAGCCGGCCCACCGTGTCGGGATCGGGATCGCGATGCAGGACGAGCCGCCAGGCCCGCTCGGCGAATTCCTCGTCGTCCATGCGGCCACACTAGAGTTGCCGCGATGTCCCTGCAGGGCAAACGCATCTTCATCACGGGCGGCGCGGGCTTCATCGCGACGACGCTCGCGCGCGAGCTCGTGGACGGAAACGAGATCGTCGCGCTCGACAACCTCCACCGTGACGCGCTCTCGGGGTCCGACCTCGGGGAGCATCCGAACTTCAGGCTGCACCAGGCGGACGTCCTCGACGCCGATGCCGTCCGCGAGCTCGCGCGCGGCGCGACGCACATCGTCCACTGCGCGGCGATCGCCGGAGTCGACACCGTGCGCGAGAGCCCGGTGCGGACGATGCGCGTGAACATGATCGGCACGTACAACGTGCTCGAAGCGGCGTATGCGACGATTGGCACCCTCGAGCGGATCGTCGACTTCTCGACGAGCGAGGTCTTCGGCACGCACGCCCACAACGTGCACGAAGGGCACGTGTCGACGATCGGCTCGGTCGGCGAGGCGCGCTGGACGTACGCGGTGTCGAAGCTCGCGGGCGAGCACATGGCGCACGCGTACCACGACGAGCTCGGGCTGCCCACCGTGACGGTGCGCCCGTTCAACGTGTATGGGCCCGGTCAGATCGGCGGCGGCGCGATCCGCGCGTTCATCGAGGCAGCGCTTGCCGGCCGCGACCTGACGATCCACGGCGACGGCTCTCAAGTGCGCGCGTGGTGCTACGTCGACGACATGGTCGAGGCCGTGCTGCTCTGCCTCGAGCGCCCCGAGGCGGTCGGCCAGAGCTTCAACATCGGCAACGACCGCTCGACGGTGACGATCCTCGACCTCGCGCAGCGGATCAAGCGGCTCACCGGCTGTCCCGGCGAGATCGTGTTCCAGCCGCTGCACTACGCGGACGTCGAGCTGCGCAGCCCGAACGTCGGCAAGGCACGCGAGCTGCTCGGCTTCGAGGCACGGGTCGAGCTCGACGACGGCCTGGAGAGGACGATCGCGTGGTACCGAAACCGGCAGCTCGCGTCCGCCTAGCGCATCCGGATGTTGGCGAGGAGGAGCTCGCCGAGGTCGCGGCGGTGCTCGAGTCGGGCCAGCTCACGATGGGCCCAAAGGTGGACGAGCTCGAGGCGCTGCTTGCCGAGGCAGCCGGCACGACGCACGCGGTCGCGGTGTCGTCGGGAACGGCGGCTCTGCACGTCGCAGTGCTCGCGCTCGGCATCGGCGAGGGCGACGAGGTGCTCGTGCCCGCGTACACCTTCCCTGCGACCGCGAACGTCGTCGCTCTCGCCGGCGCACGCCCCGTGCTCGTCGACGTCGACCCGGTGACGATGAACATGGATCCCGAGGACGCTCGACGGCGCGTGACGTCGAAGACGAAGGCGCTCCTCGCGGTCCATCTGTTCGGGCGTCCCGCGCGGCTCGAAGAGCTGCCCGACCTGCCGGTGGTCGAGGATGCGGCGGGCGCGCTCGGAGCGCAGCACCGCTCTCGGGCATGCGGTGGGCTCGGCCTCGTCGGCTGCTTCTCGTTCCACCCGCGCAAGATCGTCACGACGGGCGAGGGCGGAGCCGTGACGACGAACGACGACGCGCTCGCCGAGCGAATGCGCTCGCTCCGCCATCACGGCTGGTCGCCGTCGAACGCGTACGACGACATGGCTGCCGGTGCGTACAACTACCGACTGAGTGACATCCTCGCCGCGGTGGGGATCCCGCAGCTGCGCCGGCTCGAGGAGCTCCTCGCTGCCCGCGAGCGCGTCGCCGCCGGCTATGCCGAACGGCTGGGCGGCCTCCCGGTCACGCTTCCCGCTGCTGACGAGGGCGACCGCCACGGCTGGCAGGCGTACGTCGTCCAGCTCGACGGGCGTGACGCGGTCATCGAGGGGCTACGTGCACAAGGAATCCAGTGCCAGATCGGCACGTACGCGCTCCATCGCCTGGGCGCGTACCGCGACCAGGGCCCGTTCCCCGGCGCCGACGCCGCATTCGAGCGCGCGCTCGCCCTCCCGCTCCACAACCGGCTCGAGGACGCCGATCTCGACCGCGTGGCGGGGGCACTTGACAAACTTGTGAGTCATCACTAATATCCCAGGCCATGGCAGTTCGGCTATCAGCGGCAGAGCGGAAGGACGACGTCCTGGACGCCGCGCTCGTCGAGTTCGCGGAGCGCGGGCTCGCCGGCACGTCCACCGAGGACATCGCCCGGAGGGCAGGGATCTCCCAGCCCTACCTCTTCCGCCTGTTCGGCACGAAGCGGGAGCTCTTCATCGCGACCGTGGGCCGCTGCTTCCGGGAGACGCTGGAGCTCTTCCAGCGCGCGGCCGAGGGCAAGCGGGGCGAGGAGGCCTTGCACGCCATCGGCGCCGCGTACCGGGAGCAGCTGGAGACCAACCGGACCTGGCTGCGGGCGCAGATGCAGGCCTACACGGCCTCTGACGATCCGGAGATCCGGGCGGTCGTGCGGGCCGGCTACGGCGATCTCGTCGCCTACGTCCGCCGCGTCTCCGGTGCGGACTGGCCGACGGTCTGGCAGTTCTTCGCCACCGGCATGCTCCTGAACGTTCTCGCCTCGATGCAGGTCACCGACAACCCGGAGCCGTGGATGCAGGAGCTGCTCGACGGCTGCGGCAAGCAGGTCTAGTCCCTTTTTTTCGGATTGGAGGAAGTGATGACTCACACACAAAAGCGCTCGATGATCTGGACGCTCGCGATCACCTCGGTCGCGCTGTTCATGGTCTCGCTCGACAACCTCGTCGTCACCACGGCGATCCCGGTCATCCGGCGCGACTTGCACGCGACGATCTCGCAGCTCGAGTGGACCGTGAATGCGTACACGCTCACGTTCGCGGTGCTGCTCCTCACGGGCGCGGCGCTCGGCGACCGCTTCGGCCGGCGGCGGCTGTTCGCCTTCGGCCTGCTGCTCTTCACCGGTGCGTCCGCGGCCGCGGCTCTGTCGACGTCCGCCAACGGGCTCGATATCGCGCGCGCGCTGCAGGGCGTCGGCGGCGCGATCGTCACGCCGCTGACGCTGACGATCCTCTCTGCGGCGGTCCCGCGGAACCGGCGCGGGCTCGCGCTCGGCATCTGGGGCGGCGTGGGCGGTCTCGCGATCGCGCTCGGCCCGCTCGTCGGCGGCGCGATCGTCGACGGCATCTCGTGGCACTGGATCTTCTGGGTGAACGTGCCGATCGGGCTCGTGCTCGCGCCGCTCGCACTCGCGCGGCTCGAGGAGACGCGCGGTGCCGACAGCAGCCTCGACCTGCCCGGGCTCGTGCTCGCGAGCAGCGGCCTGCTCGGAATCGTCTGGGGCCTCGTCCGGGGCAACGCACACGGCTGGACGAGCGCCGGCGTCGTGGCGCCCATCGTCCTCGGCGTGCTCGTCGTCGCAGCGTTCGTCGCGTGGGAGCTGCGCGCTGTGTCGCCGATGCTCCCGATGCACTTCTTCCGCGACCGCACGTTCGCGCTCACGAACATCGCGTCGCTCCTCATGTTCTTCGGGATGTTCGGCTCGATCTTCCTGCTCGCGCAGTTCTTCCAGACCGTGCAGGGGATGTCGCCGCTGCAGTCCGGGCTGCGGATCCTGCCGTGGACGGCGATGCCGATCTTCGTCGCGCCGATCGCAGGCGCGCTCTCCGACCGCATCGGCGGACAGAAGCTCATGACGGCGGGGCTCGTGCTCCAGTCGTCGGGCCTGATCTGGATCGCGGCGGTCACTGGGACGACGACGCCGTACTCGCACCTCGTCCTTCCGTTCATCCTCTCCGGCGCGGGCATGGCGCTCTTCTTCGCGCCGGTCGCGAACGTCGTCCTCTCGTCCGTGCGGCCTGAGCACGAGGGCAAGGCCTCCGGCGCGAACAACGCGATCCGCGAGCTCGGCGGGGTGTTCGGCGTCGCCGTCCTCGCGTCGGTGTTCGCGCATCTCGGTGGCTACCGGAGTGCCGAGACGTTCGTGCACGGGACGACGACTGCCGTCTACGTCGGCGGCGGGGTCGTCGCACTCGCCGCCGTCGCCGCAGCGCTCATCCGTCCCCGCCGCGCCGCGGTGGGGACGGTGGAGGCGCTCGCAGAGGCGGCCTAGTGGTCCCGTCCGCACGTTCAGTTGTGTGCTTGACCGGCTGCAAATCGTCGCGTGCCGGTGTCCTCGGTCGGCCGCGTACCTTCGGGTACGCGGCCTTCCTGCGTCCTAGGCACGCT
>DASSXM010000012.1:0-3964 GCA_035703805.1 Gaiellaceae bacterium | reverse complement strand
CCGCCCTGCCGAGAGCCCACTTCGTCTGGCCCTCGTCGTGGTCTGTAAATGCCCCGACGATCAGGTCGACCTCGTTCTGCGGGTAGCGGACAAGTCCCTGAGAACGAATCACGTCATTCGACATACGGGCGCGGAGCCACGCAAACGAGCCCGGCTCCGGGGCGGGGGTGTTTGGCACGGGTGCAGCCTTTCGGGTGTAGGGACTGGGGCGCTGCTTCAGAACCTTGATGTGAAGCCGACAGCACGGTCTCCTCGCGAGAGGGTCGATTCGCGGTCGCTCAAGTTCTCTCTCGTCGTGCCGTGCGCCTCCACGTTGGGATGGCGCTCCGCGCTCTGCGTACCGTCCGTTTATGACCGCGTGCGGCGATGGTAGCAACCGCACGCGCTGCCTCATACGCCTCTTGAAATTTAGGTAGTGACGTAGTAACGGCGCACGTGAGTAGGGTAGCCCTATGGCCGAGCACCCGAACACGATCGAGGTCGAAAAGCTCGTCCGAGAGTTCAAGAAGGGGCCGCGCGCGGTCGACGGCATCGATCTCCATGTCGATCCGGGCGAGATCTACGGCTTTCTCGGCCCGAACGGCGCCGGGAAGTCGACGACCGTGCTCATGCTCACGACGCTCCTGCCGCCCACGGCCGGAGTCGCGCGGGTATCCGGGTACGACGTCGTGCGCGAAGGGCCACAGGTTCGGGAGCGCATCGGTGCAGCGCTGCAGGAGGCCGCCCTCGATCCGTTGCTCACAGGGCGCGAGCACCTGAGGTTGCAGGCCGCGCTGCAGGCGCTTCCGCGTGACGAGCGCGCGCCGCGCGCGCAGGAGCTACTCGAGCGCGTCGGGCTCGCAGAGGCTGCAGACCGCAAGGTGCGCGGCTACTCCGGCGGCATGAAGCGGCGCCTCGATCTCGCGATGGCGCTCGTGCACCGCCCGCGCGTGCTCTTCCTCGACGAGCCGACGACAGGGCTCGACATCCAGAGCCGCACCGCGCTCTGGGACGAGGTCGGCCGGCTCGCGCGCGAGGACGGCGTCACCGTCTTCCTGACGACGCAGTACCTCGAGGAGGCCGACGTGCTCGCCGACCGCGTCGGGATCATCGACCACGGCCGGATCGTCGCCGAGGGAACGCCGGACGCGTTGAAGGACGAGATCGGCCGGCCGACGGTCGAGGCGATACCAGCCGGCGAGGACGGCCGCGGGCGGCTGTCCGAGGTCTTCGCGCGCTTCGGCGAGCTCGTCCCGTCGCCGCGCGGTGTTGCGGTACGGCTCGAGGCCGGCGAGGCGGGACTTGCTGCCGTCGTCCGCGCGCTCGATGCCGAAGACATCCACGTCGCGCACCTCGAGCTGCACAGCCCGAGCCTCGACGACGTCTTCCTCGCGAAGACCGGCCGGTCGCTCGAGGGCCACAGCGGCGACGAGGACGAATGAGCACCACGTTTGATCAGGTCTTCCTGCTCGCGCGCCGCTCGGTCGTCCGCACGTGGCGGCAGCCGGCGGCGATCATCTTCCCGCTCATCTTTCCGATGCTGCTCCTCGCGGTGAACTCGGGCGGACTGCGCGCGGAGACGCATCTGCCCGGGTTCCCGACGAAGTCGTTCCTCGCGTTCGCGCTCGCGGTGCCGTTCATCCAGGGCGCGCTGTTTGCGACGGTGAACGCGGGCACCGACCTCGCGCGCGACGTCGAGAGCGGCTTCATGAGCCGGCTTTCGCTCACGCCGTTGCGCGGCGCCGCGCTCCTCGCCGGCCAGCTCGGCGGCGTCGTCGTGCTCGGCGTGATCCAGGCGTGCTTCTATCTCCTCGTCGGGCTGGTGGCAGGCGTCCGACCGGCTGCCGGCGTGCCCGGCGTGCTCCTCCTGCTCGTCTTCTCAGCGTTCATCGCACTCGCGTTCGGCGCGGTCGGTGCCTGGGCGGCGCTGCAGACCGGCTCGTCGGAAGCGGTGCAGAGCCTCTTCCCGGTCTTCTTCGTCTTCCTGTTCATCTCGTCGATGAACATTCCGCGCAACCTGATGGCGACCACGTGGTTCCGCTACGCGGCGACCGCGAACCCGGTGTCGTACCTGCTCGAGTGCGTCCGCTCGCTCGTCATCACCGGTTGGAACGGGCAGGCGCTCGCGCTCGGCTTCTCCATCATCGCGATCGTCTGTGTGGTTGCGCTCGCCCTCGCGTCGTACACACTCCGGCGGAGGCTCATTCGATGAGCCGGAACCTCTCCGTCGCGCGCGGCGTCGCGTGGCGCACGCTCAACAACGTCTTGACGAATCCGTCGCTGTTCATCCCGCAGCTCGCGTTCCCACTCTTCTTTTTCACGGCGTTCGCGGGCGGGCTGTCGCGGATCCGGCACGTTCCCGGCTTCCACTATCCGCTCGGGTACACGGCGTTCCAGTTCGTCTTCGTCCTCCTGCAGTCGGCGGCGTTCGGCGGTGTCTTCACCGGGTTCGGCATCGCGCGCGACTTCGAGAACGGCTTCGCGCGCCGGCTACTGCTCGCCGCGCCGCATCGGACGGGGATCGTGCTGGGCTACGCGATCGCGGCGCTCTGCCGCTGGGCTGTCACCGCTGCGTTCCTCACCGCCGTCGCACTCGCCGTCGGGATGAAAGTCGGCGGGAGCGGCGTCGACCTGCCGGCGCTCTACCTCCTCGCCGCGCTCCTGAACTCCGCCGCGATCCTCTGGGCATCGGGCGTTGCGATGCGGCTGCGGACGATGCAGGCCGGCCCGATCATGCAGATGCCGGTCTTCCTCGTCCTGTTCTTCGCGCCCGTCTACGTCCCGCTCAACCTGCTGCAGGGATGGATCCACTCGGTCGCGACCGTGAATCCGATCACGCGCGTGCTCGAAGCCGGCCGTGGCTTTCTCGCTGGTTCACCCACGCAGGTGGCTGCCGCGTACGGCGCCGCTCTCGCGCTCGCGTTCCTCTTCTCCCTCTGGGCGCTCCGCGGGCTCCGCAAGGCCGAGGCCGCCGGCTAGCCCGGCTTCACCGTTCGGGCCGTTGACGACGTTGCGCGCGACGTCGACGGAGCGGCTCTCGCGAATGACGGTCACCTTCACCTGGCCGGGATACTCGAGCTGGTCTTCGATCTCGCGTGCGATCTCGTGCGAGAGGAGCGCCGCCTCTTCGTCGCCTACCTCGGATGGGCTGACGATGACGCGGATCTCGCGGCCCGCCTGAAGCGCGTAGACCTTTTCGACGCCGGGCTTCGCTGCGGCGACCGCCTCGAGGGACTCGAGCCGCTTGATGTAGTGCTCGAGGCTCTCGCCCCGTGCGCCGGGGCGCGACGCGGAGATCGCGTCGGCGGAGATCACGAGCACGGCTTCGACCGTTTGCGGTGAGACCTCGTAGTGGTGCGCCTCGATCGCGTGCACCACGCCTTGCGACTCGCCGTACCGCCGCGCGAGCTGTGCCGAAATGAGCGCATGTGAGCCCTCGATCTCGTGCGTCATCGCCTTGCCGAGATCGTGGAGTAGCGCTGCACGCTTCGCGGTCTGCACGCTCGCCTCCAGCTCAGCGGCCATGATCCCGGCGAGGTGTACGACCTCGAGCGTGTGCTTCAGCACGTTCTGCCCGTAGCTCGTGCGGAAGCGCAGGCGACCCAGGATCTTCACGAGCTCCTCGTGGAATGGACCGCAGTTCGCTTCGAACACGGCCTGCTCGCCAGCCTGCCGGACGATGTCCTCGGCCTCTGCCTTCGACTGGTAGTACATCTCCTCGATTCGGGCCGGATGGATGCGGCCGTCCTCGATGAGCTTCGTCAGCGTGAGGCGGGCGATTTCGCGGCGCAGCCCGTCGAACGACGAGAGCACGACTGCGTGCGGCGTGTCGTCGATGATGAAGTCGACACCGGTCAGATGTTCGAGTGCACGGATGTTGCGACCCTCGCGACCGATGATGCGCCCTTTCATGTCGTCCGACGGGAGCTCGATGACACTCACCGTCGTCTCGGCCGCGTGACTTGCGGCGACGCGCTGCAGAGCG
>DASSXM010000072.1:0-13907 GCA_035703805.1 Gaiellaceae bacterium | reverse complement strand
CCGCGCACGTCCTCGATATTCACCTGCGTCTCGTCCCACTTCGAGAGGACGACGAGCGTCGCGCACCCCGCCTTGCGCGCGACGTCGGCGACGGTGAGATCCTGCTCGACCACGCCCTGCGTCGAGTCGATGAGCACGAGCGCGACGTCGGCGCGCTCCGCGGCCTCGAGCGCGCGGAGCTCCGAGTAGTACTCGATCCCCTGCCGGTGCTTGCGCTTGCGGCGAAGGCCGGCGGTGTCGACGAGCACGAACGTGCGGTCGCCGCGCTCGAGCACGGTGTCGATTGCGTCGCGCGTCGTTCCGGGAACTTCGGAGACGATGACGCGCTCGCGGCCGAGTAGCGCGTTGACGAGGCTCGACTTGCCGACGTTCGGGCGGCCGAGGATCGCAACACGAATCGCCGACTCAGGCAGCTGGTCGCGCCCGCGTGCATCGTGCGCTTCGAGGTAGTCGACGATCTCGTCGAGCAAATCGCCCGCGCCGTGACCGTGCAGGCCGGAGATCGGAATCGGGTCGCCGAGCCCGAGCTTGTGCAGCTCGAAGGCGAGCGCGTCTTGGCGCGGGTCGTCGATCTTGTTCGCGAGCACGAGCACGGGTCGCCGTGACTCTCGCAGGATCTGCGCGACTTCTTCGTCCCCGGGCGTGATCCCGACCTGAGCGTCGACAACGAAGAGGACGAGGTCGGCCTCGGCGACGGCGTCGCGCGCCTGGACCGCGATCGAGCGCGTGAGCGGCGTCTGGTCGGCGATGTCGACGCCGCCGGTGTCGACGAGCATGAAGCGCTTGCCGTTCCACTCGCAGACGAGCTCCTTCCGGTCGCGCGTGACGCCGGACGTCTCGTGGACGACCGCCGCGCGCGTGCCCGTTAGGCGGTTGACGAGCGTCGACTTCCCCACGTTCGGGAAGCCGACGATCGCGACCGTGCCGATCAGTCCGGTGCCGGACACCGTCACGGAAGTGTGACGTTGCGCGGGCGCCCGGCCGCGTGCTGCTCGCGGAGCCACTCCCAGAGCCGGTGCAGCTCGCCTTGGACGAGCTCCGACCCTTCGCGGTAGCCCTTCGATCCGCTCGGCAGCCCCTGGAACTTCAACGGCTGGCCCCAGACGATCGACACGGGACGGAAGTTCCCGAATTTCCAGTTCTGTGAGCCGTGGATCGCGGCGCAGATGACCGGGACGTCCTCGCTCAGCGCGACCATCGCCGCGCCCGGCTGCACCTTTCCCGGCACGCCGGAGCGCTGGCGCGTCCCCTCCGCGAAGACACCAAGCAGCTCGCCCTCGCGCACGACCTCGCGCATGCGTCGCACCGCCTCGCGGTCGGACTCGCCGCGCCGCACGGCAAACGATCCGAACATGCGCAGGTACGCGCCCGCGACCGGGACCGCATGCGCCTCCGCCTTCGCAAGGAAGTACAGCGGCCGGTTCGTCGCCCAGCCGTACGCGGGAATGTCGATCCACGAGAAGTGGTTCAGCGCGACGACGTACCCGCCCTCGCGAGGAATGCGCTCCTTCCCGTACACGTGCAGCCGCGTGAACAGTGCCGCCGGGCCGCCCATCACCCACCGCCCCCACTTCCAGTTGAACCCGACCCAGTTCACGCGGTTGCGCGTTCGCGAACCAACGTCACGATCTTCGCGACGACGTCGTCGACCTGCAGATGCGTCGTGTCGATCTCCTGAGCGTCGCTCGCGGGCTGCATGCGCGCAGCATCGCTCTCGTCACGCAGACGCAAGTCGGTCGACAGCGCGTCGGCGCCGATGCCGGGACGCTCCGACATCCGCCGTCGTGCGCGCTCGTCGCGATCGGCGACGAGATAGACCTTCACCGCCGCGTCGGGCGCGACGACGGTGCCGATGTCGCGGCCCTCGATGACGACGTCGCCTTCCTTGCCAAGCTGCCGCTGCCGCTCGCGCATCACTTCGCGCACCGGTGGATGGCGTGCGACGACGGGAACCATCCGGTCGATGCGCGTGTCGCGGATCGAGGACGTCACATCGGTGCCGGCGATCCAAACGCGGCCCGCCTCGTCGAAGGAGACCGGCTCACTCTGCGCGAGCTCGGCGAGCACGTTCGCGTCGCCGAGGTCGATGTTCTTCAGCATCGCGAGCCACGTGAGCGCGCGGTACATCGCGCCGGTGTCGAGGTAGCGGAAGCCGAGCCGCTCGGCGAGCGCGCGCGCGACAGTGCTCTTTCCGGCCCCCGCGGGGCCATCGATCGCGACGATCATCTCTTCACCACCGAGTCGACCAGGTCGAAGAAGCCGGGGAAGCTTATAGCGACCGTCTCGGCGCCCTCGATGTCGACACCCTGTTGTGACGAAAGCCCGACGATCGCCGCGAGCATCGCGATCCGGTGGTCGCCGCGCGCGTCGATGCGCCCGCCGCGGAGCCGCGTCGGCACGCCGGTGATCGTCCAGCCGTCCTTGCGCGTCTTGATGTGCGCACCGCACGCACGGAGGCCGTCCGCGACCGCCTCGATGCGGTCCGACTCCTTCACGCGCAGCTCACCGGCACCGCGCACGACCGTCTCGCCGTGCGCCTGCGTCCCGAGTAGCGCGACGAGCGGAAGCTCGTCGACGAGGAGCGGCACTTCCTCCGCCGTGATCTCGGTGGCGACGAGCTGTGCGTGCTGCACCTGCACGTCGCCGACGGGCTCGCGACCCGCCTTCCGGCGGTTGAAGATCGCGACGCGTGCGCCCATCCGCTCGAGCACGTCGAGCAGGCGGGCTCGGCGCGGATTGAGGCCGAGATCGTGGACGGTGAGGTCACCGCCCGGGATGAGCGCGGCCGCGATGAGGAGCGGCGCCGCGGACGAGAAGTCCCCGGGGACGTCGACCTCGTCGAGACGCAGCGTGGCCGCAGGCTCGACGGTCACCGACAATGCGCGCCTGCGCACGCGCACGCCCGCCGCCTCGAGCATGAGCTCGGTGTGGTCGCGCGTCGGCGCGGGCTCGGCGACGGTCGTCGCACCGTTCGCCGTCAGGCCCGCCAGCAGCACAGCGGACTTCACCTGCGCGCTCGCAACCGGAAGCGCGTAATCGATTCCCTTCAGCTCCGCACCCTCTACGACGAGCGGCGCGTGGCCGTCGGTCGTCTCGACGTGCGCGCCCATCTGTCGCAGCGGCTCGGCGATGCGCTCCATCGGCCGCGACGAGAGCGACTCGTCGCCGGTCAGCTCGAAGCGCCCCTGGCGACCCGCGACGAGGCCCGCGAGCAGGCGCATCAACGTGCCGGCGTTCGCGCAGTCGACGCTGCCCGGCCGCAGCACGCTCCCATGCACCACGAGCTCGTCGTCGGCGACGTCGTCGACGTCGATGCCGAGCGCGCGCACCGCGTCGATCGTCGCCTGCGTGTCGCCTGCGCGGCCGAATCCGCGGACATGCGTCTCGCCGTCCGCGACCGCGCCGATGAGGACTGCGCGATGCGAGATCGACTTGTCGCCGGGCACCGCAACGTGCCCGTCGAGCGCTGCAGCGGGTTCGACTCTCAACCGATCGTGCGTCCCATGAGGGACGCGAGCGCGCGGATCTCGGCCGCGAACTCGGGGAAGTCAGCCGTCGGAATCTGCTGCGGCCCGTCGCTCAACGCTTCCTCGGGTCGCGGATGCACCTCGACGATGATCCCGTCCGCACCGGCAGCAACCGCCGCGCGTGCGAGCGGCAACACGAGGTCGCGCCGGCCGGCGGGATGCGACGGATCGACGATCACCGGCAGGTGCGTCTCCTGCTTGAGCACCGGTATCGCGCCGATGTCGAGCGTGTAGCGCGTCGACGTCTCGAATGTCTTTATCCCGCGCTCGCAGAGGATCACCTCTGAGTTCCCTTCCTTCACGATGTACTCCGCCGCCATCAGCAGGTCCTCGACGGTCGCCGACGGCCCGCGCTTCAAGAGAATCGGCTTCGTGGCGCGTCCGACCTCGGCGAGCAGCGAGAAGTTCGACATGTTGCGCGCGCCGATCTGAATCACGTCGGTCGCCTCGACGACGATCTCGACGTGCCGCGGATCCATCAGCTCGGTGACGATCGGGAGCCCCGTCTCCTCGCGCGCCTCCGCGAGGATCTCGAGCGCTTCGTCGCCGAGGCCTTGGAACGCGTACGGCGACGTGCGCGGCTTGAACGCGCCGCCGCGGAGCATCGTCACGCCCTGGCCGGCGACGACGCGCGCGGTCTCGAGCGTCTGCTCGCGCGACTCGACGCTGCACGGGCCGGCGATGAACCCGAAGTAGCCGTCGCCGATGCGCCGGCCGCGGGCCTCGATAACGGTCGGATCGGGCGAGAGCTCGCGGGAGACGAGCTTGTACGGCTTGAGGATCGGCAGCACCTGCTCGACGCCGGCGTAGCCCTCGAGGGGCAGCGCCGCGAGCAGCTCGCGCTCGCCGATTGCGCCGATGACGGTCGCCTCGCGGCCAGGCGTCACGACCGCGCCGCAGCCCGCCTCCTCGAGGCGCGCGACGACGTCGTCGACCTGCTCGGGAGTCGCGTTCCCGCCCATGACGATCAGGAGCTCAGGTGCGCCTGTAACAGCCACGAAGACAGCTTAGGCACAATCAACCACCATGGCCGACGAGAAACCCAAGGTCTTTTCAGGCATTCGCGCGTCGGGCGACAAGACGCTCGGCAACTACTCGGGCGGCTATCGCCAGTACCGCGAGACGCAGGAGCAGGGCGTGGCCTTCTTCTGCATCGTCGACCTGCACTCCATCACGACGGAGTTCGAGCCGGAAGCGCTACGCGAGGCAACGCTGTCTGGCGCAGCAATGCTGTTCGCGACGGGGATCGACCCCGAGCGCTCAACCGTCTTTGCGCAGAGCCACGTGACGGCGCACGCCGAGGCGGCCTGGCTGCTGAGTGCGGCGACGAGCTTCGGCGAGCTGCGCCGCATGACGCAGTTCAAGGAGAAATCAGAAGGTCAGGACTTCGTCTCAGCGGGGCTCTTCACGTACCCGGTGCTGATGGCCGGCGACATCCTGCTGTACCAGACCGACATCGTCCCGATCGGCGACGACCAGCGCCAGCACCTCGAGCTCACGCGCGACGTCGCGGAGCGTTTCAACCAGCGCTTCGGCAAGACGTTCACGATTCCCAAAGGCGTCTATCCGGTAGAAGGCGCGCGGATCAAGAACCTGCAGGAGCCGGAGCGGCTGATGTCGACGACGCGTGGCGCGCCGCAGGGGGTCGTCCGGCTCATCGATGAGCCCGACGTCGTGCGAAAGAAGTTCAAGACCGCGGTCACAGACTCGGGCAAGGAGATCCGCCACGATCCGGTCGAGAAGCCGGGGATCTCGAACTTGATCGAGATCATGTCCGTCGCGACCGGCAAACCGCTGAAAGAGATCGAAGCGCAGTACGACGGCGGGGGCTACGGATCGTTCAAGGAGGACGTTGGCGAGGCAGTCGTCGAATTGCTCGGGCCGATCCAGGAGCGCTACAAACGGCTGCGCGCGGACGAGCGAGAGCTGCAGCGGCTGCTTGCCGTCGGCGCGGAGAAGGCGCGACGGGCGAGCGAGCCGACA
Organism: Gaiellaceae bacterium; assembly: GCA_035703805.1. Classification (GTDB taxonomy): domain Bacteria; phylum Actinomycetota; class Thermoleophilia; order Gaiellales; family Gaiellaceae; genus Palsa-739. Next base: position 8,397 of record DASSXM010000072.1, on the reverse strand, counting down.
CTCGAGCTGATCTACGACCGCATGGGCTTTGTGAAGTCAGAAGCGGGACGCTTCTTCGGCGCTGCGCGGCCGCGCGGTTTGTAACCTCAGGTTCACCGCCTCGTCGCCCACGGGGTCAGCACGGATGGCGAGGCTCTCCTGCGGCAGTTGTTCAACCGCAACCGAGGGGGAGAACATGAAGCTGAAGCAAGCCGCACTTGCAGCGGCAATTCTTGCCGCGGCGATCGCCGCGGTCATAGGGGTGCAAACAGGCGCGACCGCAGCTGCGCCATCGAGTTGCACGCTCGCAGACGGAAAGATCAAGCACGTCATCTATCTGCAGTTCGACAACACGCACTTCCGGCGCGACAACCCGAGCGTCGCGTCCGATCTCGAGCAGATGCCGCACCTCCTCAACTTCCTGCAGAACAACGGAACGCTCTTCACGAACGACCACACCATCCTCATCTCGCACACCGCAGGCGGGATCCTGAGCTCGCTGACCGGCCTCTACCCGGACCGGCAGGGACAGACGGTCTCGAACTCGTACGACTACTACAAGGCGTCCGGCGTGCCGCAGTTCACGTCGTCGTTCAAGTACTGGACGTCTCCAGTCGCAACCGCCGACGACACGACGCCGAACATGATCACGGACACGGGCAAGACGACGCCTGCACCGTGGGTTCCGTACACGCGCGCCGGTTGCGACTTCGGCGGCGTCGGCACTGCGAACATCGAGCTCGAGAACAACTCGACCGCGCCCAACGGCGATATCTACAACGTCTACGGGCCGACATCGCCGGAAGCAGCTGAGCCGGCCGCGCAGCGGACGACCGACTTTGTCGGAATCGCCGTCCACTGCTCGCAGTCGTCCTCCAGCGTCTGTGCCGGAAACGCCCATGCGAAGGCGGATCTGCTCCCGGATGAGCCCGGCGGATACGGCGGCTACAGCGCGCTCTTCGGCGCGAAGTACGTCGATCCGGCGATCACCGGCGGCAACGCCTGCGTGAACGACACGTCGGGCAACCCGATCCAGGACCGCGCGCAAAACTGCGGCTTCCCCGGCTTCGACGGCATGCTGGCGAAGAACTCTCTCGGCTACGTCGCGGCCATGCAGGAGGCCGGCGTGCCGGTGACCTACGCGTACATCTCCGACGCGCACGACAACCACACGCTCGGCCGGGCATCGGGGCCGGGAGAGCCCGATTACACCGCGCAGCTGCAGGCCTACGACCAGGCGTTCGCGGACTTCTTCGCCAACCTGGCCGCGCACGGCATCGACAAGAGCAACACGCTGTTCTCCATCACAGTGGACGAAGGCGATCACTTCGCAGGCGCGCAGGTGTCGGACGGGATCTACTCGCACACGGCCTGCCCGCAGGCGTCGCTGACTGCCGTGACGGCATGCCCGTCGAATCAGATCGGCGAGGTGAACGCCAAGATCGGCGCGTTGCTGCCGTCCGGCGAGCCGTCGTACGACATCCACTTCGACGACGCGCCGACGTTCTACGTCAACAACCAGCCCGCTCGCACCGACGCGTCCGTGCGCAAGCTCGAACGTGACGTGTGGAACGCGACCGCTCCGGATCCGTACGCGAACGCGGTCGTACCGGTCGCCCAGTTCCTCGGCGACACCGTCGAGGAGAAGACCCTGCACATGATCAACGCCGATCCGAAGCGGACGCCGACATTCGTGATGTTCGGCAATCCCGACTTCTTCTTCCAGACGACCAACCTGTCCGGCGGTTGCGCCGGCGCGTCGGTGTGCGTCAACCCGGGCTTCGCGTGGAACCACGGCGACGTCCAGGAAGAGATCGGAAACACGTGGGTCGGCTTCGTCGGGCCTGGCATCGCCGCGAACGGCACCGACTCGACGACGTGGACCGATCACACGAACGTCCGGCCGACGATCCTGTCGCTGCTCGGCCTCCACGACGACTACGTCAGCGACGGACACGTCCTCCGCGAGGTCCTGTCCGGCTGGGCCGTTCCGGACGCGATGCAGAAGAGCGGCCAGTTCGTGCAGCTGTCGCAGGCATACGAGCAGCTGAACGCGCCGTTCGGCTCGTTCGCGCTGGACACGCTCACGGCGTCGACGAAGGCGCTTTCGAGCACCGACGACTCGATCTACACCTCGATCGAGAATAAGATCACCGACCTGACCTCGCAGCGGGACGCCCTCGCCGCCCAGATCCGGACGGCGCTGAACGGAGCAGCGTTCGACGACACTCCGATCAGCAACTCGCAGGCCGGCGACTTCGTCAGCCAGGCGAGAGATCTGCTCGACCAGGCGCACACGCTCGCCTCCTCTTAGTGTGCTTGGTGCCCGCCGCGGCTGCTCATGCGACCGCGGCGGGCATCATTGCGCGATGCGCGTTGGTGCTGCGGCGATCGGAGTTGCCTTGTGCGCGTTCCTAGCCGCGCACGTTTCGCATGCCGACGCGACGGCGTGCAAGCGGCTCGTCTACATCCAGTTCGACAACACGAGCTACAGCGACGTGCGGCAGATGCCGACGCTTCTCAATTTTCTGACGCAGCATGGGACGATCTACACGAACGATCACACCGTCCTCATCTCGCACACGGCCACGGGAATCGTCTCGACGCTGACGGGCCTGTACCCCGACCGCCACGGCCTGACGGTGTCGAATTCGTACGGCTACTTCACGCCGTCGGGAACGACGTCGTTCACGAGCGCGTTCAAGTACTGGACCGATCCCGTCGACCCGGCTGTGAATCCGCTCCCCAACCTCATCACGACGGGAAAGAAGACGACGCCAGCGCCGTGGGTTCCCTTCACGCGCGCGGGTTGCGACGTCGGCGCGATCGGGATGGCGAACATCGTCCCGGAGAACGGGTCGAGCGTCGGCGTTGCGATCCACTGCTCCCTGGCACCGACGAGCGTGTGCAACGGCAATCCACACGCTACGCCGGATCTACTCCCGGACGAGCCCGGCGGCTACGACGGCTACAAGGCGATCTTCACGAGCCAGGCCGGCATCACCGCAGCGAGCTCGCTCGCGGCGGTTGAGCAGATGCAGGAGAGCGGCGTCCCGGTGACGTTCGCGTACCTCCCGGATGCGCACGCCGCGTACGGCCCCGGCGAGGCCGGTTACGTCGCGAACCTGAAGGCGAACGACGATGCGTTCTCCGAGTTCTTCGCGAATCTCTCCGCGCACGGAATCGACAGCACGAACACGCTCTTCGTCATCACGACGGACGAGGGCGACCACTTCGCCGGCACCAGCGGTTCGTCGTACACGCACACCGTCTGCACGAATCTCACCGCATGTCCCGCGAACCAGATGGGCGAGCTCGACGTCAACCTGAAAGCGCTGTTGCCGGGCGCGTACGTCATCCATGAGGATTCCGCGCCGGCGGTGTACTACTACGGCCGGCCGGTGCCCACCGATCCGGCCGTGCGCAAGCTCGCACAGGACGCGTGGGCGCTCACGTCGTATGACCCGTACGCGGGGAAGACGGTTCAGCTCTTCGCGAAGATGGCCGATCCGCTCGAAGAGCTCGCGCTGCACATGGTGAACGCGGACCCGAGTCGGACGCCGACGCTGACGCTCTTCGGCAACCCGGACTTCTTCTTCCAGTCATCCGATTGCAACGGCGTGCACGTCTGCGCGAATCCCGCGTTCGCGTGGAACCACGGTGACGTGCAGGACGAGATCGCGCGCACGTGGCTCGGCCTCGTCGGCCCGGGCGTGCAGCACTCCGGAATCGGGATCAACTTCCAGACATGGACCGATCACACGAACGTCCGGCCGACGATCCTCGCACTACTCGGGCTGAAGGACGACTACGTGCACGACGGACGCGTGCTCGTCGAGGCGCTCGAGCCGTCGGCGATCCCGAAGGCCATGCGCGGCGCGACGATGCGCAGGCTCGCAGCCGCGTACAACCAGCTCAACGCGCCGTTCGGCACGTTCGCGGCGGCGACGCTGGGCGCATCGACGACCGCGCTCGCTAGCCCGACGAAGTACGCGAGCATCGAGAAGCGCCTCGCGGCGCTCATCACCGAACGGAACAAGCTCGCCGTAAAGATCCGCAACGCGCTCGACGCGGCCGCATTCCACGGCAAGATGGTGAAGGCCGCGCAGGCGCAGCTATGGACGGGGCAGTCGTTCGCGGTGATCTCGCACGCCCTCGCGCTCAACCTAGTGCAGCGTTGAGATCTCCTCGCGTGTGAGCTCGCGGTACGCGCCGGGCTCGAGGCCTTTCAAGGTCAGGCCGGCGTACGCGCTGCGATGGAGGCGCACGACGGGATGGCCGACCGCTTCGAGCATCCGCTTCACCTGCCGGTTGCGTCCCTCGTGCAGCACGAGCTCGATGCGGCTCCGACCGAGGCGGCGAACGCGCGCGGGTGCGGTGCGGCCATCGTCGAGCTCGACTCCTTCGGCAAGCGCACGGAGTGTTTCGTCGCTCGGCTCTCCCTCGACGTCGACTTCGTAGACCTTCTCGACGCCGTAGCGCGGATGCGCGAGCGTGTGTGCGAGCGGGCCGTCGTTCGTCAGGAGCAGCGCGCCGGTCGTGTCGGCATCGAGCCGGCCGACGGGAACGACGCGCGGCGCGCGCGGAACGAGCTCGACGACAGTCGGGCGTCCCTGCGGATCGCGCGCGGTCGTGACGACGCCCGCCGGCTTGTGCAGGAGGAGGTACATGAGCTTCTGCGGGAAGACCTCCCTCCCGTCGACCTCGACTCTGTCCTCGCTGCCGACGAACGTGTTCAGCTGACCGGGCTCGCCGTTGACGCGCACGCGGCCGGCCTTGATGAGCTCGTCGGCGGCGCGGCGGGACGCGACACCGGCGCGGGCGAGATAGGCGTTCAGGCGCACGGCCTGAGAAGATACGGCGCGTGCCGCACTACATCACGCTCATGCGCTGGACGACGGCCGGGCGCGCGGGGCTGCCGGCGTGGCGCCAGCGCGTCGAGGACGGCGAGCACGTCATCGAGGAGGCGGGCGGGAAGCTCGTCGGCGTGTGGGTGACGTTCGGGCGCTACGACGTGGTCGAGGTCTTCGAGGCGCCGAACGACGAGATCGCGCTGGAGATCGTCACGAAGCTCGGCGCCCGCGGCGGCGAGGAGACCGAGACGTTGCGGGCCTTCACCCGCGACGAGGCCGAAGAGATCATCAAGAAGCTCTAGCGGACACGTCTCGGTGCCTGGCACCGGACGTGTCCGAACAAACGTCTTGCGCAGCAGCCGAAAGCGCTGCACCGTAGTCGAATGCCGCGGCCACCGCGCGACCGCTCACCCGGCATCCACCACGTCATCGTCGGTGCGACAGGCGATGGGACGTACTTCCGCGACGAGGTCGACCGGCTCAGCTGGCTCAGGAGATTCGTGCTCGTGCTCGACCGTTATGGATGGAAGTGCGAGATCTTCTGTCAGCTGACGACGCACGTGCACTGCCTTCTCGACGTCCCAGACGACTCCCTTCCGCTCGGGATGCACGCCTTGAACACCGCGTATGCACTTGCCTTCAACGACCGGCATGCCCGGCGCGGCGTTCTCCAACGCGCTCGGTATTGGTCAGATGCGAAGCAGGATTCGGACGCTTTGCTCGCCGCGTATCGCTACATCGCGCGGAACCCCGTTGAGGCCGGCCTCACCGACGATCCGGCCGAATGGGCGTGGAGTAGCTACGCGACATCGTGCGGATTAGACGATGCATATCCATTCGTCGACGCCCGCCGCACCGTTGGCGAGCTCGGCGGCAATCCACATGCGTTGCGAGGCCTGGCCACGTAAGACATGTCCCGGTGCCTGGCACCGGACGTGTCTGTCCGCTACGCGGTGCGCTTTTCGGCGACTTCGTGCAGGCGCGCGCGGATCTGTTCCACGTCGCCGCCGATGTCGTCGAGGCGCGGGAGCTCCGACAGCGACTCGAGCCCGAACACGCGCTCGAACAGCGGCGTCGGGCGATAGCGAATCGCGCCGCCGGGCGCATCCTCGCGTCCCGACTCCGCGATCAAGCCGCGCTCCACCAAGTTCGCCACCGCCGAATCCGCCGCCACACCACGGATGCGCGCGATGTCGGGCCGCGTGCACGGCCCCAAATACGCCACGATCGCCAACGTCTCCAGCGACGCCTGCGAGATGTTGCGCTGCGCCGGCCGCTCGAACATACGCGCGCACGCCACCGCCGCGTCGCGCGACGCGCGGAACGCCCAGCCGCCCGCGACTTTCTCCAAAACGACGCCGCTGCGCCCCTCGCGGTAGCGCTCGCCGACCAGGCCCAAAGCGGCCTCGACGCGCTCGACGTCGTCGGCAGCCGCATCCGCCAAGTCAGACACAGACAACGGCGCCGAGGCGACGACGAGCAGCGCCTCGAGCGTCTTCGCGAGCTGGTCGAGCGGGTTGCTGGAGATCAGGCGGAGCGGAGCGTCCATGAATCCTCTCTTTCGACGTCGTGGCGAGAAATCCTGATCGGCGCAAACGGCGCCGCCTGGTCGATCGCGATCTCCCCCGCCCGCCGTAGCTCCAGCAGCGCGAGGAACGCGACCGCCTGCTCGATGCGCGAGAGCTCCCCGACCTCCTGATCGAAGTCGAAGACGCTCCGCCGCCGCAAGACGGCGCGGAACCGCTCGAGGAACTGCGTCACCGGCGGGAACCGGAGCGCCATGTGCGCGAGCGAGACCTGCGGCGGCTCGACCGCGAGCAACCGAATCACCTGCGCGAGCCGCTCCGGATCCTGCGGCGCGAGCTGCACCTCGACCTTCGGTGCTAGCGGAGCCGGCCCGAGACGGAAGTAGCGGTCGCCCTCGCTCTCGAGCCGCTCGCGCAGCCACGCGGCCGCCTCCTTCATCCGCCGGTACTCCGCGAGACGACGCGCAAGCTCTTCTGCGGCAGCCTCCGGCTCCAGCTCCGCGAGCTCGGCCGCCTCCTCCGGGAACAACCCGCGCGCCTTCAGCTCGAGCAGCGCGGCGATCAGCACCAAAAACTCGCCGCACGCCTCCAGGTCGAGCTCTTCCCGCTCGGCCAGCCGCTCCAGAAAGACCAAGACGATCCCGGCGACGTCGATCTCGCGCAGCTCGAGCTCTTCGCGCAAAACAAGCGACAAGAGCAGGTCGAACGGCCCTTCGAACGCGTCGAGATCGAGCTCAAGCTCGCGGACGATCACCGGTGCACCGTACCCCCTCTACCGGACGCGGCCACGCGGAACAGCCATCTTCGGGCCCTGGGGGATCGGGCGCGGCTTCGGCTTGTGCACCTTCTCGCTCGGATCGCGCACAAACTGCCACCAGACGAAGAACGCGACCGCGCCGACGAAGCACACAAGCGACACCCAGAAGTTGATGCGCTGCCCGAGGAAGTGCCCCGAAGGATCGATGCGCAGCGTCTCCTCGAACGTGCGGAACGCCGTATAGATCGCGACGTACAGCGCGAAGAGCGCCGGCCGCCGCAGCTTGAAGCGCCGGTCGATCCACAGCAGCGCGAGAACACCCAAGACGTCCCACGTGAACTCGTAGAGGAACGTCGGGTGGTACTCGTTCACCGCGCCTTTCCCATGGATCTCCAAAGCCCATGGCAGCGTCGTGTGCTTGCCGTACAGCTCCTGGTTCCACCAGTTGCCCCAGCGGCCGATCCCCTGCGCCAACAGCAGACCGGGCGCGACCGCATCCATGAACAGGCGAATGCTGTTCCCGGACCGCCGCACGACCCACGCCCCCGCCAACACGCCGAACGGGATCGCGCCCCAGATCCCGAGCCCGCCCGACCACACCGCGAACGGCCCGTACCAGTGCGCGTGAATCACGCTGTCCTGGTGCCAGCTCGTGATGTCGTGGTAGATGCGCGCGCCGATGATCCCGGCGACGACGCCCCAGATCGCGACGCGATAGACGAGATCCCACTCGCCGCCCCAGCGCACCCAGCGCACGCCGGTCAGCCAGATCGCCGCCGCGATCGCGAGCAGCAGCATCACGCCGTACATGTGAATCGTGAACGGACCGACGTGATAGATGCCGGTCGGCGGCGAGGGAATCGCTACGAGGAGCGCGCTCACGCGCGCCATTCTGCACTAGCGCAAGATCTGCAGAGCGAGGTCAGGCGGGCAGCCGTCCTCGAGCATCTGAATCGCGCGATGCAGGTCGATGTCCTGCCGGCCCGCGAGCTCGGTGGCCGCGCGCACGTCGTAACCCGCGCGCATCAGCGCCTCGGCGCGCCAGCGCTCCACGCGCTCCAGCTCGGTCTCGGTGAATTCGGCGGTGGACATCGACATATGCATTCTTTCTTTCGGAAGAACGTCTGTGTCGGTTTAGCGGTTTCGTAAGGAACTGGTAAGACCTAGGGGATGGCCGCCAAGCTCGTGGGAATCAACCATGTGGCCCTGGAGGTCGGGGATATCGACGAGGCCCTGGCCTGGTACGGGCAGTTCTTCGAATTCGAGCTCCGGGGCCGCGCCG
>DASSXM010000044.1:0-13509 GCA_035703805.1 Gaiellaceae bacterium | reverse complement strand
TCGACCGATACGGCGACATGCCGGACGCCAGCGCTCATGAGGAACTCGCGCTCGACCTCTACCGCGCGATGCTGCGCGACGTTGGGGAGTACGACTACACGCCCGGCTCACCGCTCGGACAGCGGCTAGACACGGAAGAGCCTGCCACTTCCGCGATCGTCGACCCGATCGCGGAAGTGCGAGAGCTACTCCGCGAGTCGCAAGCTCAGAACCGTCAAGCACGGCGACTCGACCAGCTTCATCGAATTTCCGCGCTCGTCGCGAACTTGCGGGCGATAGCCGAGAGCGAAGCCGAGACGAACGGAAATATCCAGCAGGCGGCTCACGTGCCTCATGCACGAAAGCGTCTCGAGCTCGCGCTGACCACCTATCGGGTGCTCGGCGGCGACCACGAGCTTGAAGCATGCGAGACGCTTGCGACCGGCTCTGAGATCACGCATTCGCAGAACATCGTCAGCCATGCGGCCAACGCGTTCGACGAACTCGTGCGCGCCGCACGCGAGGAGGAGGTTTGACGACGGGGAAGTGGCTAACCGTCACCGGGCTTGCACTCACGCTCGTTGGCGCGGCGATCCTCTCGCTGCGTGACCTGCGCGGAGGAGCACCGGTAACGGTCGGCGAACTCAACCTAGGATTCCCGCGCCGCGAAGCGCGCATCGGCTTCCCGCTGATCGTGGTCGGTTCGGCGCTCCAGATCATCGGGGTCGTCGTCGGCTAGGGACCTAATTTCGACCGGCGGCGTCGATCAGCTTTTGGAGAGCGCTCTGGTCGCGAACGGTGCTCACGTTGAGCTCTGTTCATGGTTCGCGATCCACTCCATGACGTCCTCGCGATACACGAACGTCTTTCGACCCTCCGGCGGCTCGATTTTTACGACGCGGCCTCTCTCGTTCGCGCACCAGCGGATGATCTTCGTCGCGATGCCCTCTTTGAAGCCGAATTCGCGCATGATCTGCGGCGCGTCCATGAACTTCCCTTCAGGCATCGGGCCTCCGCTCGGGGCCAGCCGGCGGAACGATTCTCTCAGGTTCGGCAACCGCAAGGCCGAATACAGCGCGCCCGGGTTGACACGAAGCCCCTGCAAGTTGATGATCGAGCTGTGACTGATGATGGCAGTCATCCTGTTCGGGTTGTACTTTGCGCATGGCCTTCGGGCCGGCGCCATCATCGCCGCGCCCGGAGGCCGTAGCGGCGAAAGGAGCTGGCCATGCCAGCCGAAGTCGAAACCCGCGACCGCATCACGCTCGTCGAGAGCTACGTCTGCGACGCGGCAGTCGATACGCTCATCAACAACCTCGCGTACAGCGCGTTCGGCGCTCCATTGGGCAGCAATGGGCAGCAACGTCGATCTAACGCTCGTCACGGCTGAGGTCGAAGCGGCGTAAGACACAAAGAAAGCCCCCATTTCCGGGGGCTTCGATAGAGCGGATGATGGGACTCGAACCCACGACCTTCTGCATGGCAAGCAGACGCTCTAGCCAACTGAGCTACATCCGCGCGCGGCGGCCAGTATAGCCGCGTTCCGCGGCTGAATCGGCCGCGGCGACACGGCGCCGCGGCCTTTTATGGTCGGCGGCGCAAGCGCCGCCTCAGCCGCTACGAGGCGTCGAGCGCTTCGTTCACGAGCCTGTCGGCAAGCTCGTTGTGCTCGCGCCGTACGGCCGTGTACGTGACCTTCCCCAGCTGCCGCGCGAGGCACGACGCCTGAACCACGAGGTCGCGGAGCGCCTCGTTCTTCACCTTGTACTCGCCGCGCATCTGCTTCACGAGCAGCTCGGAGTCGGAGATGACGTCGACCTCGTCGACAGAGAGCTCGAGCGCCCGCTCGAGGCCAGCGATGAGCGCGCGGTACTCGGCGACGTTGTTCGTCGCGACGCCGATCGTCTCGCCGTACGCCGCGAGCACCGTGCCGTCCTCGGCCTCGAGGACGAAGCCGTACGCGGCCGGCCCTGGGTTGCCGCGCGAGCCTCCGTCGGTGGAGAGCCTCGCCTTCATACGAGCTCGTACACGTCGAACGCCGGCTCCTCGTACGGATGCGCACCGCGCAGCGCGGCGATGACGTCCTCGTGCCGCTCCGCCGGGTACACGGTCTCGAGCCGCAGCTCCGGCACGCGCTCCTCGCGGTGCGCCTCCCCCACCGCGGGCTCGGAGCCTTCGCCGCCGTAGAACGTCCCAGTGCCTTCGGTGTACCAGGAGCAGCGTTCGTAGTTTCCGATCCGTCCGGCACCTGCGCCGAACAGCGCGTCACGCACCGCGTCGAGCGCCGGCGCGGGCACGAACACGACGAGCTTGCGGTTCATTCCGCGTCGTCGTCGATCTGTGCTCTCTGCAGCCGCCCCGAGTAGTCGACGTACAGCGACTTCCACTCGGTGAAGACGTCGAGCGCAGCCTGCCCCGCCTCGCGGTGGCCGTTGCCCGTGTCCTTCGTGCCGCCGAACGGCAGATGGACCTCGGCACCGGTCGTCCCCGCGTTCACGTACGTGATGCCGGTCTGCAAGTCGCGCATCGCGCGGAACGCCTTGTTCACGTCGCGCGTGAAGATCGACGACGAGAGGCCGAATTCGATGCCGTTCGCGACACGCAGAGCCTCGTCGAAGTCGCGCACCTTGATGAGCGCCGTCGTCGGGCCGAAGATCTCCTCCTGCGCGATGCGCATCTTCGCATCGACGCCGCCGAAGATTGTCGGCCGGTAGAAGAAGCCCTTCGCCAGGTCGCCCTCGGTGGCGATCTCGCCGCCGGTGAGAAGCTGTGCGCCCTCGTCGCTGCCGATCTTCGTGTACGCGTGGATCTTCTCGATCGCCTCCCGGTTGATGACAGGGCCGACATCGGTGTCGTCCTCCCAGCCGGGGCCGAGGCGCAAGCCTTCCGCCGACGCGACGAGCTTCGACTGCAGCGCGTCGTAGATCTTCTCGTGCGCGATCACGCGCGAAGCGGCCGTGCAACGCTGGCCCGACGTGCCGAACGCCGACCACACGATCCCCTCGACAGCGAGATCGAGATCGGCGTCATCGAGGACGATGATCGCGTTCTTGCCGCCGAGCTCGAGATGCACGAGCTTGAGCTCGTCCGCAGCGGCCTTCGTCACTGCGACACCGGTCGCGCGTGCGCCGGTGAACGTGATCACCGGGACATCGGGATGGCGAACGAGCGCATCGCCCGCCGTCTCGCCGAAGCCCTGCACGATCGTCACGACACCCTCTGGAACGCCAGCTTCGTGCAGCAGGTCGACGAAGCGCTCGGCGAGCAGCGGCGTGTCCTCGGCCGGCTTCAGCACGACGGTGTTCCCGCACACGAGCGCCGGCGCGATCTTCCACGACGGGATGGCGATCGGGAAGTTCCACGGTGTGATCGCGCCGACGACACCGACTGGAACGCGCACGGACATGTTGAACTTGTCGCGCAGCTCGGAGGGCGTCGTCTGGCCCCACATGCGCCGGCCCTCGCCGGCCATGTAGTAGCTCATATCGATCGCCTCCTGGACGTCGCCGCCCGCCTCCGCCTTCACCTTCCCCATCTCTCGCGTCATCAGGTCGGTGAGCGCCGCCTTCTCGCGCTCGAGGACCTGCGCGAAGCGGAAGAGGATCTCGCCGCGCTTCGGAGCGGGAACGAGCCGCCACTCCTCGTACGCTGCCTTCGCAGTTGCGACTGCTTCGTCGACTTCCGCCGCGCCCGACTTCGGGACCGTGCCGAGGACCTCGCCCGTCGCCGGGCTCACGCTTTCGAATGTCTCTGTCGTCACAGGCCCGCCGGCGGCTCGACGTCCGGGAACGTGCCCGGAGCTCGTGCACGGCGCCGGTCGCGAATCTTCCGCCGCTCCTTCTGTTCAGGAGTCGGCGTCGTCCCGCTGCGGCGATCGTGCCCTTCGCGCCGCTCGATGATGACGGTCACGTTCGGATTGTCCTTGTAGTACTCGACCATCTTGTCGTACAGCTCGTCGACAAGCTCGCGCGGGATGACGCAGTAGATCATCAGATGCGCGCGATCTCGGGGACGAGGCGGCCCTCGTCCTCGACGTGCGCGTTCCAATCCTTGTAGCTCTCGTCGAGCTCGTCGAGCTCGTGGCCGCGATGCTCGAGGCGCACAGGCTGCGCCGAGTCGGGGCTCACGCGGTACTGGTACCACGAGAGATCCCACGCGACAGTGACGGCGAGCTCGCCGGCGTCGCCCGAGAGCGGCACGATGCTCGCGCTCGGCTCGCCGAGACTCTTCGCGATGCCGCCGACCGTGCGTCGGTACGTGCTCGCGTTGAAGAGATCCGCCGCTTCGAGCAGCGCAACCTCCGCGCCGGACAGCCTGCGGAGGATCGGCTCCGACGGAACGATCGTGTCCTCGGCGGTCGAGCGCCCGAAACCGAAGAAGTCGGTGATGCCTCGGCGACGACGACGGCGCTCGGGCGCGATCGTCGGCGTCGTCGGCGTGCCTTCCTTGATCCAGCCCGCCTCGAGCGCGATCTCCTGGCAGAGGGGACAGACGTCGACGAGCTCCGCCCCCTCCTCCGGCGCGTACCGCACCGACCGCTCGCCCATGAGGAGGGTGCGCTCGCAGATCGCGCATAGGCGCATAGACCCGACGTTCGTCACACGCACGAATTCGACTATAGCCGCCTTGCGGAGCCATTCCGAGGCCGCTATTGTGTCTTACATGTGTGTTTTACACATAGAGGAATGAGAGGCCCTCGCACCCGCCATCACCGGGGTCATCGCTGGCGCGTCTTCGCACGCGTCGAGCGGTTCACCGAACCTGCGCTCCTCTTGCTGCTACGCGAGCGTCCCGCGCACGGCTACGACCTCCTCGAGCATCTGCCGGAGCTCACCGGCGAGCAGCGCGTCGAGATGGGCAACCTCTATCGCCTGCTGCGCGCACTCGAGGAGGAAGGCCTCGTCTCCTCGAAGTGGGACGAAGGGAAGCGCACGTACACGATCTCCGCTCGCGGCCTACAGCTGCTCGAGCACTGGGTCGAAGCGCTTCGCAACTCGCAGGACCGCACCTCCCGCTTTCTCGAACGGTACGAACGCGGAGAGGAGGTGAACGATGCATCACGGACCTAGACACGGTCGCCTCCACTTCCGGCGCCCGTTCCCGAACAGACAGGAGCTCGTCGAGCGCCTCGAGGCGTATCAGCGCGACCTCGAGCAGGAGCTCGCCGACATCGACGATCTGCTGCGCCACTTGCGCGATACCGCGGCGGAGCCGCAGCCGCAGGAGGGTTGAGCGTGACGCGGCGGCGAAGGCGCCTTACGCCTTCGCCGCCTCGCGCTCCTTCTGCGTGGCGTCGATGATCTTCTGAGCGACGTGCGTGGGCACTTCCTCGTAGCGGAGGAAGTGCATCGAGTAGTCGCCGCGGCCGCCGGTCATCGACGTCAAGGCCTGCGCGTAGGTGAGCACCTCCGCCATCGGCACCTCGGCCTTGATCGTCGTCATGCCGGCGGCCGGCTCCATTCCCTGCAGGCGTCCGCGCCGGGAGTTGAGGTCGCCGTTGACGGTGCCGACCGAGTCGTCGGGCACGGTCACCTCGAGCTCCATGATCGGCTCGAGCAGAACGGGGTCCGCCTTCTGATACGCCTCCTTGAACGCCATCGAGCCGGCGATCTTGAACGCCATCTCCGACGAGTCGACGGCGTGCTCCATCCCGTCGACGAGCAGCACGCGCACGCCCTGGATCGGCGCGCCCGCGAGCTCCCCGTGCTCCATCGCCTCGCGCACGCCCTTGTCGACTGCCGGGCGGTAGCTCTGCGAGATGACGCCGCCGACGATCTTGTCGACGAACTCGTACCCGAGCTCGCCGTTCTCCGGCGGAAGCGGCTCGAGGATGATCTCGCAGTCGCCGAACTGACCGCGGCCGCCGGTCTGCTTCTTGTAGCGGTGACGCGCCCGCGACTCCTTGCGGATCGTCTCCTTGTATGGCACGCGCGGCGGATGCAACTCGACGTCGACGTGAAAGCGACTGTGCAGCCGACCGATCGCGACCTCGACCTGCATCTGCGACAGACCCGACAGCAGCTGCTCGCCCGTCTGCGGATCGCGGCGCATCTTCAGCGTCGGGTCCTCCTCCGAGAGGCGGCGCATGCCAGTCGCCATCTTCTCCTCGTCGCCTTTCGCCTTCGGCGTCACGGCGAAGCTCATCACGGGCTCGGGGAAGTCGATGTGCGGCGGTTCGACCGGAACCTCGTGGTCGACGAGAACGTCACCGGTGAGCACGTCCTTCAGCTTCGCGACCGCTCCGAGATCGCCGACGCCGAGCGCCTCGGCCGGCTCGTTCTCCTTGCCCTGCAGGAGCAGAATCTGGCCGAGACGTTCCTTCGCGTGCGTACGCGGATCGACGAGCGTCGTGTCGCCGGTGACGGGACCCGCGAGGACGCGGAAGCAGCTGATGCGGCCGGCGAACGGATCGGCGATCGTCTTGAAGATGAAGACGGCCTGCTTCGCGTCGCCGAACTCGATCGTCGTTCCCTTGCGCGCCGGCGACGGGACTCCCTCGACGAGCAGGTCGAGCAACGCGGTCGTCCCGAGGTTCTTCGTCGCGACGCCGCAGCCGACCGGGTAGAGCTCGTCGCGCGTCACCGCTTCCTTCAGCGCGGCGGCGACGTCCTCGGCCGGGAGCTCTTCGCCGTCGAGGTAGCGCGCCATCAAGTCTTCGTTCGTCTCGACGACCGCGTCGAGCAGCTTCTCGCGGTACTGCTGCACCTCGGAGGCCATCGAGTCGGGAATCGGCTGCGGCCCTCCCTCCTTGCCACCGGACGGATCGAGGTACGCGCACATGTGCAGCAGGTCGACGACGCCGGTGAGCTCGTGCTCGACGCCGATCGGAAGCTGGATCGCGACGCAGCGATCGGAGAGCTGGGTTCGTGCCGCCTCGAGCACGCGGTAGAAGTCCGCGCGCTCGCGGTCGAGCATGTTCACGAAGAGGACGCGCGAGAGCTCGTACTCCTCGGCGCGAGCCCACACGCGGGCTGTGTTCACCTCGACGCCCATCACACCGCTCAGGACGACGAGCACGCCTTCGACGACGCGCAGCGCAGCGTATGTGTCCGCCTGGAAGCCGGCGTCGCCGGGACAGTCGAGGAGGTTGATCTTGCGGCCCTGCCATTCGAGATGCGTGAGCGTTCCGGAGAGCGACATCTGCCGCCGGTGCTCGTCGTCGTCCCAGTCCGAGAGCGTCGTGCCCTGCTCGATCGTGCCGAGCCGGTTCGCCTTGCCCGCCTGGAACAGCATCGCCTCGACAAGCGACGTCTTCCCCACTCCGCGGTGGCCGACGACGGCGACGTTGCGGATCTTCCCCGGCTCAGTGGCAGCCATCAGACCAATCGTAACGCGACGACTGCGTCGCTATCGTGGCCGTCGTGGAGAGGAGGCGCGGTGGAGCGCCCGATACTCGTGCGGCCTGGGAGGAGCACGCCGCCGCCTGGATCAGGTGGGCGCGCGAGCCCCGGCACGACAGCTACTGGCGGTTCCACCGCGACGACTTCCTCGAGCTCGTGCCGCCACCAGGCCGGCGAACGCTCGACCTCGGTTGCGGCGAGGGAAGGCTGTCACGCGACCTTCGAGCGATGGGTCACCATGTCGTTGGCATCGATGCCTCACCGACAATGGTCCGCGCGGCACGTGAAGCCGATCCCGACCACGAGGTGCTTTTGGGCGACGCAGCCGAGTTGCCCTTCGCAGCCGGCGAGTTTGACCTGGTCGTCGCCTTCATGTCCCTTCAGGACGTCGACGACCACGTAGGCGCGATCGCTGAAGCGGCGCGCGTCCTTCAGCCGGGCGGACACCTTTGCCTCGCGATCGTTCATCCGCTCAATTCCGCGGGTGAGTTCGACGGTCAGTCGCGCGACAGCCCTTTCACGGTCCGGAGCTCGTACTTGGAGCCGTCGTCGTACGCCGACTCCGTGGAGCGAGACGGTCTCGAGCTAACGTTCGTGAGTCGGCACCGGCCGCTCGAGTCGTACACGGAGCCGATCGTGGAGCACGGCCTCCTCATCGAGCGTCTGCGCGAGTCCACCGTCCCGCCGGAGGTTGCGACGACGGAACGGTCACAGCGGTGGCTGCGCATCCCGTTGTTCCTTCACCTTCGTGCCGTAAAGCCGACTTAGGTCTCGAGCGTGGCGCGGGCGGCGGAGCCGGAGAGCCGCGCCTTGAGGCGGAGGATCGCCTTCGTGTGCAGCTGGGAGACGCGCGACTCGGTGACGCCGAGAACCTCGCCGATCTCGCGGAGCGTCAGCTCCTCGTAGTAGTAGAGCGTGACGACGAGCTTCTCGCGCTCGGGCAGGCGCGCGATGGCGTCGGCCATGGCCTCGCGCAGCTCGGTCTGCGACAACGAGCTCTGCGGATCGGGCGCCTCGGTGTCCTCGATCGTGTCGATGAGAGCGACCTGCTCGCCGCCGGAGCCGGACACTGTCCAGAGCTCGTCGAGCGCCGCGATCGACGAGCGCGCGATCTCGGACAGGCTCTCTTCGAGCTCGTCCTCGCTCAGACCGAGCTTCTGCGCGACCTCTTCATCGGTCGGCGCGCGCCCGAGCTTCCCTTCGAGCTCTGCCATCGCGCGCTCGATCTGCCGCGCGCGCGATCGCACGGAGCGCGGCACCCAGTCCATCGCGCGCAGTTCGTCGATGATCGCGCCTTTGATGCGTGCGATCGCATACGTCTCGAACTTCACGTCGCGTTGTGGGTCGTAGCGCTCGATCGCGCTGATCAGGCCGAGCAGTCCGTAGGACACGAGATCGCCGTCGTCGACGTGCGCGGGCAGGCCGCTCCCGAGCCGGCCGGCGACGTACTTCACGAGCGGCGCGTACGTGAGGATGAGCCGGTCACGGATGCCCCGGTCACCGGTCTTCCGGAACTGCGCCCAAAGGGCCTGCGTAGAGTCGGCCGGGCTCACGGGGAGAGAATACGGCGCTTCCTCAGCGGCGCGGGCGCAGCGAGGCGAATGCGAGCGAGCCGAGCCACCATGCGACCGCTAGGGCGGCGAGCCCGACGACCCACCGAGTCGCATCGCTACCTGCTCCAGAGAGCGCGGCAACGGCAGTTGCGACCAGGAGCAGAGCGAGCGTGACGAACAGGATTCCGAGCGCGCGGCGCTGAGTGATCACGACTCGACGACGGTACTATTGGCGCGTCTTAGGGGCGTAGCTCAGTTGGTAGAGCGGCGGTCTCCAAAACCGTAGGCCGGGGGTTCGAGTCCCTCCGCCCCTGCTGCCCGGGCCGGTACGAAAGTCGCGATTCGAAGTCGCGGCGCAGCGTCTCCCCGGTCACGTCGAGCGGAAACCGGGGCCGCGGCTTCGGAACGACGGTGAGTCGCACGAAGTCGGGGCCCCGGTCGCCGTGACAGCGCGCGTAGGCCTCTGCCTCTGTGATCGGCGAAAAGTCCTTGCGGCTGCGACCGAGCAGCGCCATGGTCCGCTCATTATGGACGCCCGAAGTCGCTACTTCATAACTTTTGTGATCGGCGCATTCAGCACGATACGCGCGTCGCGCACCGTCAGCTTCCCCTTCTTCGCGAGTGCGTTGATCTGGTTGTCGCTCTTGAGCACCACCGGCGTCACTCCGGCCTTCCACGTGACGAACTTCTCTTCCCAGAGCGGGTTGTAGTCCTTCTCGCCCGGCTCCGATCCGAAGACGGCGATCTGGCCCTTGGCCGCACGCCCTTCGATGAAGTACTGGGCGGGAGCGCCCTTGACGGCGGCGAGGGCAGCCGAGAAGTTGATTCCGAGCGCTTTCGCCTGCGCCTTGTTCGAGACGTCGGTAACCAGATAGACGTCTTGGTGCGCGTCGTAGTAACCGCGGAACACCTTCTCCGTGGCGTTCGACGACGGCCCGAGTGGCAGCGAGCTGCTCGCTGCGTATGCCGTCGCGCCGAGCGCGAACAGCATCGTTGCGACAAGCGCGATCTTGCGTGTCATTCGAACCTCCCCTGGGGTTTCCCAGAAATACGGGAGGTGCGCGGATACGGTTTTTTCAAGCTCCGAGCGCGAGTTGCCGGTAGGCGACGAGGCCGGACACCCCGACGCCGACGAGGCGTAACGCCCCCGGGCGGTCGCGCAGGCCCCGATCGAGCAGACGGCATGCGAGCTCTCCGATGCGCTGCGCATCGTCGATGCCGACGTCGAGCGAGATCGACCGGCTGCGGATCGTGAAGTCCGCGTAGCGGAGCTTCGTCGTGACCGTGCGCGCGGTCTGGCCCTTCTTCTGCAGATGACCCGCAACCTCCGCGGCCATTCCGCGCAACTCGTCGTGCAGACGCTCGCGATCGACGAGATCGCGCTCGAACGTGTTCTCGACGCTGATCGAGATGCGCTCCGCCGCCGGCTCGAGCCGGCGAGGATCGATGCCGCGCGCGCGGTCGCGCAGGAGCTTGCCGACGCTGCCGGGCAGGACCGCGCGCAGACCTTCGTCCGTCAGCGACGCAAGTGCGCCGACGGTGTCGACGCCGGCAGCGCGCAGTCGCAACTCGGCCTTCGGGCCCACACCCGGCAACTTGCGCACGTCGAACGGAGCGAGGAACGCGGCTTCCTGTCCCGGCACGACGACGGTGAGCCCGCCTGGCTTGCGCGCGTCGCTTCCGACCTTCGCGACCACCTTGCACGGCGCAACACCAAGTGAGCAGGTGAGTCGCGTCGCCGCGCGGACCGCCGTCTGCACTGCCTCGGCGACGACACGCGCCTCGAGGAAGTCGGCCGCGACCTCGTCGAGATGGAGGTAGCCCTCGTCGATTCCGGTCTGTTCCACCAAGGGCACGATCCCGCGCACGGTCGACCAGACGTCGCGGGAGTATTCGCGGTAGACCGAGTGGCGCGGACGGACGAAGACAGCGGTCGGGCAGCGACGGATCGCCTCGGCTGCGCTCATCGCGGAGTGGATTCCGAAGCGGCGCGCGACGTAGTTCGCGGTTGCGACGACGCCGCGGCCGTGCGGGTCGCCGCCGACGATGAGCGGCTTCGACCGGAGCTCCGGATTCTCCAGCTCCTCGACGGCGGCGAAGAACGCGTCGAGGTCGAGGTGGGCGACGATCACTCCTGGAGACTAGGCTCTGCCCCCGATGGCGGTCCTGACCTCGCAGGTCGAGCACGGATCGGAGGAGTTCGCCCGCCGGCGGGAGCGCATGGCCGGCCTCGTCGCAGAGCTGCGCGAGCGCACGGCAGAGGTCGCGAGCGGCGGCGGCGCCGCGGCAGTCGAGCGGCACCGCGGCCGCGGGAAGCTGACCGCGCGCGAGCGCATCGACCGGCTCGTCGATCCCGACGGCGCGTTCCTCGAGCTGAGCGCGCTCGCCGCGTACGAGATGTACGACAACCAGGCGCCGTGCGCGGGCATCGTCACCGGCATCGGCGTCGTCGAGGGCCGCGAGTGCGTCATCCTCGCGAACGACGCGACCGTCAAGGGCGGCTCGTACTTCCCGCTCACCGTGAAGAAGCACCTGCGGGCGCAGGAAATCGCACAGCAGAACCGACTTCCCTGCCTCTACCTCGTCGACTCCGGCGGCGCGTTTCTGCCGCTGCAGGCGGACGTGTTCCCCGACAAACAGCACTTCGGGCGCATCTTCTTCAACCAGGCGCAGATGTCCGCGCAGGGGATCCCACAGATCGCGGTCGTGATGGGATCAAGCACCGCCGGCGGCGCCTACGTGCCCGCGATGAGCGACGAGACGATCATCGTCCGCGGCACCGGGACGATCTTCATCGGCGGCCCGCCGCTCGTGAAGGCGGCGACCGGACAGGACGTCGGCGCGGAGGAGCTCGGCGGCGCAGACGTGCACACGCGCAGGTCCGGCGTCGCCGACTACTACGCGACAAACGACGAACATGCACTCGCACTCGCGCGGAGCATCGTCACCAATCTCCACAGCCGCCGCCCCGAGCCGCCGTGGGAGATCGCGACCCCCGAGCCACCGGCACTCCCGTCGGACGATCTCTACGGCCTCATCCCCGAGGACTTCCGCCACCAGACCGACGCGCGCGAGCTCATCGCGCGGATCGTCGACGGCTCGCGCTTCGACGAGTTCAAGGCGCTCTACGGCGAGACGCTCGTCACCGGCTTCGCGCGCATCGAGGGCTTCCCGGTCGGCATCCTCGCGAACAACGGCGTGCTCTTCGCCGAGTCGTCGCAGAAAGGCGCGCACTTCATCGAGCTGTGCTGCAAGCGCCGCGTCCCGCTCGTCTTCCTGCAGAACATCACCGGCTTCATGGTCGGGACCGAATACGAGGCGGGCGGCATTGCACGCGACGGCGCGAAGCTCGTGATGGCGGTCGCGAACGCGCAGGTGCCGAAGTTCACCGTGGTCGTCGGCGGCTCGTTCGGCGCCGGCAACTACGCGATGTGCGGCCGCGCCTACGAACCGCGGCAGCTCTGGATGTGGCCGAACGCTCGCATCTCGGTCATGGGCGGCGAGCAGGCGGCGACCGTCCTCTCCATGGTGGGCGACGTCGACGAGGACGAGATCCGGGCGACGTACGAGCGCGAAGGCAATCCGTACTACTCGACCGCGCGCCTGTGGGACGACGGCGTCATCGATCCGCTCGACACGCGCCGGGTGCTCGCGCTCGGCATCTCGGCCGCCTTGAACGCACCGATCCCCGAGACGACGTTCGGCATCTTCCGCATGTGACGGTCGCGCGCATCCTGATCTGGAATCTCTATGACTCGAAGACGTCGCTCGACGAGATCCGCGTGCATCTGCCGGAGCTTCCCGACGGCGATCGCTGGATCTCGAGTGAGGTGCACGAACGACTCGGCCTTATCGCGTTCGGCGACGAGCTGCCCGATCTCGGCGAGCTCCCCGAGCTCATCGGCAAGGAGCCGGAGGTCGCCGAGGAGTTCGACGTCGAGTGACGCGCGCGGAATGTGCCGCACTCGCGGCGGCCGCTGCCTGCGCATTCCTCGCTTCCTGGTTCGCGCTCGGCCATCTCTGGTACCACTCGACGCCGCAGATCGTCGACACGCCGGGGTACGAGACCTACGGCGACGCGATCGCCGCCGGCTCCGTGCCGTACCGCGACTTTCGACTCGAGTACCCGCCGGGTGCGCTCGTTCCCTTCGTCGCGCCTGAGCTGACCGCGCGCCGCGGCGACTACAACGGGTACACGCACGCGTTCGAGCGCTGGATGGCCGGTGCAGGCGTGCTGCTCACGCTGCTCGTAGCGGTCGCGCTGCTGGCGCTCGACGCAACACCCCTGCGCGCGGGTGCCGCCCTTGCCCTCGTGTCCGCCTCTCCCCTTCTTCTCGGCACGGTCGTGCTCACACGCTTCGACCTGTGGCCTGCTGCGCTCACTGCGGCGGCGCTTGCCGCGCTTCTTGCAGGACGCGACGAGCTAGGGGCGCTCGCGCTCGGCGCCGCGGTCGCGACGAAGCTCTATCCCGCTCTCCTCGTTCCGGTCGGAGTCATCTGGGTCTGGCGGCGGCACGACCGAACGCGAGCGCTGCAGTGGACGGGGCTTGTCGTCGCCACCTGCGCGGCGATCTTCCTGCCGTTCGCCGCGATCGCGCCCGGCGGTCTCGGACACAGCTTCGGGGTCCAGATCCACC
>DASSXM010000078.1:0-13669 GCA_035703805.1 Gaiellaceae bacterium | reverse complement strand
CGGCACCGAGATGTAGATCGAGTACGCGACGGCGGCGCCGGGCGCCATGTGCGTTATCGACTGGAACAGCACCTGCGGCAGACCGATCGAGTGCTCGCGCAGATGTTCGAACCGAGCCGCTCCTGCCTCCATCATCCCTCCTTTGCACGGGACCCCGTGCGCGCGATTCTCTCTACCAGGGAGGGGGGTTGTAAACCCAGCGGCCGGCGACCATCGTCGCCACCACCTCGACGGCGCGGAGATCGGTGCCCGCGGCGAAGGGATCGCGGTCGAGGACGACGAGATCGGCCGCCCGGCCCGGGAGGAGCGTGCCGCGGACACGCTCGTCGTGCGAGAGCCAAGAGGGGGCGACGCAGATCGCGTGCAGCGCCTGCTCGAGGGTGAGCCTCTCGTCTTCCCGCCAGTGGTCGAGCACGGCGGCGATCACTCCCGCCCACGGCTCGAGCTCCTCGATCGGCGCGTCCGATCCGTTCGCGACGAGCGCTCCCGAGTCGACGAGCGAGCGGAACGAGTACGTCTGCTCGAGCTTGTCCGGCCAGAACCGCTTTGCGAGGTGCTCGTCCGAGGGCGCGTGCGTGAACTGCACCGATGCGGCGACGCCGAGCTGCGCGAAGCGCGGAAGATCGTCCGCCGCGGCGCACTGCGCGTGCTCGATCCGCGGCCGCAGTCCTTTCGGGGCCCACGCGTCGCGCGTCTGCTCGAACGCGTCCAGCGCTTCTCGGTTCGCGCGGTCGCCGATCGCGTGCACGCCGACCGGCCAACCGGCCTCCGCTCCGCGGCGGACGATCTCGGCGAGCTCTTCGCCACTCGTGATCTGCACGCCGCCGCCGTCGAGCATCCATGCGGTCTGCGAGCCGAGCGTCCCGTCCATGAACACCTTCAGGTAGCCGACGCGCAGAAGCGAGCCGAGCCCGCTGCGGACCTTCAGCGCCTCGAGCGCGGGCAGCGTCTCGTGCGGCACCGACTGCCACACACGCAGCTGCGCGTCGAGCTGCTGCCAGAGACCGGCAGCGCCGATCCAGCCGTCCTTGTCGTGCACGCATGTGACGCCGCGTGAATGCGCGAGCTTCACGCCCGCCCGCATCGCGGTGAGGTACTCGTCGTCGGGAATGACGATGTAGCGCTCCTTGAAGCGCCATGCGGACTCTTCGCGCAGGACGCCGGTCGGCTCGCCGTTTGCCTCGCGCTCGACGACGCCGCCCTCGACGTCGAGATCGCCGCCCGCGAGCGCGAGCGCGGCGGTGTTGAGCCAGAGCGAGTGGTAGTCCTTCGCGATGAGCGCCGTCGGCCGTTCGCCTGTGACGGCGTCGAGATCCTCCTTCGTCGGATCGCGGCCGTCCGTCCAGTCGCCGCTCCGCCAGCCATAGCCGCGCAGCCACGCACCGGATGCGGTCGCCTCGCGCACGCGCGCCAGGGCTTCCTCGAGCGACGTGCACCCGTCGAGCTTCACCTCGTGCTGCGCGACCGCCCACGTCGGGAAGTGGACGTGCGAGTCGGTAAAGCCGGGGAGGACGCAACGGCCACCGAGATCGATTGTCTCCGGGCTGGCGAGCGCGGTCTCGTGGACGCCGACGCCGCCGGCGACGAGCTCACCTGCAATTGCGAGCGCCCGTGCCAGCGGCAGCGACGGATCGAGTGTGCGAATGACGCCGTTCTCGAGGATCACGGCGCCGACGTTACTTGACGATCATCACCAGCTTCAGGACGTTGTCCGGGCCGGTAGTCTTCACGCCGGACATGTAGTCCTCGCCGGGCTTCGTGCCGAAGACATAGGACCCAGGCTTCGTGAAGGCGATTGTCGCCCGCGCGTGCATCTTAGCCATGCGCGGTGTTTGCAGCGCGACGACCGGGCCGGCGAGTTGCGCGAGGGTATGCGGCATCACGTCGTTGTTCGTGAACGTGAGTGTCGTCCCGCGTGCCACGGTCAGAGTCTGGAAGGCCGCGTACTTGCCCGACCCGATCGCCCAGGCGTGGCAGCCGACGGTCTGGTGGCGAATCGTGATCGAGACGTTGTTGCCGGCGCCGGCAGGGGCGACGACTGCGATTACCGCAATGCCCGCGGCGAGGATGATGAGAGAGCGCTTCATTGCGGCTCCTTTCGGTTTCTCCGCATCCTGAGGCGTACTCGTGGCGGCGGGATCCGGAGTTCCGCGGAACCGTGTTGCGGGATTCCCACACGTAGAATCGCGGCGTGTTCGACCACGTCGGCCTGAACGTGAAGGACTACGCCGCGAGCCGCGCGTTCTACGAGACGGCGCTCGCGCCGCTCGGCTGGACGGTTGTGGCCGAGTGGCCCGATCACGGCGTGGTCGGCTTCGGCCTCGAGGGCCGTCCCATGTTCTGGCTCCATCAGCGCGAGCCGTACGGGACGGGCACACATGTCGCGTTCACCGTCGACGATCGCCCGACAGTCGACGCGTTCCACGCTGCCGGCCTTGCCGGCGGGGGTGCCGACAACGGCGCGCCGGGCCTGCGCTGGTACCACGAGAACTACTACGGTGCGTTCGTCCTCGATCCCGACGGTAACAATGTCGAGGCGGTTTGCCATGGCGTGGGATCAGCTGACTAGCGAACAACGGGAGCTTCGCGACCTCGTGCGCATGCTCGCGCGCGAGCGCATCGCGCCGCGCGCGGCGGAGATCGACGAGACGCACGAGTTCCCGTGGGACGTCGTCGAGCTCTATCGCGAGAACGACATCTTCGGCCTCTTCTTCGACGAGAGCGCCGACGGGCTCGGCACCGGCACGCTGCTCGCGCTCATCGCGATCGAGGAGGTGTCGAAGGTCTGTGCGACGAGCGGGCTCATCCTCGCGGTGCAGGAGCTCGGCTCGCTCGGCCTAAAGCTCGCGGGGAACGACGAGCAGAAGGCGCGCTTCCTGCCGAAGCTCGCGAGCGGCGAATGGCTTTGCGCGTACGCGCTCACGGAGGCCGGCTCAGGCTCCGATTCGGCGGCGATGCGCACAACCGCGCGCCGCGACGGCGACGAGTACGTCCTCAACGGTTCGAAGCGCTTCATCACGAACGCGTCGGTTGCGCACGTCTACACGGTGTTCGCGAAGACCGATCCGAGCCTCGGTCACGACGGCATCTCTGCGTTCGTCGTCGAGGCGGACGCGCCGGGGTTCTCCGTGACGCGGCTCGAGCCGAAGATGGGGATCTCGGGCTCGACGACTGGCGAGCTCGCGTTCGAGGACTGCCGCATCCCCGCTGCCAACCTGCTCGGCGAAGAAGGGGAGGGCTTCAAGATCGCGATGCGCATTCTCGACCGCTCGCGTCCGGGCGTCGCCGCGCAGGCGCTCGGTATTGCGCAGGGCGCGACCGACTACGCGCTCGAATACGCGAAGACGCGCGAGACGATGGGCAAGCCGATCGCGCAGCACCAGTTGATCCAGGCGAAGCTCGCCGACATGGAGACGGAGTGCGAGGCCGCACGCGGGTTGCTCTACCGCTTCGGCCAGATGGTCGACGACGGCGCCGACGACATCGAGCTGACGAAGGCATCGGCGATGGCGAAGCTCAAGTGCGGCGACGTCGCGATGGCGGTC
The DNA here is from genome assembly GCA_035703805.1 of Gaiellaceae bacterium. GTDB lineage: Bacteria > Actinomycetota > Thermoleophilia > Gaiellales > Gaiellaceae > Palsa-739. The sequence continues at coordinate 10,124 of DASSXM010000078.1, read as the reverse complement.
ACGACCGACGCCGTGCAGATCCTCGGAGGCTACGGGTACATCCGCGAGTATCCCGTCGAGCGCTTCATGCGCGACGCGAAGATCACGCAGATCTACGAGGGGACGCAGGAGATCCAGCGTCTCGTCATTGCGCGCGAGATGCTGAAGGAGTCGCGGGCTTTTCTGCTCGCCGGTGTGGCTTAGCGAACCAAGAGGCGCCGCATGGCCCTCTCGGTGTGGCTCATCGGCGGGTCGGCCATCCGCTCGGTGCGGCTGAAGCACCATGCAGCGGCCACGACCCACGGAGCCACGAGAACAATCGGTATGAGTGCATGAAGCATTGCTTCCACGGTAGCTGGCGAGTCGTTGTCAACTTGTGAAGAATTGGGAGCGAACTTGAACCTCGACGGCATTCATCACGTCACGTGCATCACCGGCGACGCGCCCCGGAACGTCGATTACTACACGGGCACGCTCGGCCTTCGGCTCGTGAAGAAGTCCGTCAATCAAGACGACCCGACCGTCTACCACCTCTTCTACGCGGACGAGCAGGGGACGCCGGGCAGCGACATCACGTTCTTCGAGTACCCCGGCGCGACGCCCGGGCGTGCGGGCGACGGGATGATCCACACCGTCGTCTGGCGCGTCGGCTCGGAGGAGGCGCTCGACTTCTGGCGGGACCGCGTCGGAGGCGTCCCGTTCACCGATCCTGAGGGGCTGCGGCACGACCTCGTCGTCTCGAGCGCGCCGGATGCGCCGCTCAGCGCCCAGCATCCGGAGATTCCACGTGACTTCGCGCTGCAGGGCTTCGAAGGCGTGCGCGCATACGCATCCGACCTCGAGCGCAACGCTGCGTTCCTCGACTCGCTCGGATTCGTCGGCGGCGAGACGCGCGGCGCGACGCGCGGCGGCTGGATCCACTACGAGCCGGCGCCGGGCGAGCCCGGCATTCCCGGTGCGGGCACCGTGCATCACGTCGCGTGGGCGTGCCCGATGGACGAGCAGGACGCGTGGCGGCAGCGCGTGATCGACGCGGGCGGGAGACCGACGCCGATCATCGATCGCTTCTGGTTTCGCTCGATCTACTTTCGCGAGCCGAGTGGCGTGCTGTTCGAGATCGCGACACTCGGTCCCGGCTTCGCCGCGGACGAGGATCCCGCGCATCTCGGCGAGACGCTCATCCTCCCGCCCGACTTCGAGCACCTCCGCGCGCAGGTCGAGCCGGTGCTGACGCCTCTTCCGAATCCGCGCGCCTGAAAGGAAAAGTCCCGCGACCAGGTCGCGACGACGTCGCGACCTGGTCGCATTCCTTATGGATGCAGTGACGAGGTGTCGACGACCTCGAAGTCCGCGCCTGTGATGCGGCCGAGCGTATGGAGGTCGTCGTTCGACCAGCCCGGGTTCGGCGCGCCGCTGATGTACCAGTTCGAACCGTTGTCGGCGACGATCATCCCGTAGGTCTTCAGCGCCTGCAGCACGATGCGCGCCTGCCGCGGGAACGAGGAGATGTCGACGTTCGCTTTCAAGCGCACGCGCAGCCCCATCGGCGGCAGCGACGGATCCGTCGATGACGACGCGTAGTGCCGCGCGGGATAGACGTATGCGCGCCGCGTGTGTTGAACCGTAAACCGCAACGCGTGGTTGATCACGCCGCGCGCGACCTCGTCGTAGCGCGCGAGGCCCGGGAAGATCGGCAGGCCCGCCGCGTCGGCCGACGTCCAACCGGCCGGCCGCAGCGCATTCGACTTCAGGCTCCAGATCGCGCCCGACCCCGCCTTCCAGCCCTTGCCGCTCGGATATAGCGCGTACAGCTCGTAGAGCTTGCACGTGTCCTTGTCGAGCAGTAGGGCGTGCCGGTCGCCCGTCGATGCGCGCCCGCCCTCGATGTGCACCGTCTGCGGGATCGGATACGGCCCCTTGTCCGACTCGTCCGCGTAGTCGAACGTGACGCGATACCGCGGCGTCGTGTGCGAGACGACGTCGAATGGGATCCCGATCGGCTGCCCGCCGTACAAGCCCGAGCCGAAGTCCGGATGCAGCCCGGTCGAGACGCCGATCGACGCGATGATCTGCGCCGAGTCGGCCGCGACCGGCAGCGTGTCCACGCGCTGATTCCACGGATTGTTCGCCGGAAAGATCTGGCAGTGCGGGGCGCTCGGCAGCGGCGAGGCGCCGACGAAGACGAACGCGACGAGCGAAGCGAGCTTGCGAACCATCACACCGGCAGCGTCACGGTGACGCGCGTCCCGCCGTCCTCCTCGCTCGCGAGCGTGATGTGCCCGCCGTGCCGCTCGACGAGCGCCTTCGTGATCGCGAGTCCGAGTCCGGTGCCGGGAATGGCGTTCTCCATCGCATTGCGCGCGCGGAAAAAGCGGGAGAAAACCAGGTCTTGCTCGTCGGCGGGAATGCCGAAACCGGAGTCGGAGACCACCAAGCGCGCGGCGTTCTCGTCGCTGTCGACGACGACACTGACCGAGCCGCCCTTCGGAGTGAACTTCACGGCGTTCGAAACGAGGTTGTCGAGCACTTGCGCGATGCGACCTGGGTCGGCTCTGATCTCCGGCGCACCGTCGGTCTCGATGTCGATCGTCACCTCCCTTGCCGCGGCGACCGGCCGCGCTGACTCCACCGCGAGTTGCGCGAGCGCTCCGACGTCGGTGGGCTCCCAGTTCAGCTCGAGCCGGCGCGCCTCGATCTGCGCCATCAACAGGAGATCCTCGACGAGATGCTGCAGGCGCTCCGAGCTACGCCCGATGACGCGCAGATACGTCCGGGCGTCCTCGCTCATGCCTTCCTCTTCGCTCTGCATCATCTCGACGAATCCCGCGATCGACGTGAGCGGTGTGCGCAGCTCGTGCGAGACCGTCGCCACGAACGCGTCGCGCATACGATCGAGCTCACGGTCGGCCGTGACTTCGCGCAGCGTCCAGATGCGGCCCACGAAACGGCCGCTGCGATCGGTGACGGGAGCCGCGTAACCGCGGAACACGCGACCCGACTCCGCGAGCTCGAACTCGTCGCTCGTCGGCTCGCTCGGATTGCTGGCCAGCTCGAGCACGCGGCGCCGATAGCGCTCCGGCGCGGTGACTTTGTCGGCAATCGCGAGCAGACGTTCCGGCACGGTGCCGTCGATCGGCATTCCGAGCTCCATCCCCATTCGCACGATCGGCGCGTTCATGATCAGGATGTTTCCCTCGGAATCGGTAAGGGAGATGCCGTCGAGCGTCGAATCGATGAGCGCCGACTGCAACGCCGTCGTCGACTCGTGCGCCCGCTTGCTCTCGCGCAGGCGGCGGCCGGCGACGGCGGTGCCAGCGCCGAGCAGGACGAAGGACGTGGCGCGGACGACGAGCTGCTGCGTCGTCGTCGGCACGCCGGAGATCTCCGTTGCCAGGCGCCAGGCTCCGGTCGCAAGGGCGGCCGCGGCAACGCCCCACCAGGTGCCCGATTCGAAGCCGATCAATGCGACCCACGGTGAGAACGCGATCGCGCCGAGCTCGGATGTCCAGCTGAAGCCGGCCATGACGCCGAACGTCGCGAAGAATGCGACGGTTGCGACGATCGTGACCGCTCGGCGCTTCACAGCTCGACCGCGGGATAGCGCACGCGGATCCCGTCGATGAACGACGCCATTTGGTCGGCGAGCGCGGCGTCGGCGATCTCGAGCACGTTCTCCGCGTTCAGTTCGCCGGAGTGCGAGAGGTTGAAGCTTCCCACGAATACGACGTCGTCGGCGACCGTCACCTTCGCGTGCATGTAGTCGTGTATCGACCCCGGCGCGTACGGGGTTGAGCGCTTCCCCGTGAACGGGGCGCGGGTCAGCGACGTCCGCAGCAACGGCTCCTTCCACTCGGCGTTGCCGTTGACGCGCCATTGGCTCAGCACCTCGCCGACCTGTGTGCGGTCGACGACCCCGGCGATGTCCACCTTCCCGTCCGATGCCGCCTGCGCGAGCGTGCCGAGAATCGGCCCGTTGGAGATCACCGGCGACGCGATTCGGATGCGCCGCTTCGCCTCGCCGATCGCGGCCGCGATCCGATGCGCGAGCTGCTCGCCCCGGCCGGGGCAGAACCACGGTCGCACCTGTATGCCGTCGATCTCGATCGCGTCGGTGTCGACCTTGCCGCTCCTGCGCACGTCGCGCTTCGCCCAGAGCTGCTCGAAGTCCTCGTCGTAGCGCGCTGCCAGCGTCGGGGAGTCGAAGGTGATGACGATGTTCTCCTCGCGCGTCCACGAGTCGCCGGTCCAGTTCGTCGAGCCCGTCCACACGGAGGTTCCGTCGCGGACGATGTACTTGTGATGCATGAGGTCGGGGATGCCGGGGATCGCGGCCGTCTCTCCCGGCACGGCCTGCATCGCTTCGGGGACGGTGAGCGGCGGCGGTGGGACGGGGATGCCGCCCTTCGGGTAATCGACGTTGTAGACGATGCGCACCTGCACGCCGCGTGCGATTGCATCCGCCAGTACGCCTTCGACGATCGCGTAGAGATCGTCGGGGAGGCGCATGTCGTAGATCGCGATCTCGAGCGTGTGCTGCGCCGCGCCGAGGAAGTCGGCAAGTGCGTGCGCGGTGTCGGCGGCCGGCTGGCCGCCGTCGGTCAGCGTGCGGACTTCGATCGCAGAGACGCCTTGTACTCGCGCTTCGCGGCCTGGTAGTCGGTGAGCGCCTGCGCCGAGTCGACGTCGCCGAGCGTCGGATGGTTCGGAGCGACCTCCTTCGCGATGTCCACATCGAACCGCTTGGCCAGTACGGCGGTGAGTGAGCGGATCTTCATGTCGCCGAAGCCGGGCAGCGCGCCGATGCGCTTCTTCAGGTCGCCACCGTCTTTCGCATCGGTCCAGATGCGCGATGCGTCGCCGTTGTACTCCTCTGCAACGAACGCGGCGAGATCCTGCACGCGCCGCGCCATGTTGCCGGGGAAGCGGTGGATCGCCGGCTTCTCGCGAAACGCCGGTTCGAGATCGGTGCGCGCGAGCGTCTTCGGGTCGAGCGTCCCGATGCGCTGCTTCAAGCGCAGCGGTCCCTGGAACGCCTGCTGCACGGTCACCTGCTGGTCGAGCGCGAAGCCGACCAACAGGGCGAACGGATCCGCCGCGAGCAGTTTGTTCGCGTCGTCGTTCTCGGTGAAGTAGATGCGGTCGGGCATGACCCGATCCTACGCGGAGGCGGAGAGCACGGCGTCGCAGCGATGGAGGAATGGGAGCGCCTGCTGGCTCTCGAAATACGCGCGTGCCGGCTCGAGCTGCGAGACGTCGCCCCTCTCGGCCATGAGCAGCCGGGCCCAGGCGGCGACGAAGGGCGTCCCGATCGACTCGTAGATCGCGACGGCTTCGGCGAGTCTTCCCTCGACGAGCGCGACGCCAGCGTCGAACCACGGACTGGTTCCCCGTCCGCTGGCGACGGCCTCGGCGTAGTCGCGTCCGCGACCGAGCTCCTCGAAGATGAGCGGGTAGAGCTCGAGCATGAGCGATCGCATCATCTCGGGCACCTCGTCCATGACCACGCTCGCTTCCTCCCGCGACCCCGCGAGGAACAGCACGAGCGCGCGGGTGACGAGTGCCGGCCCCATCTGCTGGGCGTCCGTCACCTCGCGCGCTCGCACCAAGCCCTCCTCTGACTCCGTGAGCGCTTCGTCGAGGCAGCCGAGCACGCCCAAGGCCGCGGCGCGCAGGATGCGCGCGGCGTTGTGCACCTGCTCGCGATCTGTCGTCGCGGCGATGAGCTCGTCTCCCCGCGCGATCGCAGTGGCGAAGTCCCCCTGCGTGAGCGCCATCGCGGTGAGCTCCATCTGCGACCAGAGCATGCTGCTGCCCGTGCCATAGCGGCGCGCGATCGCATCCGCCTCGAGCCACAGGACGTTCGCCTCCTCCAGCCGGCCGAAAATCCACAGCCGGGTCGCGAGGTTGTTCCGCGACTTTGCCATCTCATCCGGCACCTTCGAGCGATCGGCGACCTCGATGCTGCGCTCGAGGTGCTTCAGTCCTTCGAGGTCGCCCTCGATCGTCATGGCGATGCCGAGCGAGTTCAGCGCCGCGGAGATGAGCTCATCGTGCTCGAGTGCTTCTGCTAGCTCGAGCGCCTCGTAGCCGAGCACGATCCCCCGGCTCGGGTCGCCGCCGATCGCTTCGCGTCGCGCGACTTGCGCGGTCGCGCGCGCCTTCGCGATCGACGGCGGGAGGTCGCGCGCGAGCTCGAGCGAGTGGTTGGCCGCTGCCATCGCCGCCTCGCCCTCGCCGCGCCACCAGTGCATCCACGAGACGAGCGCCTCCGCATCCGCGGCTTGGGCAATCGAGCCCTGGGCGAGGAACGTATCGCGCGTCTTCTGCGCGAGCTCGAGGTCGGGCCGTCCTGCGACTCCGGTCGCGCGTGCGACGCGCAGCTCGAGAACTGGGTCGTCTCCGTCGGTCAGTTCGAGCGCGGCGCGCGCGAGCTCCTCCGCCGCCGCCCACGAGCTGAGGGCAGCCGCGCGCTCCGACGCCTCGGCGAGCGCGGCGCGCGCCGGGCCGCGCAGCTCGTCTGTATCCAGGCCGGCGGCTGCGGCGAGCGCGAGCGCCTCGCGATAGTGGTGCGCGCGCATTTCCGCACGGTCCTCGCTGCGGTCCGGCGCGAGTGACTCGAGCCACTCCGCGGCGGCGCGATGCTTCTCCGCGCGACGCGCGCGCGGAAGCTGTCCGTACGCGACGTCGCGAACGAGCAGGTGCATGAACGCGTACTGCGTCTCGCCGGCGACGGCGGAGCGGCGGTCGCGACGGACGAACTCCTTGCGCACGAGCGCGTGCAGCAGCTGTTCTTCCGGATCGCCGACCGCGCCCGGCCAGAAGACCTTGCCGAGCACCGCCGCGTCCTGGACGAGCTCCTTCTCCGCCGCCGCGAGCTGGTCGATGCGCGCGGCGATCAGGCCTTGCACCGTTTCCGGCACCGGGAGGTCTTCGGCCGGATTGTCTGCAAGCATGCGCGCGTACTCGCCCGCGTACAGCGGGTTGCCCTCCGCGCGCTTCAGCACGAGCTGCTGAGTGTCCGCATCGAGCACTGCGCGTTCAAGGAGGTGCTGCAGGAGCTTCGCGGTGTCGTCGTTCGAGAGCGCGCCGATCGAGAGCGTCGTTGCATTCCGCTTGCCGCCGCCCCAGCCGGGGCGCCGTTCGAGCAGCTCTGGACGCGCCGTGCCGACGAGGAGCACCGGTACGCCGGACACCCAGTCGGCGAGATGGTCGACGAAGTCGAGCAGGCCATCGTCGGCCCAGTGGAGATCCTCGAAGACGAGCACGAGCGGCCGCTGCTCCGCGAGCGCCTCGACGAACCGTGTCCACGCGGAGAACGCCTCGCTGCGGCGATCGCCCGATTCGTCGACGTCGGTCGCGACACCGGCGAGCGCCGCGAGATGGCTTCCGATCCAGCGGCGGTCGCCGTCGTCGGAAACGAGCTCGGCGAGCATCGCCGTGAGCTTCGCCTCTGCTTCGTTCGCGTCGTCGGTCTCGAGGATGCCGGCCTGCGCCTTCACGATCTCGCCGAGCGCCCAGTAGCTCTGGCTCTCCCCGTAGGGGAGGGAGCGACCCTGGCGCCACCAGTAGACATCGGGGTCTTCGTCGAGGATGCGAAGGAGCTCGGCGACGAGCCGGCTCTTGCCGATGCCGGGGACGCCGACGAGCGTGACCAGCTGGGCGGTCCCCTCATTGCGCGTGCGCGTGAAGGCGTCCGTGAGGGTGGCGATCTCGCGCTCGCGGCCGACGAGCGGCGAGCGTCGTGTCTGCTCGACGTCGACGCCGAGGCGCGATCGCGCGGCGACGACTTCCCACACGGGGATCGGCTTCGCCTTGCCTTTTGCGTCCACCGGCTCGGCTTCCTGGTACTCGATGACGTGTCGCGTCGCGCGGTACGTCGCCTCGCCGACGAGGATGCCGTCGGTCGGCGCCGCCGTTTGCAGGCGCGCGGTGGTGTTCACAACGTCGCCCGAAGCGATCGCCTCGCCGGCGCTCGGATTGGCGTCGAGTGCCACGAGCGCCTCGCCCGTGTTCACGGCAGTGCGGATCTGCAGGTCCGGCGATGACTCCTTCACGGCGTCACGGATCGCGAGCGCGGTCAGCACCGCGCGCACCGGATCGTCCTCGTGCGCGACCGGCGCACCGAAGACCGCCATCACCGCGTCGCCGATGAATTTCTCCACCGTGCCGCCGCGTTGCTCGATCTGCTCGCGGAGTCGCGCGTAGTAGGGCGAGAGCATCGCCCGGACGTCCTCCGGGTCGAGCTCCTCGGCGCGGCCTGTGAAGCCGACGAGATCGGTGAAGAGGACGGTGACGACCTTCCGTTCCTCGCGGTTCATCTCAAGAACGCTACAACCGGTAGTCGAACGTCGCCGTGTAGGCGCAGTTGCCGCTCAGCTCCCAGGTGAAGGGGCAATATTCGACGACGAGCTCGTCCGCGATGAGCTCGCGCCCGAGGCGGTCGTGCCCGGGGACGATGCACGTCACCGTCTGGTCGGTCTCGAAGTCGCGCTCTGCGCGGAGCGAGATCGCGCAGCCGATGCGGACGCGGCCGTCCTCCGCCTCGATCGCGCTTGCGCGGACGCCGATGGCGTGGCGCGCCTTCCGAATCCACGGTAGGTGGCGCAGCTCGTCGAGGAACACCCGCTCGAGCGCGCTGCGCTGCTGCTCGTCGGCGCGCTCGTCGACGTGGAGCGTCAGCGTCCACGGCGAGCCTTCCTCGTCGTCGTCGTCGTAGCGGTAGATGAGCGAGACCGCTAAGCCACCGAGATCGAGGTCATCCGCGTGTCCCTCCTCGATCCGCCATGTGAGCACGCCGTAGCACTCGCCGTATGTTGAGCGGCCGCCCGGCACGCCGCCGATGGTGCGGCACGGGCAGATGGGCTCGCAGTTGCACGACTCGAGGTACGCGCCCCGGAGGCGGAAGCCCATTGCGCGACTCTATGCTGGATTCATGGCCGCGCTCGACGTCTTCAGCTCCGAGACGCGGGCCTGGTTCGAGCGCAGCTTCAAGGCGCCGACGCCCGCGCAGACGAAGGGCTGGCCCGTGATCGCGAGCGGCGCGAACACGCTCATCCAGGCGCCGACGGGATCCGGCAAGACGCTCGCCGCGTTCCTCTACGCGATCGACCGGCTGACGACGAGGCCGGGCGAAGGGCTGCGAGTGCTGTACGTCTCGCCGCTGAAGGCGCTGAACTACGACGTCGAGCGCAACCTCCGGGGGCCGCTCGCGGGACTGCAGTCGCAACTGAAGGTCGCGGTGCGCACAGGCGACACGTCGCAAAAGGAGCGCGCAGCGATGCTCCGCGAGGTACCGGACATCCTCATCACGACGCCCGAGTCGCTGTTCCTCTTGTTGACCTCGCGCGCGCGCGAGTTTCTGAAGACGATCGACACCGTCATCGTCGACGAGGTGCACGCCGTCGCTGGCACGAAACGCGGTGCGCATCTCGCGCTCTCGCTCGAGCGGCTCGAGCGTCTGACCGGCGGCTTCCAGCGCGTCGCACTCTCGGCGACGCAGCGCCCGCTCGAGGAGATCGGCCGCTTCGTCTCCGGCGGCCGCCCGATCGAGCTCGTCGACGCCGGCGTCGCGAAGGAGCTCGACCTCGAGGTCGTCGTTCCCGTCGAGGACATGCGCGAGCCCGGCGCGACGCGCGACGAGGGCTTCGACGCGCAGTCGATCTGGCCGTCGATCTATCCCGCGCTGCTCGAGCTCGTGCGTGGGCACCGCTCGACAATCGTCTTCGTCAACAACCGCCGCCTCGCCGAGCGGCTCGCGCTCCGCCTCAACGAGCTCGCCGAGGAGGAGGTCGCTCGCGCGCATCACGGCTCGCTCGCGCGCGAGCAGCGCACGGTGATCGAAGAGGACTTGAAGATGGGGCGCATCCCCTGCCTCGTCGCGACGTCGTCGCTCGAGCTCGGCATCGACATGGGCGCCGTCGACCTCGTGCTGCAGGTCGAGTCGCCCAAGTCCGTCACCCGCGGGCTGCAGCGGATCGGCCGCGCCGGCCACGGCGTCGGCGAGGTCTCCAAGGGCCGCATCTTCCCGAAGTTCCGCGCCGACCTGCTGGAGTGCACGGTCGTCGCGCGGCTGATGCGCGAGGGCGCGATCGAGCCGACGGTGGTGCCCAGGAACGCGCTCGACGTGCTCGCGCAGCAGCTCGTCG
>DASSXM010000021.1:0-11963 GCA_035703805.1 Gaiellaceae bacterium | reverse complement strand
CGGTAGCCGACGGCGAGGGCCAAGAGCGCGGCGACGATGCCGACCGCAGCGAAGATCCCATACCGCCCGATCGCGTTCGCGGCGGCGTGGCCGCTGTAGTACGCGACGAGACCGACCGAGGTCGCCCAGATGATCCCGCCGAGCGCGTTCCAGATGAGGAAACGCCACCAGTGCATCCGGCCGAGACCCGCGACCCAAGCCGCGGTGAAGCGCAGGATCGCGATGAAGCGGCCGAAGAACACGGTCTTGCCGCCGTGTCGCTCCATGATCCCCTCCACCGCGGGCAGCACGCGCTCCGAGTAGCGCCGCAACCACCCCCACCGCTCGAACAGCGCGCGTCCGCCGAGACGCCCGATGAGCCAGTAGCCGAGGTTGTCCCCGATAATCGCGCCCGCAGCTGCGACGACGATCACCCACTCGATCCTGTAGTTGCCGTTCGACGCGAGCACGCCGAACGCGATGAGCGCGGTCTCGCCGGGCAGCGGCACTCCGAACGACTCGAGCATGACGACGACGAAGAGGAGCGGCAGCCCGTGATGCGTGAAGAAGTGCGTCACCCTCAACCCAGTCTATGAATAGAGTTGCCCGCCTATGCGGGTCGGAGTAGCGCGTGAGACGGCGCCGGGCGAGCGCAGGGTCGCCCTCGTGCCGGAGACGGCCACGAAGCTGGCGGCGGCCGGCTTCGAGATCGTCGTCGAGCCGGGGGCGGGCGCAGCGGCCTCGTTCCCGGACGATGCATACGCCGAGGCCGGAGCGACGATCGGGTCTCCGTGGGAGGCGGACGCGGTCGTCTCCGTTCGCATGCCGGACGTGTCGCATCTGCGGAGCGGCCAGCTGCTGATCGGCTTTCTCGATCCGCTCGGCGACCCCGCGGGCGTGGAGCGACTCGCAGCCGCAGGCGTCGTCGCGTTCGCGATGGAATCGATCCCGCGCATCACGCGCGCGCAGGCGATGGACGCGCTCTCGTCGCAGGCGACCGTCGCCGGTTACAAAGCCGCGCTGCTCGCAGCAGAGACGCTCCCCCGTTTCTTTCCGATGCTCATCACCGCCGCCGGCACGGTGCCGCCGGCGAAGGTGCTCGTCATCGGCGCAGGCGTCGCCGGCCTGCAGGCGCTCGCAACCGCACGCCGGCTCGGCGCTGTCGTCACCGGATTCGACGTGCGCCCCGTCGTGCGCGAGCAGATCGAGAGCCTCGGCGCGAACTGGCTCGACCTCGGCCTCGCAGGCGCCGAGGGAGAGGGCGGCTACGCGCGCGAGCTGACGCCCGAAGAGATGCAGGCGCAACAGCAGGCGCTCGAGGCGCGCATCGCCGACTTCGACGCGGTGATCACAACTGCGGCTGTTCCGGGCCGCGCGGCGCCGAAGATCATCCCCGCGTCGGCGGTGCGCGCAATGCGCGTCGGCTCCGTCATCGTCGACCTCGCAGCGGACACCGGCGGCAACTGCGAGCTGACGGTTCCCGGCGAGATCGTCGAGCGCGAAGGCGTGACGATCGTCGGGACTACGAACCTCCCGAGCACGATGCCGTACCACGCATCGACGCTCTACTCGCGCAACGTGCAGGCGCTGCTCCTCCACCTCGCCCCCGAGGGAACCCCGGCGCTCGACTGGAGCGACGAGATCACCGCCGGCGCCTGCGTTACTCGTCCGAAGGAGGCAGTCGCATGAGCCACAACACACTCCTCGTCTTCGAGGTGACGATCCTCGTGCTCGCGATCTTCCTCGGCTTCGAGGTGATCTCGAAGGTGCCGACGCTGCTGCACACGCCGCTCATGTCCGGCACGAACGCCATCCACGGCATCGTCATCGTCGGCGCGATGCTCGTGCTCGGACTCGGCCACAAAGGGCCGTTCACGTGGGTCATCGGCTTTATCGCGGTCGTGCTCGCGTCCGCAAACGTCGTCGGCGGCTTCGTCGTCACCGACCGCATGCTCGAGATGTTCAAGAAGAAGCCCAAGGACGACCAGTGAGTGCGGCGGGTATCGCCGTCGCACGCGCGTTCCTCGGGCGTCGCTGGCGAAGGAGGCAAGCGAGCGACGCGATGGTCAGTACATCGAGTACGACCAAGCGTCGCGAGCGCAGCATCCTGCAGCCAGCGACGTCAGGCGTCGGCGAAGCCGGGCTTCGCCCGGCGGGAGTCGACGCCGGCGAGGGGCGCGCGTAGTGCACGCCAACACGTCCAACCTGCTCTACCTCGTCACTATCGTGACCTTCATCCTCGCGCTGCGCTTCCTCTCGAATCCGGCGCACGCGCGGCGCGGGAACCAGATCGGCGCGGCCGGAATGCTGGTCGCGGTCGCGGTCACGTTCGCGAAAAGCGGGCTGACGAGCTACTGGGAGATCGCCGTCGGCATGGTTATCGGCGGCGGCTCCGGCGCGTTCGCCGCGCGCAAGGTGCGAATGACCGCGATGCCGCAAATGGTCGCGCTCTTCAACGGCGTGGGCGGCGGCGCCGCGTCGCTCATCGCGCTCGCGGAGCTGCATCGCATCCTTCCGGAGCCGGGCCGGCCGAAGATCGACATCGGCGTCGCGATTGCGCTGTCCGGGCTGATCGGCGCGATCTCGTTCTCGGGCTCGATGGTCGCGTTCGCGAAGCTGCAGGAGCTCATCCGTGGCCGCCCGATCACGTATCCGGGTCAGAAGGTGGGCAACCTCCTCCTGCTCGGCGCCTGCGTCGCACTCGGGATCGCGCTCGTCGCGGGCGTGCAGGACGAGTGGCTGCTGTGGGTGGTCGTCGGCGGCGCGTCGCTCTTCGGCATCCTCTTCGTGCTCCCGATCGGCGGCGCCGACATGCCCGTCGTCATCTCGCTGCTGAACGCGTTCACCGGTCTCGCAGTCGCGGTCGGCGGCTTCGAGCTCGAGAATAACGTCCTCATCGTCAGCGGCATGCTCGTCGGCGCGTCGGGCACGTTGCTCACGCTGAAGATGGGCGCCGCGATGAACCGGTCGATCGCGAACGTCATCTTCGGCGCGTTCGGCCAGGTGACGGCGGCAGCCGCGGCAGCTGCCGCGGGCGACGGCGGCACCGTCCGTTCGGCGAGCGCCGAGGACGTCGCGGTGATGCTCGCGTACGCGCACAAGGTCATCTTCGTTCCCGGCTACGGGCTCGCAGTTGCGCAAGCGCAGCACGACGTGCGCCAGCTCGCGGACCTTCTCGAATCGAAGGGCGTCGAGATCTCGTATGCGATCCATCCCGTCGCAGGCCGCATGCCGGGCCACATGAACGTCCTTCTCGCCGAGGCGAACGTCCCATACCCGCAGCTGAAGGAGATGGAAGAGGCGAACCCGGAATTCTCGCGCACCGACGTCGCCGTCGTCGTCGGTGCGAACGACGTCGTCAATCCCGACGCGCGCAACAACCAAGGCTCACCGATCTACGGCATGCCGATCTTGAACGTCGACAACGCACAGACGGTCGTCGTGCTGAAGCGGTCGATGAACCCCGGCTTCGCCGGTATCGAAAACCCGCTCTTTTACAACCCGAAGACGGTGATGCTCTTCGGCGACGCGAAGGCGTCACTCGAGAAGCTCATCCAGGACGTGAAGACGCTCTAGGCAGCAAAGCGCGCGGGATCGAACAGCCGGAGTTGCGGCGCACTGGTGTCGCCGGCGATCGCGTCGGCGACGAGCTCGCCGCAGGCGAAGCCGAGCACGTTGCCGTGGCCCGAGTAGCCGGCCGCGACCCAGAGCCCATCGCGCCCCGGCACGGGGCCGACGAGCGGGATCATGTCCTGCGTCAGCGCGAAGATCCCCGCCCAGCGGTGCGAGATCTTCGGTTCCGCGCCGACGAGCTCGCCCATGAAGCGCTCGAGCGAGGCCTGGATAGTCGGCGTCGTCTCCTCGACGTCGGTGAGCTCGTCGAGGATCGACACGTCGCGGAAGCCGCCGAGCAGCAGGCGGCGGTCGGGCAGCTGCTGCCAGTAATCGAAGCCGTGGCGCGCATAGTGCGGCTTGTCGTACAGGACGCGGTCGAGCGGCTCGCTCACGATCACCTGCCCGCGCGTCGGCCAGATCGCCTCCGCGAGCTCGGGGACGAGGCCGTGTCCGTAACCGTCGGTCGCGATAAGGACGCGACCCGCGTCGAGTGCGACCACGTCGTCGACGCGTTCGTGCTCGCGGAACTCCGCGCCGGCTTCGGCCGCGCGCACGGCGAGCCGGCGCACGAAGCGCGCCGGCTGAATCGAGCCGTCACGCGCGTGAAAGATCGCGCCGTAGAATCCTTCGAGGGGCTCGTCCACCCACTCCGCAGCGATCCCGTCCTCGCGCATCGCGTCGTACTCGCTGCGGATCTCCCCGCGTTCTTCCTCATCCGCGGCGAGTCGCAGGCTGCCCGGCCGGCGGAGCGCATCGCCGGCGAGCTCCTCGATCCGGTCGAGCGCGCGCTCGGTCCAGTGCCACAGCGCGGTCGCCTGCTCGCGCCCATACGACTCGCGCGAGACGTCGTAGCTCGATGCCCCGCCGCGGAGTGCGAACCCACCGTTGCGCCCGCTCGCACCCTCTGCGATACCGCGCTGGTCGTACACCCGCACGCTCATGCCGTTCTCCACGAGGCGGAGCGCGGCCGAGCAGCCGGTGACGCCGGCGCCGACAATCGCAACGTCGACCCGCCCTACGTGTTTCACCACCGGCAGTGGGGCGACGTCCTCGTCGAGCCAGTACGGGTTCATGTCGTCGCCCTCAGCTCGAGCGTGATCCCCTGCCGCAGCGGCGCGGGCGTGAGGAACCCGGCATCGACGAGGAGCCGGTTCTTCCACGATCCGGTCAGGAAGTAGTTCTGGCGCTCAGCGTGCTCGACGGCGAACCCGGCGCGCGCCGCGAGGCCCTCGAGCTCGGCGAGCGTGTACTCACGGACGTGTCCCGCTTGGTGGAGATCCTCGCGCAGAAGCTCGAACGGGTTGCGTCCGGCGAGCAGCCAAAACCGGCGTGAGAGGGCAGCCGCGTTCGGGGTCTGGACAATCACGCGGCCGTCGGGCTCGACAATCGAGCGGAACATGCGCAGGAGATGTACAGGTGAGACGTAGAGATGCTCGACGACCTCGGCGCAGACGATGACGTCGTACGGCCCGATCGACGGCCAGCGCGCCGAGTCGGCGAGCTCGTTCAGGTCGAGCTCGGTGTGGATCTCCCCGTCACGGAGCGGGAACCGGGCGTCATGGAATCCGATGGTGTCGACGCGGGCGCTTGGGAAGGCGCCACGGATCAGCTCGGACTCGTACGACGGCCCGACGTCGACCAATCGCGTGAAGCGGGGCATGCGCCGTAGCGCAGCGAGCAGGAAGTCGTAGCGGCGCGAGTGGGTGCGGAGGTAGGCGCGCTCCTCGTCGTTGCGGACACTCACGGGGCCGCACGATAGACGCCTTCGGTGCAGTGCACGGCACCCGCCAGCTCGAGCTCGACCAGCGTGCGGGCGACCTCCTCTGCGGCCAGGGCCGCGCGGCGGGCGAGCTCGTCGGCGGTGGCAGGCAACAGGTCGAGCAACGGCGAACTCGCGGATTCGTCTTCCGGAGGCTCGATGCCGTAGCTCGACAGGACGTCCGCCGCCCGCGTGAGCGGCGAGGCGCCGAGCTTGAGGAGATCGTTCGTGCCCGCCGACAGCGACGACGTGATCTCGCCGGGCACGGCAAACACCTCCCTCCCCTCCTCGAGCGCGAGATCGGCGGTGATGAGCGCGCCACTGCGCTCGCGCGCCTCGACGACGATCGTGGCCGCGCAGAGACCCGCCACGATCCTGTTACGCGCCGGGAAACGCCACGGCGCCGGCTCGACTCCCGGTGCGTACTCGGACACGACGGCGACTCTGCGCGCCAGCTCGGCATGCGCGGCGGGGTAGTTGCGGTCGATGCCGCAGCCGAGCACGGCTACCGTCCTGCCGTCCGCGGCAAGCGCGCCGCGGTGCGCCTCGCCGTCGACACCGCGCGCGAGGCCGCTCACAATGACGAGACCTGCGGCCGCGAGCTCGCGTCCGAACGACCGGGCGACGCTCGCGCCGTAGCCGGAGCACGCACGCGCGCCGACGATCGCGACCGCAGGGCGCGAGAGCAGCTCGACATCGACGTCTCCGCGCAGGAACAGCCCCGGCGGCGGATCGTGGATCGCCTGCAGCAGCGGCGGGAAACCCGGGGATGAGCGTGGGAGAAAACTGCAGCCGCGCTCGGCGAGCCGCCGCTCGTATGCCGCGGCATCGAACTCACGCAGGTAACGCTTCCAGCGGGCATCCGTCGGCGGGCGCACAAGGTGCGTCCCTGTCTCTGACGCGTAGGCGGCGAGAGCCAGCTCAACCACGATACGCAAGCGCCTCGGCGACGTGATCGCGCTCCACGGAATCTGCACCGGCAAGGGCGGCGATCGTGCGCGCCAGGCGGGCAACGCGCGCGCGACCGCGTCCCGAGAGCGGCAGCTTGTCGACCGCGCGCGAGAGCAGCTCGTCCGCCTCATGCGTGCGCGCCACGGCCGGTCGTTCGCGGGCCGCACGGACACGTCCCGCAACCTGGTTGCTGGACTCGCCCGTTTCGGCCGCGAGCTCTTCTGCCCGCGCGCGTGGAACGGACACGACGAGGTCGAACCGGTCGAGCAGTGCGCGCGAGAGCTTGTTCTCGTAAGCGACGAGCCGCTGCGGCGTGCACGTACATTCGACCGCGGGATCCCCGCGCGCACCGCACGGGCACGGATTCATCGTCGCGACGAGCTGGAAGCGCGCGGGGAACACCGCGCGACCGGCAGCGCGCGCGATGGAGACGTAGCCGTCCTCGAGCGGCTGCCTCAGCGCCTCGAGCGCAGGCCGCGCGAACTCGGCGAGCTCGTCGAGAAGAAGGACGCCGCGGTGCGCCAGGCTCGCCTCGCCCGGACGGATGCCGGGTCCGCCGCCGACAATCGCCGCCGTCGACGCGCTGTGATGCGGTGCGCGAAACGGCGGCTGCTCGATGAGCGCATGCTCGGCCGGCAGCAGACCCGCGACGGAGTGGATGCGCGTCACCTCGAGCGCAGCCTCGGCGTCGAGCGGCGGCAGGATGCCCGGCAGCCGCCGCGCGAGCATCGTCTTCCCCGTCCCCGGCGGACCCGAGAAGAGCAGGTTGTGACCGCCGGCGGCGGCGATCTCGAGCGCGCGCCGAGCGCGCTCCTGGCCGCGCACATCCGCGAGGTCGAGGTACGGCGCGGCCTCCTGACGCTCCGCCGGTGCGACCGGCTCGGGCTCGACCTCCCCACGCAGATATGCGACCGCCTCCGCGAGGTGGCGGACGGGAACGGGCTCGACGCCGGCGAGCGCTGCTTCCGCGGCCGATTCCAACGGGCAGAGGAGCCGCTCGATCCCCATCCGCTTCGCGCCTTCCGCGACCGCGAGCACGCCGCCGACGCGGCGGAGCCGGCCGTCGAGCGCGAGCTCGCCGACGGATGCGTGACGACCGAGCCTCTCGTGTGGAACCTGCGCGGACGCTGCGAGAACAGCGAGCGCGATCGGCAAGTCGTAGCCGGAGCCCTCCTTCCGCAGCCCGGCAGGAGCGAGGTTGACGGTGACGCGCCCGCGCGGGAAATCGCACTCCGCGGACGTGATGCCGCTGCGCACGCGCTGCCGCGCCTCGGCGCACGCGCGATCGGGCAGCCCGACGATCGCGAACGCAGGCGCGCCGCGATGAACGTGCGCCTCAACCTCGACTCGCCGCGGCTCGAGGCCGACGAGCGCGTGCGTGATCGCGCGTGCGAGCACGCATCGACGCTAGAGAGGGCTTCTACAAGGATCTATCGAGGCTTTGCGACGAGCACGTCCTCGAAGTACTCCCCCGCGCGGCGGCCGGTGCGTCGGTTGACGTGACGGCGCAGGCGGCTCTCGAGGTGCAGGCCCGCGCGGTCGAGGATCTCCGGGTAGAGCTCCCGGCGATCGTTGACGACGATCAGCACAGGCGCGTCGGGCGTGAGCGTCGACGCCGCGTTCGCGAGTGCCGCCGCGATCCCCTCGCGGTAGGCCTCGAGCGCCCCTTTGGTCGTGCCCGCTCCGAGCTCGAGGTCGCGGCGCTCCTCGAGGCCGAGAAATTCGTACGCGTACCGGTGCTGCTCGTGGTAGTCGATGAGCCCCGGATAGGGCGGCGACGTGAGCACGCCGTCGAAGGTGTCGTCGTACTCGACGGTGCGCGAGTCGGCGTGGACGACGTGCGCCTCGCGCGCGTCGTCGCGCACGTCGGCGAACGCCTCGATGCGAGCGAGCGTGTCGAGCGCGTAGCGGCGGAGAAACCCGTTGGCGGACTCGACGGGGCGACACATGCGACGATGCTTGTGGCACCAGTACTCCCCCGTCATCGGCTCGCTGGGAGCTTCGAGGTCGAAGTGCGCGGCTCGGCGAGCGGAACGTGCGGCGCGAGAGAGGATCACCCGGAGCGCATCGCTGTGTGCGATCTCGCGGAAGGCGAGCAGCTGCCGCGCCGCGGTCGGCGAGTACCAGCGGCGCATGAACGCGCTCGGCCGTACGCTCGTCTTCAGGGTGTCGAGGCGCGCGACGACGTCGTGTAGCTCGACGGCGAGCGCGTCGACGTCGTAGCGTGCGGTCTTGACACGCATCAGCAGGCAGTTGAAGGCGGCGAGCTCGACGCCGGTCGCGTCCATGCCCGACTCGAGCGCCTGCACAAGCGTCGTGCCGGAGCCGGAGAAAGGATCGAGCACGTGGGCGCCGCGGACGAAGTACCGGTCGAGCAGAACCTCGACGAGCTGTGGGATGAACTTGCCGTGATAGGGATGCAGGCGATGCACGTGCTTCGTACGCACGTGCTCGGGCAGCGCGCGCTCGGACCACGAGAGCTCGAGGTCCAGCGTCGCATACAGCTCGTCCTGCGTGACGGCCATGAAGGCCGGACTTCGCTACTCGGGCAGCCAACCCTCTTTGTACGTGACCACTGGGAACTCCATGCCCGCATACGCCTCCTTGGGGCTGGAGGTCTCGACCGCGACCGCCGCGCCGTGCTTCTGCGCGACCGGATCAGCCTCGTAGACCACCTCCGTCGTCGTGCGCGCTCCGACGGCGAGCACGAGCGACGGCCCAGCGCCTGCGCCGAGGATCGCGTGCGCGACGCCGCTCGGGCAGTGGAAGAAGTCCCACTTCTTCAGCGGCTGCTCCCGGCCGTCGACGATGAGGAGGCACTCGCCGTCGAGAACGAGGAAGTCCTCCTGCGCGTTTTCGCGGTGGTACATCGTCATCGCCTCGCCCGGCTGCATCAGGCTGATGTTGATGCCGACTTGTTCGAAGCGTGCGTCCTCCGGTTCAACCTCGCAGAAGATTCCGAGCGGACCGCCGACCCACTTCGCGTCCCGCAGGTTGAGAACGAACCACTCGTTAGAACGCATCGGCAACTCGCTGCAGTTTGCCTTCCCAGACAGCGATGACGTCGAAGCCGATGTCAAGGCCGTCGAGGTCGGGCCGCGACGCCAGCCAGGTCTCCGCTGCGCGCCGCACGCGGCGCTGCTTCTCCGCACCCACCATCTCCGCCGGATCGCCGAACTCGGAGCCGCGCTTCTCTTTCACCTCGACGAAGCGCAGTGACCGCCCGCGGCGCGCGATGAGATCGACCTCGTTGCCGGCCGCCCAGACGTTCGTGCCGAGGATGCGCCAGCCGCGCAGCCGGTACCAGCGCGCGGCGCGGCGTTCTGCTGAGTTCACCGGTAACAGAGCGCTTGGAACGAAAGCCGGTGCACCGCTGACGGACCGCGCTCGCGTACGACCGCGGAATGGCCAGGCGTGATGTAACCCACGTGCTGCGCGAACCCGTACGCGGGATATAACGCGTCGAGTCGGCGCATGAGACGGTCGCGCGTCACCTTCGCAACGATCGAGGCCGCAGCGATCGCCGCGCTCTTCGTATCGCCGTCGACGACAGCCGTGTGCTCCGGCGCGAGCGGCCCGAGGCGAAAGCCGTCGACGAGGCACGCCTCTGCCGGCGGCGTGAGCGCGTCGAGCATCGCGCGCAGGCCCGCGAGGTTCGACTTGTGCAGGCCGTTGCGGTCGATGTCGCTCGCGGGAATCGCGCGCACCGTCACCTTCTTCGCGCAGGCAATGACTGCGCGGAAGAGCTCGTCGCGCCGCTCCTCCGAGCATTGCTTCGAGTCGTTCAGGTAGGTGAGCGGGCGAACGCGATGGTCTTTCAGCGCCGCGTAATCGAGCAGCACGCCGGCGACGACGAGCGGTCCCGCGAGTGAGCCGCGTCCAGCTTCATCCGCGCCCGCAACGAACCGCGCTCCGAGACTTCGGTCGAACTTCAGGAGCTTCTGGCCGGTCCGCTTCACCGCGGCCGACAATAGCGCGGGGATCAGTCGGCCACGGGAGCCTCGACCTCTGCGGCCACGGCCTCTTCGGCCGGCTCCTCAGCGACAGGCTCTTCGAGGAGGATGTCCTCCTCTTCCACGACCGTTTCAGCGGAGGTAGCGCCGTACCGCTGCTCGCGGACGCGGGCCTTCTTGCCGACGCGGCCGCGGAGGTAATAGAGCTTCGCGCGGTTCACGTCCCCGACCGCGACGACCTCGATCTTCTCGATCTTCGGTGAATGGAGCGGGAACGTCCGCTCGACGCCGACCCCGAAGGATTGCTTGCGAACCGTGAAGCTCTCGCGGGCGCCGGAGCCCTGCCGCTTGATGACGATGCCCTCGTAGACCTGGACGCGGCGGCGCTGGCCCTCGATCACCTGGAAGTGGACGCGGACCGTGTCCCCTGCCTTGAAGCGGGGGATCTTGCGCATCTGGGCGCGCTCGATCGACTCGATGACGTTGCTCATGGGAAGGCCGCCCGAAGGCGGACGCCTAGGTTAGCGGAACCCGATCCGCGAGGGTGGCCAGTAGACGAAGAAGACCTTGCCGATGATGTTCGCGCGCGGGACGGGGCCCCAGTCGCGCGAGTCGCAGGACTGGCCGCGGTTGTCGCCCATGAAGAAGTAGTTGCCGGGCGGAACCGTCCAGTGCTGGTTGTAGTGCTGCGAGTCCTCGAGCCGCCTCGCGCTCTGGATGTACGGCTCTTTCAGCTTGAAGAACGTGTCGGTGTTCGCGTAGCCGATCCAGATATAGCCGTGCGCGTCCTCCCTCACGGTCTCGTCAGGCAGACCGATGAGCCGCTTGACGAACACCTCCCCGGCGTGGGTCGTGTCGCATACGGGCTTCGTCCCCGGCGTCTTGAAGACGACGATGTCGCCGCGCGCCGGGCTCGTGACGTCGTAACAGATGCGGCACGCGAGGACGCGGTCGCTGAAGTTTGCCTCGCAGCCTTGCGCGGGCTTCGCGCAGTGGAGCGTCGGCTCCATCGACGACGACGGAATCCGATACGGATTCACGACCCAGGCCTTGAGCGCGAGCACGATGACGATCGCGCCCGCAATCGTGAACACCCAGTCGAGGACGACGCGCACCGAGCGCGGGAGATTCGGGAACAGGCGGCCGAGGGGGTCCTTCATCGAACGTGTTCCTTCCGCCACGCCTCGATCCGGGCGTGGTCGCCCGACAGCAGAACCTCCGGGACCTTCCACCCGCGAAAATCCGGCGGCCTCGTGTAATGCGGATGCTCGAGCCCGCCACCCAGCTCGTCCGAGAAGCTCTCGTTCTCGCCTGAGCCTTCTGCGAGCGCGCCCGGAAGTCGGCGCGCGATCGCGTCTAGCAGCACCATCGCGGGCAGGTCGCCGTTCGAGAGGACGTACGGCCCGATCGAGATCGCGTCGGTCGTCAGGTGCTCGACGATCCGCTCGTCGAAGCCCTCGAAGCGGGCGGAGAGCAGCGTCACGTGCTCGAGCTCACGCAGCTCCTCGACGACCTTCTGGGTCAGCTGGCGACCCTGGGGGCTGAGCGCGATCACCGGGTGCGCCGGACGTTCCCCGTACACCGCGTCGAGCGCAGCGGCGACGACGTCGACGCGCAGCACCATGCCTGCCCCTCCGCCGTAGGGCTCGTCGTCGACCTGGCCGCCCCGGAGCGGCGTCAGGTCGCGGTAGGAGAACAGGCGCAGG
>DASSXM010000102.1:0-22785 GCA_035703805.1 Gaiellaceae bacterium | reverse complement strand
CGGTGCGCGTCGTCGGGGAGCGGCGCGGTGAAGGGGTGATGCGTGAACGTCCAACCCTCGCTCTCTTCGTGGCGCTCGAAGAGCGGAAAGTCGATCACCCACGAGAAGTTCTCCTCGTCGCGCGCGAGCTCGAGCTCACGGCCGAGATGCACGCGCAGGCCGCCGAGGACGCGCGACACGGTCGCCTCGTCCGCTGCGGCGAAGAGGAGCGTCGTGCCCGGTTCGGATGCGAACGCGGCGAGCTCCTGCTCGGAGAGGAACTTCGCGATCGGCGAGCGGATCTCGCCGCCGTCGTTCACGAGGTATGCGAGACCCTTCGCGCCCCATTCCTTCGCGATCTCCTCGAGCCGCGCGAGGTCGGTGCGTGAGAACGCGCGCGGCGCGGCGAGATAGCGGACGACCGGCGCATTCGCGAAGACGCCGAACTGCGAGCCGCGCGTGATCTCGGTCGCATCCTGGATCTCGAGCTCGAAGCGGAGGTCCGGCTTGTCGGATCCATAGCGGCGCATCGCGTCTGCGAACTGCAAGCCCGGAAACGGACGAGAGGGCGCCTCGCGACCGAGCGCCTCGAAGCTCGCGACGACGCACCGCTCCATCACATCGAGCACGTGCTCGCGCTCGACGAACGACATCTCGAAGTCGAGCTGCCGGAACTCGAACTGGCGATCGGCGCGGAGATCCTCGTCACGCCAGCACGTCGCGATCTGGTAGTAGCGGTCGATCCCGCCGACCATGCACAGCTGCTTGAAGATCTGCGGCGACTGCGCGAGCACGTAGAACCGGCCCGGCTGGAGCCGCATCGGAATGATGAAGTCGCGCGCGCCCTCGGGCGTGCCCATTGTCATCCCCGGCGTCCAGACGTCGACGAAGCCGAGCGAGTCCATCTCACGGCGGATCGCCGCGATCGCCGTATGCGAGAGGCGCAGGTTCCGCTGCATCCGTTCGGTGCGCATGTCGAGCCAGCGGTACTTGAGCCGCAGGTTCTCGTCGACGTTCTCCTCGTCGAGCTGGAACGGGAGTGGAACCGAGCGCGAGACGATCTCGAGCGTGTCGACCTGGACCTCGACCTCGCCGGTCGGGATGTTCGGGTTGACCGCGTCGGCGGCCCGCTTCACGACCTCGCCTTCGGCCTTGATCACGAATTCGTTCCGCAGCTCGTGCGCGACGCCAGCGGGCTGCGGCGCGCGCTCGGGGTTGATGACGAGCTGCACGGCGCCCGAAAAGTCGCGGACGTCGATGAACACGAGCCCGCCGTGATCGCGGCGCGTGTTCACCCAGCCGGCGAGCGTGACGCGCTTGCCCGCGTCGTCGGCGCGCAACGCACCGCACGTCGTGTCGCGCCAGCTCACAGAATCTCCTTCAAATGCTCGACGTCGCGCACCGCGATGTCGAGCTCGCCGGGCCGCCGGAGCGTCCAGCCGTCCTCGGCGAGGACGAGCGTCGCGCGCGCGTGCTTGCCGCCGTACGTGAGCTGGCCCTTGAGCGAGCGGCCGGCGTAATCGCGGTCAGCAGCAACACCAGCGTCGCGCAGCTGCTTGATGAGTCCCGGCGGCGCATCGCCGGCGACGAATAGGTCCAGCTGAGGCTCCGGTTCGGGCTCGAGCGCGAGGGCAAGCCGTTCGATGCCTGCGCCGAAGCCGATTCCCGGCGTCGGTGGCCCGCCGATCTCCTCGACGAGGTAGTCGTAGCGGCCGCCGCCGCAGATCGTCGATGCCTGGGCGCTCTCATCCGGCCGAACGAACTCGAACGTCGTGCGCGTGTAGTAGTCGAGCCCGCGCACCAGCGTCGGCACGAGCGTGTACTCGACCGCGTACGCGTCGAGGTACTCGCGCACGCGCGCGAAGTGCGCCTCGCACTCCTCGCAGAGGGAGTCGCCGATCTTCGGAGCCTCGTCGAGAGCCGCAAGCACGCGCTCGTTCTTCACGTCGAACACGCGCAACGGGCTCGTCGCGCGCTTCTGCTTCGCCTCCTCGTCGAGTACGTCCGGATGCGCGTCGAGCCAGGCGTTGAGCTGGTCGATGTACGCGGGGCGGCAGTTGCGGTCGCCGATCGAGTTCAGTTGCAGCTCGACGTCTTCGACGCCAAGCCTGTGTAGCAAGGTGTCGTAGTACTGGATGACCTCGGCGTCGACGGCGGGGTCGGCGGAGCCGATGCACTCGAGTGAGAGCTGCGTGTGCTCGCGCACCCGCCCGCGCTGCGGCGCGGAGTACCTATACATCGGCGCGAGCGTGTAGAGCTTCACCGGCTGCGGCTGCCGCTGCATCCCGTGCTCGATGTACGCGCGGCAGATCGGCGCCGTGCCCTCGGGACGCAGCGTCAGCGAGCGGCCGGCGCGGTCCTCGAACGTGTACATCTCCTTCTGGACGATGTCCGAGCCTGCGCCAGACGTCCGCTGGAAGAGCTCGGTGTCCTCGAAACCGGGCGTCTGGATTCGCCGGTAGCCATAGAGCGCGCACAGGCGCTCCATCTCGCCCGTCACCCTTTGCCAGAGCGGCTGGTCGGACGGGAGGACGTCGTGCGTGCCGCGCGGTGCCTCGATCTTCACGCGCGGAGCTCCGCAAGAAACGGGTTGTGCTCGAGTTCCGCGCCGAGTGTCGTCGTCGGGCCGTGACCCGGGTACACGACGGTGTCTGCCGGGAAGCGCTCGTTCAGCGTCTTCACGGATGCGATGAGCGTGTCCCAGTCCGCGCCTGGCAGGTCGACTCGCCCGATCGAGCCGGCGAAGAGCAGGTCACCGCTGAAGAGACAGCCGTCCGCGAAGAACGCGACGTGTGCGGGCGAGTGACCCGGGATCGCGACGCACTCGAACGTGATGCCTGCGGCCTCGATCGTCTCCCCGCCTGCGAGGAGATGGTCGGGCGTGTACGAGCGGCCCAGCATGCCGATCGGCGCGAAGTCCCCGTAGCGCTCGAGGCGCTCCCGCTCGCCGGCCGGCATGTAAACCGGCGCGCCGGTCCCCTCCGCGAGGTCGGCGACGCCGCCGAGGTGGTCGAAATGCCCGTGGGTGATGAGGATCGCAGTACAGGTCGCGCCACTCCGCGCGAGGCCGAGGCGCAGCTCCGCCGCGTCGCCGCCCGGATCGATCACCGCCGCCTCGGTCGCCTCCCGGCTCGCACGCACCGCATAGCAGTTCGTCTGCAGCGGTCCAAGCGCGTATTGGTCGACCACGAGTGGCATCCGGCGAGTCTAACGAGGCGCCTCTTGGGGTACGGCGACCCCATGCGCCACTGGAAGCTTCATGAGATCGACGCACCGGCGGGAACACGCTCGCCCGTCGTCCTCCATTCGCAAGACGGCGAAGGGCGCGTCGTCCTGCTCGCGCTCGACGCCGGCCAGGAGCTCGGCGAGCACCAGGTGAAGGAGGCAGCGCTGCTGCTCGTCGTCGAGGGCAATGTCAGCGTCGAAGCGGGCGGCGAGTCGGTGGACGCCGCCGCCGGCGAACTCTTCCGCTTCGATCCCGACGAGCGCCGGACGGTTCGCAGCGCAGCCGGCGGCCGGATCGTGCTGTTCCTTGCGCCCTGGCCGGGCGAAGGGCACTACCGCGGCGGCGACGCTGCGGTGATTACCGCTTCTTAGCGGGCGGCGCGCCGCCGCCCTGCTCGCGGACCTGCCAGCGGCGATACGCGAAGCGGTCGATTGCGTACGTGAAGGGAATGAAGAGCGCTGTGTAGATGAGCGCGGGAACGAACGCAGTCACGTACTTGTTGTGTCCCTTCGCAGTGGCGGAGAAAAGAACGAAGACCACGGCGCCGAGAAGGACGGCGCGTTTCGCCGCGCGCTGCCACGACGGCGGCTGCGGCGTCTTGCGCGGGCGGCCGCCGCGCTGCGGCGCTTGCTTCTTCGCCGCGGGGCTCGTGCCGTTGCGTTGCTGCTTCGGTGCCGGGAGGAGGTCCTCCGGCGGCTCCTCGAGCTCGTGGCCCTCGTCGTCGACGTACACGAACTCGTATTCGTGGCGCTTCGACTTCGCCTCGCGGCGCCGCTGCTTCCTCGTCGGCATGGATGCCTAGGGTAGCTCCCCGCCGATCACGACCTCGTCGACGACGTCGCCGCCGAGGTGATACGCGAGGTACCGCCAGTCGGGCGCGTCGAGGAGGACGACGTCGGCCCGATAGCCGGGCGCGAGCCGACCCAGCCGGTCCGCGCGCCCGAGCACGTGCGCCGCATTGACCGTGCACGCCGCGAGCGCCTCCGCCGGCGAGAGCTTCAGCTGCGTCGCGGCAAGCGAGCAGCAGAGCGGCAGGCTCTCGCAGAACGCGCTGCCGGGATTGAAGTCGGTCGCCACGGCGACGGCGGCGCCCGCGTCGGCGAGCGCCCGCGCCGGGGGCATCGGCCGGCCGACGAAGAGCGCGCTCGCGGGCAGCACGACCCCGGTGACCTCGCTCGCCGCGAGCGTGCGCACGCCGTCGTCGCCGGTCGCCTCAAGGTGGTCGACGGAGCGCGCGCCGAGCTCGACGGCGAGCGCGATCGCACCGAGCTCGGTGAACTGGTCGCCGTGTAGGCGCAGCGTGAGCCCGGCGTCGCGGCATGCTTCGAGATAGCGCCGCGCCTGCGCGCGGTCGAATGCGCCGCGCTCGAGGAACACGTCTGCCGCTTCTGCGATGCGCGCGGCCTCCGGGAGCACCTCGGCGAGGGCGAAGTCGAGATACGCGTCGCCGTCGTCGAACTCGGGTGGGACCGCGTGCGCGCCGAGCCACGTGGGGACCCCGCCCGCTTCCCGAATGGCGCGCAGCGACGCGAGCTCCGTGTCGTGGTCGAGCCCGTAGCCCGACTTCGACTCGAACGTCGTCGTGCCGTGCGCGCGCATCCACCCGCGGTGGAGCTCGACCGCCGCTCGGAGACCGTCCTCGCCTGCTGCGCGCGTCGCACGAACGGTCGAGAGGATGCCGCCGCCCGCCGCATGCAGCTCCTCGTACGACGCGCCGCCCGCGCGGAGCGAGAACTCATCGACGCGATCGCCGCCGAACGCCGCATGCGTATGACAGTCGACGAGGCCGGGGATCGCGCAGCGACCGCGACCGTCGACTTCCACGACGTCGCCGTCGAGCCGCGGCAGGTCGCGCATGCGCCCGACGCCGGCGATCGTGTCGCCGTGGCAGAGCACATACGCGTCCTCCAGCACGTCGACCGTGCCGAGATCGCGCCCGCGCAGCGGTGCGTGCGTGCCCGCCGGCGTCGCCACCTGCTCCAGGTCGCGGAGGAGGAGCACTACGGCGAGTGCGGGATGCGCAGGCCGCCGCGCTCGGCAGCATCGAGCGCCTCGGGATAGCCCGCGTCGGCGTGACGCAGCACGCCCGTGCCCGGATCGGTCGTGAGCACGCGCTCGAGGCGATCCGCCGCGTCATCGGTTCCGTCCGCGACGACGACCATGCCGGCGTGGATCGCGTTGCCGATCCCGACGCCTCCGCCGTGATGCACGCTCACCCAGGTCGCCCCTGCGGCGACGTTCACGAGCGCGTTCAGGATCGGCCAGTCGGCGATCGCGTCCGAGCCGTCGCGCATCGCCTCCGTCTCGCGGTACGGCGACGCAACGGAGCCCGCGTCGAGGTGGTCGCGGCCGATGACGATCGGCGCCTTGACCGCGCCGCTCCGCACGAGTTCGTTGAACGCGAACCCCGCCTTCGCGCGGTCGCCGTAGCCGAGCCAGCAAATCCGTGCGGGCAGCCCCTGGAACGTGACCCGCTCCGGTGCGAGCTCGAGCCACCGCTGCAGGAGCGCATCGTCGGGGAACAGCTCGCGCAGCGCTGCGTCGATCGTCGCGATGTCGGCCGGTTCCCCGGACAGCGCTGCCCAGCGAAACGGCCCGATGCCGCGACAGAACAGCGGCCGGATATAGGCCGGGACGAAGCCCGGATATGAGAAGGCCTCGCTTACGCCACCGTCACGGGCCTCACCTCGCAGGTTGTTGCCATAATCGAAAACATACGCACCGCGCCGGACGTACTCGAGCAAGCCTTCGACGTGCGCGACGATCGATGCGCGCGCACGCCGCACGTACTCGTCCGGATCGGACACGCGCAACGCGTCCGCCTCGGCGATCGACAATCCCTGCGGCACGTAACCCGTCAGCGGATCGTGAGCCGCGGTCTGGTCGGTGACGAGATCGAAGTGCTCGCCGCGCGCGGCAAGCTCGGGCACGAGGTCGGCAGCGTTCCCGAGTAGCCCGACCGACAGCGCACGCCCTTCCGATGCTGCGGCGCGAATGCGCACGAGCGCGTCGTCGAGCGAGTCCGCAGCTTCGTCGAGATACCGCGTCTCGAGCCGTCGCGCGATGCGTGCCGGATCGACCTCGATGCAGAGGATCGCCGCGCCCGCCATCGTCCCGGCGAGCGGCTGCGCGCCGCCCATCCCGCCGAGGCCCGCGGTGAGGATTGTCCGCCCGCGCAGGTCCGGCGAGCCGAAGTGCTTCTCCCCCGCCGCCGCGAACGTCTGGAACGTCCCCTGCAGGATCCCCTGCGTGCCGATGTAGATCCACGAGCCCGCGGTCATCTGCCCGAACATCGTCAGCCCTTCCGCCTCGAGCCGGCGGAACTCGTCCCACGTCGCCCACTTCGGAACGAGCAACGCGTTCGCGATGAGCACGCGCGGTGCACCTTCATGCGTCGTCAGCACGCCGACGGGCTTGCCGGACTGCACGAGCAGCGTCTCGTCGGGGCCAAGCTCGAGAAGTGCGCCGACGATCGCGCGCAACGCGTCGTGGTTGCGCGCAGCCTTGCCGGAGCCGCCGTACACGATGAGCTGCTCCGGCTTCTCGGCCACCTCGCGGTCGAGGTTGTTGAGAAGCATGCGCAGCGGCGCCTCGGTCGACCACTGTCGGGCGTTCAGCTCGGTGCCGCGCGGCGCGCGGATCGACAAGAGGTCGCCGCAGAGCGCGTCGACGCGAGCGGCGAGCGTCTCGGTGATGCTCATTGCGGCAGCGCTCCGCTCCGGATCGCGGTCGCGACCGCCTCGATGTCGGGCGCGAGCGAGCGGTCGTCACGCAGGCGCGGAGAGAGCTGGCGCACGGCCGCACGCACCGCGCGCACGCCGACGCCGGGCTCGAGCGGCGCGTGGAACTCGACCGCCTGGGCGCCCGCGAGCAGCTCGATCGCAAGGACGCTCTCGCAATTCGCGAGCACCTGCCACGCCTTCAGCCCCGCCGCGTTGCCCATCGACACGTGATCCTCCTGCCCCGCGCTCGTCGGAATCGAGTCGACGGATGCAGGATGACACAGCACCTTGTTCTCGGAGACGAGCGACGCGGCGACGTACTGCGGAATCATGAAGCCGCTGTTCAACCCGCCGTCGGTCGTGAGGAACGCGGGCAACCCGTCGGAGAGATTCGGGTTGACGAGCCGCTCGATCCGCCGCTCGGAGATGCTCGCGAGCTCCGCGACCGCCATTGCGAGCGCATCAAGCGCGAACGCGAGCGGCTGTCCATGGAAGTTGCCGTTCGAAACGAGCTGCTCGTCCTCGACGAGCACGAGTGGATTGTCCGTCGCCGCATTCAGCTCGACGGAGACCGTGTACTCGACGTAGTCGAGGAGGTCGCGCGACGCGCCGTGAACCTGCGGCGCGCAACGAAGCGAGTACGCATCCTGCACCTTGTCGCACCAGCGATGCGATTCGATGATCGAGGAGCCGTCGAGCAGCGCGAGGATGTGCGCTGCCGAGTCGATCTGTCCCCGCAGCGGACGCAGCGCGTGGATCTGCGGCAAGAACGACGTGCGCGAACCTTGCAGCGCTTCCACCGACTGCGCGCACGCGACGTCCGCTGCGTGCGCGAGCCGGCGCGCGCGCACGAGGCCGAGCGCGAGGTAGGCGGCCATGAACTGCGTGCCGTTGACGAGCGAAAGGCCTTCCTTCGCGCCGAGACGGATCGGCTTCAGTCCCACGCGGGTGAGTGCTTCGAACCCGGGGACCCGCTCTCCGTCGACGACCGCCTCCCCCTCCCCGACGAGCGGGAGCGCGAGGTGTGCGAGCGGCGCGAGGTCGCCGGACGCGCCGACCGATCCGCGGCTCGGCACGACCGGCAGCACGCCGCGCTCGAGACACTCGAGCAGGAGCTCGACCGTCTCGATGCGCGCACCGGAGTTGCCCTTCGCGAGCGTGTTCGCGCGCAGCAGCATCGCCGCACGCACGATCTCGTCCGGGTACGGCTCGCCCACGCCGCACGCGTGCGAGCGCAGCAGGCGCAGCTGCAGCTCCTCCGTCAGCTCCGCGGGAATCGACCGCGAGACGAAGCGGCCGAAGCCCGTGTTGACGCCGTACGTGTGCTCGCTGCCTCCGTGCGCCGCTCGCTCGACGAGCTCGCGGGCGGCGCGCATCTTGTCGCGCGCGGAATCCGACAGCGACACGGAGGCTCCTCCCACGGCAACGGCCCAGACGTCCGCGACCGTCAGATCGTCGCCCGTGAGGCCGATCGCCACGCGGCGAGTTTAGTAGCGGATCATCCGCCGCTCGATGAAGATGGAGCGATGCGACTTCGTCGTCCCACCGGCGCGCTCTGGAGCCACGCCGACTTTCTCAAACTCTGGACCGGCCAGTCGATCAGCGAACTCGGCTCACAGGTATCCGGGCTCGCGATCCCGTGGGTCGCCGCTGTCGTCCTCCACACCAGCCCGTTCGTGTTCTCGCTTTTGGGCGTCTTCGGACTGTGGCCCTTCATCCTCTTTGCGCTCCCGGCTGGGGTTTGGGTCGACCGGCTGCAGCGTCGACCCATCTTGATCGTGGGTGACATAGCCCGCGGGCTACTCCTCGCGTCTATTCCGGTCACCTATGCGCTTGGTGTCCTCACAATCTGGCAGCTACTCGCGACTGAGTTTGTCGTCGGGATCTTCACGGTCTTCTTCGATGTCGCCTACATGTCATACGTACCCGCGATCGTCGAGCGCGCAGACCTCGTCGATGGAAACGCAAAGCTTGATCTGACTGCGTCGGTTGCACAGGTCGCCGGGCCGAGCATCGCCGGAGCATTGATCGCCGCTATCACTGCGCCGTACGCCGTTGTGGTCGATGCGGCCAGCTTCATAGCCTCAGCGGGCTTCGTGATGCGAATGCGCCATCGCGAGGTTCTGCCAGAGCGTGCCGAAGGCGACCCAAAGCCAGCGATGGTGCGCGAGGTGAAGGAAGGACTCAGTTTTCTGCTGCGGCATCGCTGGCTTCGCCCCATCGCTGCCTGCACGGGAAGCGCGAACTTCTTTCTGTCGATGTCCTTCTCTGTGTTGCTCTTGTACCTAACACGGCGTCTGCATCTCTCCGCGCTGGAGGTCGGCGCAGTCTTCGCCGTAGGGTCGTTCGGCTCGGTTGGCGCCGCACTTGTCGCCCGCCGAGTGCAGAACGCAATCGGCGTCGGGCGTACGATCGCGTTCAGCCCCTTTCTCAATCTCGGGATCCTCGCGGTCCCGCTGGCGCCGCGGTCGTTTCCGTTGCCAGCCCTGATGGTCGGCCAGCTGCTCCTCGGTGTTGCGATCGTTATGTACAACGTGGCGCAGCGGAGCCTGCGTCAAGCGATCACGCCAGAACGACTACAAGGGCGCACCAACGCGGCGATGCGATGGCTCGTCTGGGGCACTATGCCGCTCGGCACGCTTGCCGGAGGCGGAATAGCCACCGCGTTCGGACTCCGCGCTGCACTGTTCGCCGGCGGGATCGGAATCGCCCTGCCCATCCTGCCTGTGTTCTTCAGCCAGGTGCGCTCCATCCGCGAGATGCCCGGTCTAGAAGAGTCGCCAACGCTAGTCGCCGAGCAACCTCAGCTCGAGCACGTGTGACGCGTCGAAGCCGTCGATGCGGAGCACGGCACCGGCCGCGCGCATCGCCGCGCCCGCGGGCATGAGGCCGACGAGCTCTGCGCCCGCAACCTCCACCCCACGCGCGGCGGCTTCGCGCTCGATCGCCTCGACGATGTCGTGCAACGCAACCGCCTCCCAGTCCTCGACATTCATGCTCACCTGCGCATGTCCGGCGAGTGGCAGTTCGAGGCCGAGCGCGCGCACGCCGGGGAAGCCGCCGTCGCGCTCGCGTACCGCGCGCGCGATCTCGCGGGCGACCTCGACGTCGTCGATCGCGAGATCGACGTTGAAAGCGATGAGCGGCCTTCGTGCGCCGACGATGACGCCGCCGGCCTTGGCGTCGAGCTGCGAAGGTCCGAAGTCCGGCGCAAACTCACCTTCGTCGATCCGGCTCTGTAGCTCCTCCGGCCCGCCGCGGCGGTAGAACGCGGGACCGCGGCCGGGTGAAAGCTCGGCGTACAAGAAGACGGGGAGCGCGAGCTCGTCGCCGATGCGCGACGCGAGCGCAAGCGCGGTTTCTTTCGCTCGATCCATGTCCTCCTGCCGAACCGGAACGACCGGCACGACGTCCGCGGCACCGATCCGCGGGTGCACGCCCTCGTGCTCGCGCAGGTCGATGCGCTCGCGCGCAAGCGCGATGCCGGCGAGCAGTGCTTCCACCAACGGCTCAGGCTCGGCGACGAGCGTGAATACCGAGCGGTTGTGGTCGGCATCCGAATGCACGTCGAGCACGCGCGCATGCGTGCCGAGTACGTCGCCAAGCGCGGCGATGACCGCGGGGTCACGGCCCTCGGAGAAGTTCGGTACCGCTTCGAGCGGCAGTTGCACAGGGGGAGCCTACGCCGGAAGGAACGGCGCGCAGTCTTCGCACACGTGCGGCGGGACGAGCCCGACCCGCATCCCGAGGTAGAACGCCTTGCAGCCGACGCAGACGCCGAACGCGGACTCGAGCGTCGCGAAGACGGCGATGACGCCCACGAGCGCGAGCGCCTCGATGTGCAGGCCCGCCGCGTACCAGAGCAGTGAGGCCGGAACGGTGAACCCCGGCCCCGATCGCCTGCGCGAAGCGCTTCGCCGGCCCCGGCGCGTAGCTGTGTACGAGATGGAGCCGAGGCGTGATCCAACGCGTGACGACGAACGCAAGGGGGCTGAGCTTCGGCCCGGTCAATGTGCGCGCGACGAACCCGAAGGCGAGCACCGGCAAGAGCCAACCCTGCTGGAATGCGATCGCCACGACGGCAAGCACGGCGACGACGCCGGCGACGATGCGCGCCGACGTCTCGTTGACGGGATTCGGAAACGAGAACAGACCCCTCATGACAGCCCGAAAATCAGCGTATCGGTCGCTTGCATCGCTACAACGCGACACTGCGAGCTGCCGCGCCTGCGCGGATGTGGGGTTTCCGCTCGAGTCGCTGCCGGTGCACGCCCCGTACGCGGAGCAGCGCGCATATATGTACGGCCAGGCGCCAGGCATCGTCGAAGGCCAGGAGCGGCTGCCGTGGCGCGGCCGCGCGGGACAGACACTGCGACGCTGGCTCGAGCTCGACGAGGACGGCTTCTACGCGACGTTTTACTGCGCGTCGGTCACGCGCTGCTATCCCGGCCGCGCTCCGTCAGGCCGCGGCGACCGCACGCCGACGCCGCGTGAGCAGGAGCTCTGCGCGTTCTGGCGGGAGCGCGAGCTCGAGCTGCTGAGGCCACGCCTAATAGTCACCGTCGGCGGGCTCGCGCTCCGCGCCCTGCTCGGCGAGAACGACTTGACGGCCGCAATCGGCGAGCGCTTCGACCTCGACGGCGTACCGGTGATCCCACTGCCCCATCCCTCGGGTGCAAGCAGCTGGCCGAACGTCCCCGCGAACCGCGTGCGACTCGATCGCGCTCTCGCCCTCGTCAAGGACGAACTCATGCGTGTGTAGCGACGAACCAGCCCCGCGCGCGATCGAGCCAATGGTCCAACCGCAGACCAGCCTCGCTAAGCGCGGCGCAGAGCTCGTGCTCATCCACGAAGACGTGCATGGCGAAGTCATGCGTCCAACGCCTGTCGCCTACTGCGTAGTAGACCGCACCGTGGACGGTGCCGTTCTCCACTCGCTCGACGACTACACGCGTGCTGACCGCGCCGAGTGTCGACACTGTCTCGCTCGGCGTCCAGCCAAGCGGCAACGTCTCGATAATGGCGACATCGCTGTGATCCCGGCAGGTCTCCAGAAACGCAAGCCTCTGCGGCGGAGGTGCGCTCACGAGATTGCTTGCGAGTAGCGCCGCGTCGAAGCGCCGGCCAAGCGCCAGACCCTCGATGCGGGCGTGGACAGTTTCCGCGCCCCGAACAAACGCCAACATGTCCGCGGACTCGTCGACCGCGGTGACGCGATACCCGCATGCGACGAGTTGACGGGTGATCCGACCAGTGCCGCAACCAAGCTCGAGGACAGAGCCACCTTCCTTCAGCACGCGCGCGACGAGAGCGCCCTCGGCTCGGTCCGGCAAGAGCGCGTAGAGCTCGACCGGGCTGCCATCGGGGGCTACGTCAGACATGTCCCCGAGCCTAATCTGAGGCCGTGAGCGCTGTCCCCTACCGCTCGACGTTCGTCCGCCTGCTCGGCTTCCTTCGCCCCTACCGCGTCGGCCTCGCCGTCTCGGTGCTGCTTGCGGTGGGATCGCAGGCGGCGCAGATCGCGCTCGTGTGGGTGACCGGCCGCCAGGTGATCGACCGGGCGCTCCTCCACCACCACACGCACGCCCTCTGGTACTACCTCGCGGCGATCGTCGCTCTCGGGGTCGTACGCGCGGCCATGATGGCCGGCCGCCGCCTCCTCTCCGGCAAGCAAGCGCTTGACGTCGAGATGGACATGCGCGGCGCGATGTACGCGCACCTCGTCCGCCTCTCCTTCGGCTTTTACGACCGCCACCAGACCGGTCAGCTCATGTCGCGTGCAACCGTCGACCTGCAGGGCGTGCGCTTCTTCCTCGGCTACGGCCTCATCTTCTTCTTCCAGAACGTGCTGACGGTCGCGTCCGTCACTGTCGTCCTCTTTTTCTTCCAGTGGGAGCTCGCGCTCATCGCGCTCGCGATCACTCCGCCGCTCGTCGTGCTCGCGTATCGCTACAGCCACGTCGCGCATCCGACGCTCCGCGACGTGCAGCAGCGACTCGCGGACGTCGCGACGGTCGCCGAGGAGAACATCGTCGGCGTCCATGTCGTGAAGGCGTTTGCGCAGGAACCGGCGGAGGAGGAGAAGTTCCGCCGGCGCTCCGAGCTCGTCTTCGACCAGACGCTGCGCGCGAACCGGCAGCGCGCGACGTACGTGCCGCTCATCTCGTTCGTGCCGCTGCTGGCGCAGGCGGCGGTGCTGCTCGTCGGGGCGCGCATGGTCGCGCGCGGACACCTCAGCCCCGGCAGCTTCAGCGCGATCTTCCTCTACCTCGGAATGCTCGTCACGCCGCTGCGCTCGCTCGGCATGTGGGTCGGCCAGGCACAGCGCGCGACCGCGTCCGGCGAGCGCATCTTCCAGGTGCTGGACGAGCCGGAGGATGTCGCCGATCCGCCGAACGGACATGTCTCGGTGCCTGGCACCGGCCGCATCCGCTTCGAACACGTCTCCTTCGAATATCTCCCCGGCCGACCGGTCCTCACCGACGTCGACCTCGACATCGAGCCCGGCCGGACGATCGCACTCATCGGCCACACCGGCTCGGGGAAGACCACGCTCACGTCGCTCGTGCCGCGCTTCTACGATTCGACGGCCGGGCGCGTGCTCGTCGACGGTGTCGACGTTCGCGACTATCAGCTCACGCCGCTGCGGCGCGCGATCGGCGTCATCTCGCAGGACCCGTTCCTCTTCTCCGCGACGGTGCGCGAGAACATCGCCTTCGGCCGTGGCGAGCTCTCCGACGACGAGATGGAGCGCGTCGCCCGCGCCGCGCAGGCGCACGAGTTCATCGAGCGCCTGCCGAATGGCTACGACACCGTCATCGGCGAGCGCGGCATCACGCTCTCGGGCGGACAGCGGCAGCGGCTCGCGATCGCACGCGCACTCGCGGTCGACCCGCGCATCCTCATCCTCGACGACGCGACGGCGTCCGTCGACGCGACGACCGAGGCGCAGATCCGCACCGGTCTACGCGCCGCGATGGAGAACAGGACGACGCTCATCATCGCGCATCGGCTTTCGACCATCGCGCTCGCCGACGAGATCGTCGTCCTCGACGAAGGT
This sequence comes from Gaiellaceae bacterium, assembly GCA_035703805.1. GTDB lineage: Bacteria > Actinomycetota > Thermoleophilia > Gaiellales > Gaiellaceae > Palsa-739. The sequence continues at coordinate 8,798 of DASSXM010000102.1, read as the reverse complement.
CGCATCGCCGCGCGCGGGACTCACGAACAGCTCGTCGCGACGAGCCCCGTCTACCGCGAGATCTACGAGCACGGCCTGCTCGAGCGGCAGTTCGCCGACGCGGTCGAAGCGAGGGCGGCAACCGGATGAGGATGCATCAACCGGGTGGGTCGGTTCCGGAGAAGGTCGACGACTGGTCGTGGCAGCAGACGCGTCGGCGTCTCGGCACGCTCTGGCGGCTGACGCGCCCGTATCGCGGCAGGACGGGCTTGTCCGTCGTCTCGCTGCTCACCGCGACCGCCACCGCGCTCGCTCCGCCCTATCTCGCGAAGTACGCGCTCGACGATGCGGTTCACGGGCATGGCGGCGGGCGCCTCGAGATCGTCGTCGCGATCTTCGTCGCCGCCGGCCTCGCGAACTGGGGGATGACGTATGTCGAGACCTACCTCACCGGCTGGGTCGGCGAGCGGATCCTCGCCGACTTGCGCATCACGCTCTTCCGCCACTTGCAGCGCCTGTCGCTCGGCTTCTACGAGCGGAACCGCGCCGGCGTCATCATTAGCCGGCTCACGAACGACGTCGAGGCGATCGACCAGCTCGTCACCGACGGCGTCACGACGCTTGTGCAGAGCACGCTCACCCTCGGCGGCACCGCCATCCTCCTCTTCGTCCTCGATTGGCGGCTCGCGCTCGCCACCTGCTCGGTCATCCCGCTCATGGCGGTCGCGACCGCGCTCTTCCGCACGCACTCTGCCCGCGCGTATGCCGCCGTGCGCGAGCGTCTCGGCCTCGTGACGGCGACGCTCGCGGAGGACATCGCCGGCATGCGCATCGTCCAGGCGTTCACGCGCGAGGAGGCGAGCGTCCGCAACTTCCGCGAGGTCACGCAGCGGTACCGCGACGCGAACATGCAGACGGTCGTCCTCAACGGGATCTACTTCCCGTCGGTCGACCTCCTCTCGTCGGTCGCGCTCGCCGTCGTCCTCGGGTACGGCGGCCATCTCTACTTCAGCGGCGCCGTCTCGCTCGGCACGCTCTTCGCGTTCATGCTCTACGTGCAGAACTTCTTCGATCCCGTGCAGCAGCTGTCGCAGCTGTACAACACGTTCCTCTCGGCGACGGCGGCGCTCGACAAGATCCTCGGCGTTCTCGACGAGACGCCGCAGGTGACCGACCGTCCGGGCGCCCGCGACCTGCCGGCGATCGCGGGGCACGTGCGCTTCGAAGGCGTGCGCTTCACGTATGCGCGCGGCGACGAAGTGCTGCACGGCCTCGACCTCGATGTGCCCGCCGGAACGACGGTCGCGCTCGTCGGCCACACGGGCGCCGGCAAGTCGACGATCGCGAAGCTGCTCGCACGCTTCTACGAGCCGACACACGGGCGCATCACGATCGACGGGCTCGACCTCAACGACGTCACGCAGGCCTCGTTACGGCGTCAGCTCGGCGTCGTGCCGCAGGAGGGCTTCCTCTTCGCCGGCACGGTCGCGGAGAACATCGCGTTCGGCAAGCCCGACGCGCAGCCGGACGAGATCGTCCGCGCGGCGCAGACGGTCGGCGCGCACGAGTTCATCCTCCGGCTCGAGGACGGCTACGAGACGCAGCTCGGCGAGCGCGGGTCGCGCCTGTCGCTCGGCCAGCGGCAGCTCGTCGCGTTCGCGCGTGCACTGCTCGCCGATCCGCGCATCCTGATCCTCGACGAGGCGACGTCGTCGGTCGACATCGGCACCGAGCGCAAGATCGAGCAGGCGCTGCGCATCCTGCTCGCCGATCGGACGTCGTTCATCATCGCCCACCGGCTCTCGACGATCCGCGACGCCGACCTCATCGTCGTGCTCGAGCACGGCCGCATCGTGGAGCAGGGCTCGCACAACGAGCTGCTCGCGCGCCGCGGGCTGTACACCTCGCTGTACGGCGACTGGGCGACGGACGTCGCGTGATCGGCGACATTCTCGGCGAAGCGTTCGCCGTCTATCGGCGGCTGTGGCGCCGGTCGATCCTCGTCGCCGGGCTCGTGTCGATCGTCGTCTCGCTCGCACAGGCGCTTGCGAATCGGCACGTAACGCTGCTGACGCAACTCGTCGCCGTGCTCCTCAGCCTCGTCGGCAGCCTGCTCGTGCAGGGCGCGCTCGTCGAGGTCGTGCGCGACCTCCACGAAGGACGCGAGCCCGCACCGCTCGCCGAGTACTACGAGCGCACGCGCGGCCGGCTCGGAACGCTTCTCGGGACCGCGCTTCTCTACGGGCTCGGCGCCATCCTCATCATCCCGCTCGCGCGCTGGGCTCTCGCAGTTCCACTCGTCGTGATCGAGCGCTTGAAGCGCCGCGAAGCGTTCGCGCGCTCGTCCGAGCTCGTGCGCGGACGCACCGGTCGGGTGCTCATGCTCGTGCTCATCACGTTCGTGATCAGCGGAATCGCTGCGCTGGTTATCGGGGCCGTGTTCGCGCCGTTGCCGAACTTCCTCGCCGCTTGGATCGGCGGAACCGTCGCCGGCGCGATCGCGGTCCCGTTCCAGGCGCACATGCTGACCGTCCTCTACTACACGCTGACCGAGCCGGAGCGACCGATCCTCCCCGACGAGCCCGTGCGCACCTCGTGGAAGTCGGTCTGGGACGAAGAGCCTCCGGCATAGACTCACGCCCATGGCGATCGACAAGGAGACCGCCGACCGGATCGATCAGCCCGTGCCGGCCGAGGCGGAGCAGGAAGCGAGGCTCACGCCCGCCGAAGCAATCGAGCGCATGCGGATCAACGTGCCCGTGCGCGGCAACCGGAAGCTGCGCACGCTGATCGAGCGCGTGAACTCGGACAAGCAGCTGAAGGCGTGGTGGCACGCGTCGAACGTGAACGCCGTCGCGCGCATGGAGATCAACGATCACTCGTGGGTGCACATCCAGATCGTCACGAACATCGCGCTCAAGCTTCTGCGCCAGCTCACGAAGCACCACATCGAGCCCGGACTCGTGCGCGACTACGGCATGACACAGGACGACGCGGAGATCGTCGTCACGCTCGCCGCCCTCCTGCACTGCATCGGCATGTCGATCCACCGCCACGGCCACGAGGACTTCAGCCTCTTCCTCTCCGAGCCGAAGCTGCGCGAGCTGCTCGACGGCATCTACGAGGAGCCCGAGCGGACGATCGTCGTGTCCGAGGTACTGCAGGCGATCATCAGCCATCGCGCCGACGGCGAGCCGCTGACGATCGAGGCCGGCATCGTCCGCGTCGCCGACGCGCTCGACATGGCGAAGGGACGGTCCCGAATCGGCTTCGAGCGCGGTCGCGTGTCCATGCATTCGCTCTCCGCCGCCGCGATCGAGGACGTCACGATCGGCGACGGCGAGGAGCGTCCGATCCTCATCGAGATCCGGATGAACAACTCGTCCGGGATCTTCCAGGTGGACGGACTGCTGCGCGCGAAGCTGCGCGGCTCCGGCCTCGAGCCGTACGTCGAGGTCGTCGCGCACATCGACACGGAGACCGAGCAGCGCCTGGTGCCGATGTACCGGCTCGAAGTCTGAGCGGCTACAATCGAAGCCCCGTTGCGGGATCGTCTAACGGTAGGACGCCGGTCTCTGGAACCGGAAGTTGGGGTTCGAATCCCTGTCCCGCAGCTAGGCGCCGATGCGCGCCAGCGCCGCCCGAGCAACCGTCGGTGTCGCGTGCTCGGGAAAGGCGAAGGTCGAGCTGACGTTGATCTCGCACAGGACGTAGCGGTCGTCTTCGCCGCGTAGGAAGTCCGCGTCCCAGATAACGGGCAGCGAGTACGTTTCGATGCCGAGGATGCGCTTCAGCTCCGGCATCCACTCGCTCTCCATCTGCGCTTTCACGTCCTGATACGCAGGAGCCGAGGCCTCCTCGAAGCGCTTCGGCGGCTTCGGCGGGTCGCCCGTCGACGGCGGCAGCAAGCCCTGCGGGTACTGCAGAGCGAAGCCGACCACCTCGTCGTGCGTCATGTAGACGCGGATCATCCCCTCGTCGAGGCGCGGCTGGAACGGCTGCTCGACCATGCGCCCGTCGCCCGCGAAGTAGCCCTCGCAGCGACGTACGAACTCCGCCAACGGCAAGCGCTCGGGGACGGCGTCGCGCACGGCGTGTTGCACCTCGAGGATCCCGGGCTCGACGACCTCGACCTTCCACACGCCGTTGCCGCCCATGCCGCGGTACTGCTTGAGCACGAGCGGCCCTTCCGCCGCCGACAGCCTCTCGAGCAACTCCGTCGGCGTCGTGTGCACCCGCGTTTCGGGTGCCCCAGCTCATCTGCTGGGTGTCCGCGAGCACCTGCTTCGTGCCCATCTTCATGATCACATCCGGATGCGCGCTCACCCATACGCCCGCCGCTGCGACATCGCGCAGCAGCGGATCGAGTTGCGAGCGATCCAAGCCTTGCTCGATCGGATTCACCCAGACGAGCACGCCGTCGAGGCGGAGGAGCTGGGCTCGCACCTCCTCGAGTCTTTCGTCAGAGAACACGACCGGCTCGGCGTCGACGCCGAGCTCGGCGAAGGCCGCAAAGACGCCGTGCAACTTGCAGGCCTTTACGTCGTCGACGGGATCCCACTCGATGCGCCACAGCAGCCCGACGGCCACCGTTCGATCGTACGCAGCGCCTTTGGCAACGAGACGGCCGAGCGTGGAGCCCGGCCGTCTCGCAGATCGGGTCGAGGAAGCGGAGCTGGCGAGCTGAACTCCTCACCGTGCCTGCGGCGGCACGGGATTCCCGGTCTGTTGCCAGGAGTCTACACGTTCTGGCAGAAGTCAACATTGAATTCGGCCAGCCGCCTGGCTACGCCCTCTGCGGCCCGGGCCAAGGCCGAGGCAGCCTCGGCGTCCCCGGCGACGCTCGAGCGTAGCTGCTCGTGGACGCGCCCGGCGAGCTCGGCCACTTCCGCCGCCGCCGCGGCAATTTGCTCCGGCACGCGAATGATCGCCGCCCGCGTTTGCTCGGTCTGCCCCGCCATGAACGCTCCGTAGACGGCGGCATCTTCCTCGGCAAGCTCGACGAGCCGCCTGCCGAGGGCGTGCGCACGCTCGATTGCCTCGTCGTCGCCGGCGAAGCGTGCCGCAAGTTCGGCGAGCGCGGCGGCAAGCGCCGCGGTCAGCGCAGCGGCCGAGCCGCTTGCCGGCGCGGGAGTCCGTGCACCGATCGCGGCAAGCAGCTCGCCGAGCGTTTGCTCACGCACCGCGTGGTGACTCGTCCTCGACGGCCACGCGCATGAGGTCGCGAATCGAGACGATGCCGACCGGCTTGCCTCCGTCGACGACCGGGAGGTGGCGGAAGCCGCCGTGGATCATCACGGCTGCCGCCTGCGATGTCGTCTCCGACGCGTCGATCGTCTCCGGGTCGCGCGTCATCCAAGCGGCGACGAGCGTTCCCTCGACGCGACCGGTCGCGACAGCGCGCAGCACGTCGCGCTCGGTGAGGATCCCGGACACGCTGTCGCCGGAGAGAACGACAGCCGCCCCGACGCCGCGGTCGTTCATGCGCTCCGCCGCGGCGGCGAGCTCGGTCGTCGTTTCCACCGTGAGGAGGCTGCGCGACATGACCTCGCCGACGGTCGCCATCAGAACAGCCCCACTGTCTTGCCCGCGTCGTCGATGTCGACGTTGAATGCCGCCGGCGAGCGGCCGAGACCCGGCATCGTCTGCATGTCACCACAGAGTGCGACGAGCCAGCCGGCACCGGTGTACGCGCGCAGGTCGCGCACCGTCACGGTGAAACCGGTCGGCGCATTCGTCAGCGCCGCGTCGTCGGATAGCGAGAGATGTGTCTTCGCCATACAGATGGGGAGCTTGTCGAAGCCTGCCTCGTTGAACTCTCGGACTTTGTTCTGCGCAGTCTGTAACAGGAAAATGCCGTCAGCGCCATAGACGCGCTTCGCGATCGCCGCGATCTTGCTCTCGATCGTCTCCTCAAGCGCATAAATGGGGGCAAAGTCCGACGGTTGCTCGGTCGCGGCGACGACCGCCTCGGCGAGCGCGGCCGCTCCTGCCCCGCCCTGCGTGACCGCATCGTTCGGCTCTGCGGCGAAGGCGCCGTTCGCGACCGCAATCTCACGGACGAGCGCGATCTCCTCGTCCGTGTCGTCCGGGAAACGGTTGATCGCCACGACGGCGTTCAGCCCGAACTGCCGAATGATGCCGAGATGGCGGACGAGGTTCGCCGCCCCGCGTTCGACGACGTCGATGCCGCCGTCGGGATCACCGCCATGGTGTTTCAGCGCCTTCACGGTCGCGACGAGCACGGTCGCGCTCGGACGCAGGTCGCCGACGCGACACACGATGTCGAAGAACTTCTCCATCCCCATGTCGGAGCCGAAGCCGCTCTCGGTGACGACGATGTCGCCGAGCTTCAGCGCGACGCGGTCGGCGACGAGCGAGTTGTTGCCGTGCGCGATGTTCGCGAACGGCCCGCAATGCACGAACACCGGCTGCCCTTCGAGCGTCTGCACGAGGTTCGGCTTGAGCGTGTCCTTGAGCAGGACGGTCATCGCACCTGCTGCCTTCAGCTGCTCGGCGGTCACCGGCTTGCCGTCGTACGTCGATCCGACGGTGATCGCGCCGAGCCGCGCACGCAGGTCCTTGAGGTCGTGCGCGACGGCGACGATCGCCATCACCTCCGACGCGGCGGTGATGTCGAAACCGGTCTGCCGGACGTAGCCGTTCGCACGGCCGCCGAGGCCGACGGCGATGTCGCGCAGGGCGCGGTCGTTCATGTCGACGCAGCGCCGCCACGAGATGAAGAGCGGATCGATTTCGAGCGCGTTGCCGTGCAGCAGATGCGCCTCGAGCATCGCCGCAAGCAAGTTGTTCGCCGCGCCGATCGCGTGGATGTCGCCGGTGAAGTGGAGGTTCAAGTCCTCCATCGGCACGACCTGCGCGTAGCCCGCGCCGGCGGCGCCGCCCTTGATGCCGAACACGGGGCCGAGTGACGCCTCGCGCAGACACAGCACCGGCTTGCGCCCGATGCGGCCGAGCCCCTGCGTGAGCGAAACCGCGGTCGTCGTCTTCCCCTCGCCCGCCTTCGTGGGGGTGATCGCGGTGACGGTGACGAGCTTCGCGTCCGGACGATCCGCGAGGCGCTCGAGCACGGAGAGCGAGACCTTCGCCTTGTACCGGCCGTAGAGGTCGACCTCGTCCGGCTCGAGACCGGCCTCGGCTGCGATGTCGGCGATGGGACGGAGCTCGGCGGCCTGCGCGATCTCGAGTGACGAGGGCACGACGGGCAATCCTACGAAAGGCTCAGCAACGCGACGCCGCCGGCGACCAAGACGGCGCCCGCGAGCCGCGCGGGACCGACGCGCTCCTTCAGCACGACGGCCGCAAGCGCGGCGGCGATGACGACGCTCGTCTCCCGGACGGCCGCCACCGGCGCGGCCGACGCGCGCTGGAGCGCGGCGAGGACGAGCGCGTACGCGCCGAAGGTCGCGAGCCCCGCCGCGATCGTCGCCGGCCCGATCTCGGCACGAATCGACGCCGCCCCCTTCACCTTCGTCAGGCCGACGACGTAGACGAGCGACGGGCCGAGCATCATCACCTCGACGTACGGCAGCGGCCCCGCGTGTTGCACGCCGTGCTTGTCGAGCAGCGTGTAGGCCGCGATCGTGCCGGCGATCGCGAGCCCGAACGCGAGCCCCTGCGTGTCCGCGCGCCGCAGGCCGCGCACGAGCAGAACACCGCAGGCGACGAGGAGCACGCCGACGACGCCTCCTCACGATGCGGCGACGCCGAGTGCGGCGATGCCGATGACGAGCACGAGCACCGGTGCGACGCCGCGCGCAACCGGATAGACGACCGACAGCGGGACCCGTCGATAAGCGGCAGCGAGCAGCACGATGTACGCGAGTTCGAAGAGCCCGCTTCCGGCAATGAACGGCCATGCCGCCGCATGAACGCGCCAGAGGACGATCGCGGCCGGCGCGAACGCGATCTCGGCCACCACCAGCGCGACGGCGGTCGCCGCCTCCGGGTCACGCGCCCGCGCGATGAGCACGTTCCAGAGCGCATGCACGAATGCCGCGGCGAGCGCAAAGGCGAGGGCGGCCGCGGGCACAGGAAGAAACTAGAGTCTCAGCCATGGCCATGCGCTACGACAGGCTGACCCACCCGCTCGTCCGCGACGACGGTGAGCTGAGAAAGGCGAGCTGGGACGAGGCGCTCGACCGCGCCGCGACCGGCTTCCAGCGCGTGCTCGACGAGGGCGCGCTCACCGGCCTCTTCAGCTGCTCGAAGACGACGAACGAGCTGAACTTCGCAACGCAGAAGTTCTCCCGGGTCGCCCTGCACTCCAATAACGTCGACAGCTGCAACCGCACCTGACACGCCCCTAGCGTCGTCGGTCTGGCGACGGTGTTCGGTGCAGGCGGCGGGACGAGCTCCTACCAGGAGGTCCGAGACGCGGACCTGATCGTCCTCTGGGGCTCGAACGCACGCGAAGCGCATCCGATCTTCTTCCACCACGTCCTGAAGGCCCTGAAGCGCGGAGCGCAGCTCGTCGTCGTCGACCCGCGGCGCACGCCGTCCGCGCAATGGGCCGACCTCTGGCTCGGCATCGACGTCGGCACCGACATCCCGCTCGCGAGCGCGATCGGACGCGAGATCATCCACGCCGGACTCGCGGACGAGGAGTTCATCGGCCGCGCGACAACCGGCTTCGACGCCTATCGCGAGTCCGTCGAGCCGTGGACGCTCGCCGAGGCGGAGCGCGTCACCGACATCCCCGCCGATGCGATCCGCGAAGTCGCACACGCGTACGCGCGCGCGGAGAACGCGCAGATCTGCTGGACGCTCGGAATCACCGAGCACCACAACGCGGTCGA
>DASSXM010000075.1:0-8408 GCA_035703805.1 Gaiellaceae bacterium | reverse complement strand
GCTTCGTGCGACCGGCACACCGCCGCCCGCAAGGGACGCGATCCGCGAGTTCGAGGAGCACATCCACTACTACGCCTATGACGAGCATGCGGCGGCCGCGGACTTCCTCGACGCGAGCAAGGAGCGGCGCGACGTCTCGGCGATCGCGCCTATCGCTGGAGTCGAGTCCGTTCACGCGTATGCGGTAGACGTCACCGCACCGGACGTGCGCGCGGCGGGACTCCACGTCGTGAAGGTCGTTGCGCCGGAGCTGTGCGCGCTCGACGTCGTGCATCGCTGTCGTCATCTCGGCGGACGTCGTCTCTACGAGTACGTGCGAAACGAGTCCGAGATCAACCCGGAGCCGCACCCGTTTCCGTGATCGCGGCTGCCTCGACGAGCCTGCGCTCGACCGTCTATGGCGAGATCGATCTCGACGATCCCGCCGAGCTGTATCACGAGGCGTCGAAGCTCTATCCGGCGCTCCGCGAACGACAGGCCGCGGGCATCGTCCGGCTCGCGCAGGATGACGCCCTGCAGGCGGCAGCGCAGCATCCGGTCCGCCGCAACCGCCAGCTGCGGTCGATCGAGCTCGACGCGCCTTCGCCGCCGGCTGCGTCGCTCTGGTCTGCGATCGCCGACCGCCACAGCGGACACGCGTTCACAGGGACACTCGGCATCGACGCGCTCGCGACGATGCTCCTCGCCGGCTACGGAGCACGTGCTGTCCCGTCGGGCGGGGCGCTCTATCCACTCGAGGTCTACGTCGCCGCGCGTCGCGTGACCGGACTGCCGCGAGGCATCCTCCATCTCGACCCCGAGCGCCGGGTGCTGGAGATCCTGGTCGAGGGAGACCTCGCGGATGAGCTCGACGCCGCGATGCCGGCGCCGGAGGTTCTCGCCGACGCGAGCGCGGTCATCTTCGTCACCGCGGTGTTCTGGCGGACGCGATTCAAATACGGCCTGCGCGGCTATCGCTTCGCACTGCTCGAGGCGGGTCACGTGATGCAGAACGTGCTTCTTGCTGCGACTGCGCTGGGCGTGACTGCGTTTCCGCTCGGCGGCTTCTACGACGCCGCGGTAGAGGAGCTGCTCGGCGTCGACGGGATCGACGAGTCCGTCCTCTATGGAGCCGTGCTCGGTTGAGTAAGCGGAACCCACTCGCGCCGCTGCTTGCGATCCCACTTCTGGGCGCTGGGTTGCTCGTGGTCGCTCCGACGGCGCCGCCTCGCGCTCCGCTCGCGACCGTCTTCGCGGTGCCGCTCGGGGCACTGATTGCGATCGCGCTCGCACGCCGTCGGCGAGGAACCGCGTCGCTCGGTGCTGGGCTCGTCGTCGGAGTCGCCGGCGCCGGCGAGGAAGCGCTGTGGCGAGGATTCGTGCTCGGCCGTCTCACGTCAGCGGTAGGAGTTGTAGGCGCCGTCATCCTCTCGACGATCGGCTTCGCGGCCACGCACATCCCCGCGCAGCGATTGCGAGGCCTTCGCGTCCAGCTCGGGACGGGCCTCGTCTTCGGAACGCTGTACGCCACAAGCGGGAGCCTCGTCGCCGCGATGTCGGCACATGGCATCTACAACGTGCTCGTCCTCGTCAGGCTCAGAGGGATCGAGAAGCGCTTCGGCAACACCAGCGCGCTGCGTGGCGTCGATCTGACCGTCGAGCCGGGTGAGATAGTCGCGCTGCTCGGACCGAACGGAGCCGGCAAGACGACACTCGTGAACATCCTCCTCGGCATCCGCGGCCCGGATGCAGGCGACGTTCAACTCCTCGGCTCGGTCGGAGTGACACCGCAGGAGATGTCGTTCCCGCCCACGCTCCGCGTGCGCGAGATCGTCGACTTCGTCCGCGCGCACTACCCGAAGGCGGGCGCGACCGACGAGCTGCTCGAGCGCTTCTCGCTAACAAGGATCGCGCGACGTCAGACCGGCGGAATCTCCGGCGGGCAGCAGCGCCGCCTCGCGATCGCGCTCGCGTTCGCCGGCAATCCGCAACTCGCCGTCCTCGACGAGCCGACCGCGGGTCTCGACGTCGAGTCACGGCTCGAGGTGTGGAACGCCATCCGCGCGTTCGCCGATCGGGGCGGCGGGGTCCTCTTGACCACGCACCACCTCGAAGAAGCGGAAACGCTTGCGACTCGCATCGTCGTCCTTGCGCACGGCGAGGTCGTCGCTGACGGTCCGACTGTGACGGCCGACGGCGAATCGCTCGAACATGCCTACCTGCGACTGACGCGATGAGACTCGCACTCGTGTACGCACGCGTGCAAACGCTCGAGCTCGTTCGCTTTCCCGGGTTCACGATCGCGACGCTCGGCTTTCCCGCGCTGCTCTTCGCCCTCTTCGGGCTGCCCCGCGCCGGCGACCATCCGGAGGTCTTGCTCGCCGCGTACGCGGCGTTCTCCGTGCTCGGCATCGGCTTCTACCAGTTCGGTGTATCCGCCGCAATCGAGCGAGCCACGCCCTGGGCGGTGTATCTCCGCACCCTTCCTGCCTCTGCACCGGTGCGGCTCGCGGGGCGCGTACTGCCGGCATTCCTCTTTGCCGCGATCGCGGGCGGAGGGGTCATCGTGCTCGCGCTGCTCACGACGTCGGCGTCGCTCTCCACGGGCGAATGGGTGCGGCTACTCCTCGTGCTGTTCGTTGGTGGCCTTCCGTTCGTCCTACTCGGCACCGCGATCGCCTACTGGTTCTCGCCGAAGACCGCACTGCCCGCCGCGAACATCGTGTACATGCTGTTCGCGTACGCGGGTGGGTTGTGGACCGGCCCGAGCGATCTCCCGCATGCAGTCGCCCGCATCTCGCCGTACGTACCGACGCGGCAATGGGGCGACCTTCTCTGGGCTGCTGTCGGCGGCACGCCGATGCGCTGGAGCCATTGGCTCGCGCTCCTGGCCTACGCGGCCATCTTCGCGGCGATCGCCGCGTGGGGCTACCGGCGCGACGAGGGCCAGCGCTTCCGCTAGTAGACAGTGCGAAGGATCTGTTCGATCTCGGCGGGCGTCGCGGGTCGCGGATTCGCCTGGTTGCCGCCGCGCTGCGCGGCTGATGCGGCGAGCGCCGGTAGGTCGGCCTCGGGGACGCCGAGCTCGCTAAGGCGCGTGATCCCGCCGAGTGCGGTCAGCTCCTCGACGTCGACGTCGACGCCGACGGCGTCGCGGAACCGGTGCACGGCGTCGGGCGCCCATTGCTCGTTCCAGCGCAGCGCAGGTCCGAGGGCGATGCCGTTCAGCGTTCCGTGCGGCAAGCCGTACGCGCCGCCGATCGCCTGCGCGATCGCGTGCGCGAGTGCGAGGAACGAGCCCGCGAGCGCGGCCCCGCCGTGCGCCGCGCCGCGCAATAGCTCCGTGCGCGCCTCGCGATCGTGCGGCGTTGCGACGACTCGCGGTAACCACTCGCCGATCAGCCGCGCACCGGCAAGCGCGTGCTCGTCCGCCTCCGCGTTGTGTCCCTGCACGTAGAGCGCCTCGGCGCAATGCGCGAGCGCGTTCATCGCCGTACCGACGGTCTCGGCGCGCGGAAGGTCGAGCGTGAGCTCGACCTCGTACACGATGCCCACCGGATGTGCGCCGCCCCCGCCGCCGACCATGCGCCGCTGCGGGTCGCGCACGCCGTAGAAGTCCGTCCACTCCGCGCCCGAGTACGTCGTCGGGATCGAGACGAGCGGGACGCCCGCCGCGGCGGAGATCGCCTTGCCGAGGTCGATGGCGCTGCCGCCGCCGAGCGCGACGACACCTCCGACCACTTGCGCTGCCGCCTCGCCGATCCGCGCCGACGGCACCTCGCGCCAGCGCGTCGCCGGCTCGATAGGCAGCGCGACGCCGTCCCAGCGCGCGCTCGCGACGAGGAGCGGCCGCTCGGGCGTAAGCTCCGGCAGCGCGTCGAGGCCCCAGCGGACGTTCACGCGAGCCGCGTGCGCGCGAACTCGACAAATGCCTGCGCAACGCGCGTCTCTGCGCGACCGGTCGAGCGCACAAGCGCGATCTCGCGTGACGGCTCGAGCCCCTCGACGCGCGCGACCGCGAGCGTGCGGGCGGCGAGATCCCCTTCGATCGCCGAGCGCGAGATGAACGTCACGCCGAAGCCGGCGACGACCGCGCTGCGCGCGGACTCCTGCAGTCCGAGCTCGAGGCGCACGTCGAGATCGCGCAGCTTGAACCCCGCCTCCTTCAGCTCGTCGTCGATCACCTGCCGCACGCCTGCACCTTCTTGCATGAGGACGAGCGGCTCGCCCTTCAGCTCGTCGAGCGACACCGTGCGATCGGCGAAGCGGTGACCTTGCGGAACGGCGAGCACCACCTCGTCGCGGAAGAATGGCTCGAACGTGACGCCGGTGTGACGCCGGGCGGCGCCGACGACGCCGAGCTCGAGCTCGCGGCGCGCGACCCGCTCGACGATGTGCTGCGTGTCGGCGACGGTCAGCGCGACGTGCACACCCGGGTGCCCCTGCTGGAATTCGCAGAGGACGATCGGCAGCACGGTGCCGCCCGGGCCGGTCGACGCGCCGATGTCGATCTTGCCCGTGAGCTCGCCCTCGCCTTCGCCGACGACGTCCGCGAGCAGTTGCTCCTCCTGCGCGAGGAGCTTCTGTGCGCTCCGGTAGAGCCGTTGCCCCGCCTCGGTCGGCTCGACACGCCGCCCGGAGCGGTCGAGGAGCTGCAGCCCGAGCCGCTTCTCGAGCGAGCGGATCTGCAGGCTCACCGCCGGCTGCGTCACGCCGAGCTGCTCCGCGGCCTGCGAGAAGCTCCGCCGCTCGACGACGGCGCAAAATGCCGCCAGCTGCTTCGTGTCCATAAGCAGATCTTATCCTTGCCTTGACCGGCAAGCGCTCTAGCATCAGAGCGTGGTGGAGGACACACTCGTTCGCGGCTACCGCGAGCTGGCGCGCGAGACGCCGAGCCGTCCCCGCGACGCTCTCCTCCGCCTGCTCGACATCGTTCTCTCGGCGATCTTCGTGCTCGTCACGCTGCCGCTCGCGCTCGCGATCGCGCTGCTCCTGCTCGCGACGAGCGGCCGACCGATCTTCTACCGCGGCGAGCGCGTCGGCCGCGGCGGGCGCATCTTCCTGATGCTTAAGTTCCGCACGCTGCGCACCGACGCCGAGGAGCGGCTCGGCCCGTATCTCGGCGAGGAGCTCGTGCGCCGCACCCAGGAGGAGTTCGCGCCGCTCGGCAAGTGGCTCAAGGCATCGCAGCTCGACGAGATCCCGCAGTTCTGGAACGTGCTGCGCGGCGACATGAGCCTCGTCGGCCCGCGGCCGATCCGTCCGGTGTTCTTCGAAGAGCTCGCGCACGAGCTGCCTGCGTACTGGCAGCGGCTCGTCGTGCGCCCCGGCCTCACCGGGCTCGCGCAGGTGCGCCGCGGCTACGAGACGTCGATGGCCGAGAAGCTCGCGCACGACCTCGAATGGATCGCCGACCGCTCGGTGCGCCTCTATCTCCGCACGGTGACCGCGACCGGTTGGCGCGTTCTACGCCAGTCGCTTCAGGGGCTCCTGTTCCGCGGCGACTGATCATCGCTGTCCTCGCCTGCGCGGCGCTGGCCGCTGGGCTGTGGCTCGGGCTGCGCCCGTCGCCCGCGCCTCCGCGCCTGCTGGTCGGCGTCGACGACGACACGCTGAAGTGGACGCCGTATCCACTCACGGTCGTGCGCCGGCAGCGGGCACTCGGTGCCGATGCCGTGCGCGTGTGGGTGCCGTGGCAAGGTGAGACGGCACCGAACGCGGTGCGCCGCGACGAGCTCGCCCGCGCGGAAGCCGCGGCGCGCACGACGACTGTCGTCCTCGCCGTCTTCGGCTTCTGGCGCGAGACGCCGCTCACGTCCGTCACGCAGAGCCGCTTCTGCAACTACGCCCACGACGCGCTCGCGCTCGTTCCGCATGCGCGTGCGGTCGTCGTTTGGAACGAGGCGAACGCGCCGATGTACTGGCGCGGAACGCCGGCGCAGTACGAGTCGCTGCTCGCGCGCTGTTACGACGTCCTCCACCGGCGCGGGCTCACCGTCCTCGACTCGACCGCGTCCGCGCACAGGCCGATCAAGTTCCTCGACGCGGTCGCGCGCGCATATCGCGCGAGCGGGAGGAAGCGGCCGCTCGTCGATGCGTTCGGCCACAACCCGTATCCACTGCGCTCGGCCGAGCCACCGACCGTCCTGCATGCGGGCGACTTTCTCGGCGAGGGCGACTACCGGAAGCTCGTCGACGCGCTCAGCGGATTCGGGCGGTCGCCGGCGATCTGGTATCTCGAGGACGGCTTCCAAACGACGCAGATCGCGCCCGCACTGCAGGCGAGAGACATTGCCGTCGCGATCGGCACCGCCGCGTGCCAGCCGCACGTCCGCGCGTTCTTCAACTTCGAGCTCGTCGACGAAACGCGTGCGGCCGGCTGGCACTCCGGCTTGATCTGGCGCAGCGGGAAGCAGAAGCCGGCAGCGGCCGCGTTCGCGCGCGCTCCCCGCACCTGTCGCCCCTAGACTCGGAAGCCATGTGCGGCATCTGTGGAATCGCGGGGCATCCCGACCGCGACCGGCTGGACGGAATGAGCGCCGCACTCGAGCACCGCGGCCCCGACAACGCGGGCGAGTTTGTCGAAGGCCCCGTCGCGCTCGCCTCGCGCCGCCTCTCGATCATCGACCTCGCGGGCGGCGACCAGCCGATCTTCAACGAGGACGAGAGCTGCGTCGTCGTGCAGAACGGCGAGATCTACAACCACCCCGAGCTCATGCGCGAGCTCCTGCGCGACGGTCATACGTACCGCACCCACAGCGACACGGAGACGATCGTCCATCTCTACGAGCAACACGGACTCGGCTTCGCCGAGCGGCTGCGCGGGATGTTCGCGGTCGCGATCTGGGACGCGCGAGAACGCCGGCTCGTGCTCGCCCGCGACCGCTACGGGATCAAGCCGCTCTACTACAGCCACGTCGGCGGAGAGCTGGCATTCGCGTCGGAGCTGCGCGCGCTGCCGCGCGGAGAGATCGACCTCGACGCGCTCGCGGCGTTCCTCGCGTTCAACTCCATCCCCGGGCCGTACTCGATCTTCCGCGACGTGCGCAAACTGCAGCCCGGACATCTGCTCGTCTGGACGGAGGAGGGCGCGATTCGCATCGAGCGCTTCGCACATCCTCAGCCGCTGCAAGCGGACGAGCTACGAGAGGACGACGAAGCGGAGCTCGTCGAGGAGTTGCGCGCGCGCATGCGCGACTCCGTGCGCGCGCATCTGCTCGCCGACGTGCCAGTCGGCGTGCTCCTCTCCGGCGGCGTCGACTCGTCCTTGCTCGCCGCGCTCGCCGCGCAGGAGACGTCGGAGGCCGTGCACACGTTCACGATCGGCTTTGCCGAGCGAAGCTTCGACGAGCGCGCCGACGCACGCCGGGTCGCCGAGCGGTATGCGACCAACCACCACGAGCTGCTCCTGCAGCCCGATCCGACGCTCCTCCTGCCGGCGCTGGCGGACGCGTTCGACGAGCCGTTCGCCGACTCGTCCGCGCTCCCGACGTACCTCGTCTCGCAGCTCGCCGCCGACCACGTGAAGGTCGCGCTCTCGGGCGAGGGCGGCGACGAGCTGTTCGGCGGCTACTACACGTATGCGGCCGACCTGCTTGCGGAGCGCTTCGGCACGATCGCAAGGTTCGCGAGCCCGTTCGTCGAGCGGCTGCCGAGCTCGAACGGCCGGACGAGCTTCGACTACCGCGCGAAGCGCTTCGTGCGCGCCGCGCACCTGCCGCCGCTCGAGCGCCACCACGGGTACAAGGAGATCTTCTCCGCCGACATGCGCGCGGAGGTCACGGGGCGCTCGAACGGATTCGATCCCGTCGACGTCTACCGCGACCGCTACCGAGAGAGCGAAGGCGCCGACTGGCTTGCGCGCCTGCAGGACGTCGACTTCGCGATCTATCTCGTCGACGACCTGCTCGTGAAGACCGACCGCTCGTCGATGGCGCACTCGCTCGAGGTGCGCGTTCCGTACCTCGATCCGATCATCTCGAACTTCGCGTTCGCGCTCCCGACGCTCCACAAGGTGCGCGGGCTCTCGAAGAAGATCCTGCTGCGCAAGACGGCCGAGCCGCTGCTCCCGCGCGAAGTCGTGCACGGCCGCAAGCGCGGCTTCTCGATCCCCGCGGCCGCCTGGCTGCGCGGCGAGCTCGCACCGTTCGCGCGCGAGACGCTGTCCGCAGCCACGCTCGCGCGGCAAGGCTTCTTCCGGCCCGAGGCGGTGACGAGGCTCCTCGATGCGCACGTCGCGCGCACGGAGGACTACAGCCGCCAGCTGTGGGGGCTGCTCGCGTTCACACTGTGGTACGAGCATCACGTCGAGCAGGAGCCGCCGCTGCTTCGCTCGACGCGGATGGACGCGCTGCTCGCGTGAGGTACCTCACGTTCCTGGGACGGCGGTGGCAAAGGAGCCAAGCGCGAGGCGCGAAGGGCAGTACTTG
>DASSXM010000120.1:0-7490 GCA_035703805.1 Gaiellaceae bacterium | reverse complement strand
TCTCCTTGTGAGCCAGAACCACGACTGATCCCCGGTCAGTCCGCTCCGGCTCGCGCTCGGGCTTGCCTCGATTGACGGCAGCACAAGATCCATCGTCCGTGCCACTTGCGCGGCGATCAGCGCCGGATCCAGACGGGCGCCGTTTGGCTGCACCACCGCGAAGCACAAGGGCGACGTCGAGGGCGCATAGATGCACTGCTGCCCCGGCAGCCCCTGATACCACAGCGTTCCCGGCCCCATCGGATGCGGGTTCTGCAGCAATGACGAATCAGACGAAAGCGTCGGAAGCGGTGGAGGCGAACTCGGCCTACTCACCTCCGTTACGTGGACCGAAGCCGTCTTCTGCGCCGGGCGAGTCGTATGTCCTGCGATATGCGCTTCGACGACAGCGTGGTTAGGGGACGCCTGGGCCGAGAACCCTCCGATCTCGGTGATGGTGATCGGCTTGTGACCGCGACCCCCAGCGGCTGCCGCAGGCACCGCAGCGGCCGCGAGCACGATCAGCCAGAGCGCCGCAGACCGGGTCACTTGACCAGCGTCACCTTCCAAACGATGAAGTTCCGTGAGGTACCTGCGCGTCGCAATTGGATTCGCGCACGCTCATGCAAGGTGACCGGTCGCCCTAACGGAGTTCCGTCTGAATGCGACGGAACGACGCGTTGGTCCCATTCGGCGATTGCGTTTGCCGTCGTCTTCGCCCCACCAAACGCGATCGAGATGATCCGATAGTCGTCGTGGATCATCCGAACGCGAATGCCCTTGTTTTGCCGGTCCTTCGCAGAAGCCGCCATCTCCGCAAGCGCAGGGCCGCGCGTGGACCGTCGCGCTGTAAGAGGAATCTCGTTGGTCCAGAGGACTCTGATCGCAAGGCTGTGGTTTGCAGCAAGCGCAGCCCGAACGGCATCGCGAACCATCGCATGCGCAGTCCGCTTCGTGGCTACGGATTGCGTTGATGTCGTCGGCGCAGTCGCAGTCGACGTGACGCTAGGGAGCGATTGCTGCGTCGGCGGACTCCTGTGGCGTCCGCCGTTGCCGCATCCGGCGAGTAGCAGCACGACGGCGCTGACGAGTGCGATGCGTTTCACGCGGCCGCCTCATAGCCGGCGTTGGCGAGTTCGGTAGCGAAGCGGGGCCGGATGCCGAGCCAGCGAAGTTGAGCCCCTTCGCCTTCGAAGAGTGGATTGAGCGTCGGGCGATTTCCTTCGATGCCGGCGACCTCGACGATCTCCTTGATCCGCCGCGGCAGGAAGTTGCGCTCGCCGTGGTTGAAGTCACGGGGCCGATCGCAGTGAACGACGATGTCGAGCTCGCGGACCCAATCGAGTGCTTGCTCGGCCTCGATGCGAGCGCCCGAGGTGAGGGCAAAACGGACGAGGTTCTTGAGCGCGTGTTCTGCCGACTGCCCGTGGATCGACGTCATGCCGGCGTGGCCGGTCGCGAACGACCAGAGCAGCGCCATCGTTTCAGGACCGCGGCACTCACCAACAATGATTCGGTCGGGGTTCATCCGTAGCGCATCGGAGACGAGGTCCTCGAGCGTGACGGGCGGCAGGCCGTCCATGCTGGCGGGACGGGCTTCGTAGCCGACGCAATTCGGTAGTACGCGTGGCAGTTGCAGTTCGGCCGACGATTCGCAGACGACGACGCGCTCTTGCGCGTCGATTTCCTTGCCGAGCGCGTTCAGCAGCGTGGTCTTTCCACTGGAGACGCGTCCGGCGATGATGATGTTCTTGCCGGCCCGGACGCAGGCGGTCAGGAACTCGCCCGCTTGTGCGCTGAGGAAGCCGAGCTCTTGCAGCTCGGCGAGCGAGCTGGCGCCGAGACGGAAGCGGCGGATCGAGCAGATCGGGTGCCCGTTCGAGGAGACCGGCGGGATCGCCGCGGTGATCCGGGAGCCGTCGGGGAGGCGCGCTTCGACCCGTGGCGTGATCCGGTCGAGCCTTTTGCCTTCGACCTTCTCGAGCAGTCGTTCGAGGAAGGCGCGCAGCTGCCGGTCGTCGGCGAACGCGATCTGCGTGACGCGCTCGATCCGCTCGCCCGTGTCGCGAAAGATCCGGCGCGGCCCGTTGATCATCCACTCTTGCGCTTCCTCGTCTCCGAGCATCTGCTCGGCGATCGCGCCGAGCCCAATCAGTTCGTCGCGCAACTCCCGCCGGAATACCTCGAGAGTCTCCTCCGCGAGCAGCTCGCCGTCGCCTGCGAGTTGCTCGGACTTGTAGGCGCGGATGCATTCGTCGATCAACTCGGATGCACGCGTGCGGCCTTGCTCGTTCGTGAGGTCGATTTGCTCTTCCGCGAGCGCACGTTCGACCCGCGCCCGGATCGTCTCGCCGGGGCTTATCGCCGCCATGGCAAGGCCACCTCCCGCACGGCTCGGTCCTCTACTACTTCCGGCGTCGACGTCCGTGGCTGTCGCTTGCGCGGCAATGGCTTGGACGTTGTGGGGACGAGGACCGAGCCGAGGAATTGCTGCAGCGCTTTTGCGTACTGGCCGCGCGGCCGAGCGGCCGCGAGCGGCAGCCCGAGTCGAACCGACGCGCGCAGCGCCCTCTTGTCCCAGGGAAGCCACGCATCAACGCAGAGTCCGTACTGATCGAGCTCGCGGCTGATCGCCGCGACAGTTTCAGCTGTAGCCGACGCGCCGGGCGCACCCTGGCCGTTGACGACAACCCGGATGCGTTCGCCCGGAATGCTCAGCTCGTCTAGCAGCAGTTGCAGCTGTGCGAAGCCTGTCCGGAGCTACTCTTGCCGCTGGCCGAGCACGAGCACGACGACGTCGGCGCAGACGAGGAGGTCGCGATGCAATCGGACCGCGGCATCCGGCTGGTCGCTGCGGGTGAGCCGGTGGCCGAGATCGCACACCAGGAGCGCGAACTGCTCGGCCAATAGATCCACCAGACCCTGGGCGAGACCCGGCACGACCACTTCGCCGAGAGTGCGCTGAGGATCGGGCGGTGCAAGCAGGACGTGGGGCCACCCGCGCTCACCACCGGCCACCCAGCGGGACAGGAGTTCGCGCAACTCTGGATCGTTTCGTCGCAGCGCGCGCGCAGCTCCGAGCAGCGAGCCGGCGTGCGGGTCGGCGCCCAGGCGTAGAGCGAGCTGGCCTCCGTCGCCGTCGAACTCGGCGAGCATCACCGACCGGGACCGCGCAACCAAAGCCGCCAATGACAGCGCGAGTTCGCTCGCGCCGGGTGCGCCTTTGCTTCCGATTACGGCGAGCACGTTGCCGTTCCGGCCGCGCTCGCGAGCCTGAGCACCGGCCGAACTGTTCCGCGAGATCTGTGCTTGCTCCTCTATGGGTTCGCGCAGTTCGTCAAGCAGGTCATCGAGTGCGAACGGGTGGCGTAGGACGACGTCGACGTCGAGCTCGCCGAGCGCCGCGGCGGCGGCGTCACTGGCCGCGACGCCGACGGTGCGTAGGCCCTTTGCCCGCAGTCGGGAGATGGTTCCGGCGTCGAGGGCGGGCAGATCATGCGAGAGCAGGATTGCGTCCGCGGCGTGCGCAGCGGCGACGCCGATTAGTTCGCTCGCGCTGGCGCCGCCGGCGATGATCTTGAGCTGCTCGCTGCCGTAGAGAAGCTCCTCGATCGCCTGTTCATCCGGCGGTGCGAGACCGAGCAGCACCCGAACGGGCGCACCGTTCACGGGGTCGATCCCGTAGGCGATTGTGCAGTCGGGATCGACTGTCCGCCGGAGCGGCTCGAGTCACGCAGCAGATCGATTTTCGCCGTCGAATTTGCAAGCGCAAGCCGCGAAGACAAACGCGGATCGGGAAGCGCAACCGTGACGGGAATCGTGCTCTGATTCGGGTCACCGATACTTGGTGGCTGGCCAACCGCCAGCACGACCAAGTTCCGCGCGAGCGCCTCCGTCGTCGCTGCGCCGGTCGCGCTGCTGAACGTCGCCAACACGCTCACGTGGTCACCAGGCTGCAACTGGCCGCCGAGCGCGTGCGCCGCCGGAACCGCCAGTGTGAACGCCGCTGGCGAAGCCGACGAAGAGGCGAGCGCCGTGCGCGGTAGCGGTTCCCCTGCACTGACGGGTACCGCCAAACGCCGACCAACCACTGCTTGCTCCTGCGCCACCGTCACTAGCGCGGCCAACACGTCGCCGTCCGCGCCGATACGGGAGCTGCGCAGGTCGGACGAGCGTACGACCGCGCCCGCCCGCAGGTTGTGCGCCGCAACCAGCACCGGCGTGCGCCGCGCAGCAGCGGCGGAGTAGCCGAACACCACGAGCAGCCCGACGAGCATCAGTGCGATGCCCGCGAGCGGAATCGGTTGCAAGAGGCGCCGCGAGCGGAGCGGCGGACGCGCCTCTTCTCGGTCCTCGCGCGGCGCAAGCAGCAGCCGACCGTCGCCGTTAGTTGATCGCGCCCCCTCCTCGGCGCTCGACCGCCGGGGCGTTAGGCGTCGCATCCCCGGACACCCCAAGCCCGCAAGGCGGATCTCGCCCTCGGTTTCCCAGGCGCTCCTCGGCCGCCCACTCTGCCTCTACTCCGTGCCCTCGCCCGAGTTTTGAACCCGCTCGGGCTGCTCCGGTTCATCTCCCGTTCGACTTCCTCCAGTGACCCCTGGACTATCACTCGCAATCGATAAAGGTGCTGCCCGCAACCGCGCCAGTTCCAAACGTCAACGCGCCGGAAAGTCGCGCGCGCGGCGGCGACGACCCAGACGAGCCCCGCCGCGCACGCACAACTCGGTTGTCAAGGTGCAGGCGCCTCGGGCGCGCCCGAAGGCACCTCCAGCCTGATCCGCGGCCTGACTTCTGCCTGACTTCCGGCTGACCTCTGCCGCGCTCCGCTGACGCCGAATCCGTCTCGCACATGTTTGTTCGCGGGTCAAGTGAGACACCGCGTGCTTGGGAGATGTGAGACAGCGTCGTTGCTAGGGGCGTCTCCTTCCTCGGTTGCCGAGCTTCTGGTAGCGGATGCTGCGGTCGGGTGCGAGGGCGCGGATGAGCTGGTCGCCGAGGTAGACGTGGACGAGCTCGCCGACCTCGAGGATGCGGACGGTGGCGCCTGCGTAGCGGCGGGGGATGATGATCCCGAGCCGGTCGTAAGCGACGATGCCGCGCCCGTCGACCTTGCGCAGCTGTGCGTGCGCCGGATAGCTGGGGGTCGTGTCCGCCTCGGCGAGCGTCAGCTCGCCGAGGGGCTGCTCGACTTGGCGGCCGGGCAGGTAGCGCTCCGCCGGGGTCTGGTTGCCGATTCCTTGGTGGGGCCGCTCGCTGTTGTAGTGGGCGCGGAAGCGGTCGAGCAACAGCTGCAGGTGCTCGAGATCGAGCGGCGGTCCCTCGTCTGCGAGCCATTCCTTCAATGTCCGGTGGAAGCGCTCGAGCTTGCCGAGCGTCTGCGGATGCGCGGGGGCGGCGTTGATCAGCTCGACGCCGATCTCGGCCAGATTGCGCTCGAACGCAACCTCGACACCGAAGAGCCGGCCGGTGAAGATCAGACCGTTGTCGGAGAGCAGCTGGCGGGGCAGCCCGTAGGCGGCGCTGGCGGCGATGAAGCACGCCCAGGCCGCCTCGCCGGTCGGGCTTGCGACCGCGAGCGCGGCAAGCAGGAAGCGGGCGTGGTCGTCGAGCAGGTCGACGACCCAGACCGGGTCGGTGTTGGCGAGCGCGATCTGGGTGGCGTCGATCTGCCAGAGGTCGTTCGCGAACTCGCGCTCGAACCGCTTGTCCGCCTTACGCCGCCGCGGCGGCTGCGCAGCGACCAGGTGGTTGCGCTTCAGCGCCCGATGGATCGTCGCCACCGCCGGCGGCTCCCGCCCCGCACGGGCGAGCTCGGCGTGGATCCGGCGCGCACCCCAGCGCGGATGCCGCTTGCGCATCGTCACGATCTCGACCTCGAGCAAGGGGTCGATCTGCCCCGGCGAGCGGTGCGGCCGCCGCGAGCGCGGCTCCAACCCTTCGACGCCCTCATCGAGGTAGCGCCGTCGGTAGCGGTAGTAGCTCGCCCGCGAGATCCCGTGCCGACGGCAGACCTCGGCCACCGACGCACCGGTCCGCTCCGGCTCCAACAACACGGCCAGCTTGAGCTCCTCCATCGACACCACCTTGAGGGCCACGCCCACCTCCCAACTCGCTTGGAAGGCAAGGCTGAGGACACGGTCGGCGGTGTCTCAGAAGTCCCGCGAACGTCGCAGATGTGCCGAGAACGATCTGTCTCAGATCACTCCGGTCCTAACAATCCGTCTCGCACAGCCAAGTCAGGCAAAAGTCAGGCCGAGGTCAGGCCCGCCCGGACGATCGACCACCTCAGAACTCGCCCACGGAGGTCGATCATGGACGTCGCCTACAAGCTCGACTGCGAATGGCCGCTTCTCGCCCGCACCGATGTGGCGCGGGCCTTCCCACTCTGGCAGGAATGCCAGCCGGAGCTTCGCCGCTTCGGGACGCCGCGCCGACTCCTGCTCTTCTTGCACTCAGCCCCTGCAGAGCAGACCGATGCTCCATTGCTGGCGCTCCTCGAGCTCGCACGGCGGGAACGCTTGGCCGGGCGCACGCTCGTCCAGGTGCTGTTGCCGGCGCTGAAGGTTCGCGCCGACCGCATCGTCCACCCGGCCCGTCTGCGCGACGAGGTCTGGGAGTTGTTGCTCTTCTCTGCTTGGGAGGCGATCTGCTGCTACCCGGTCGAGCGTCGCCGCGTCCGGGTCGCGGCGAATCTCGTCTTGCAGGTCGTGCACCGCACCACCCGCGACCTTCGTTCCCCGCTGCTCGCCCACGAGGACTTCGACGAGCACGACCTCAGTTGGCTGCGGCCCGACGCGGTTGCCAGAGATGAGGGGAGCTGTCGCCGTGCCCCGACCGTGAGCGAGCCGGTCGCTGCGAAGGACCCCGTCTCGCCCGAGGCGGTCGCGCTTGCCGGCGTTGCGGCGGGTGTGCTCAGCGCAGAGGACGCCGACCTGATCCTGCTCACGCGCGTTGACGGCATCTGCCTACGCGTGCTCGCGCGCACGCTCGACGTCAACTACGACACGTTGCGCAAGCGCCGCCAGCGTGCGGAGTCGGCGCTTCGAAACCTGCTCCATTCTGATTCCGATGTCCCAAAAGAGGCCGTTTCGGACCCTGTCTCTTATGCCGGGGCATTTCTCTTTCGTCGACGCAGGCGCGGCGCCGTTGCCTCCGCAACTGATCTTCACACGGTCCTTGCCGCCTAACCGCGCGCCGTCCACGCATGAAAGGAGCTTCGATGCGCCGCTGGATCTTCTGCTCCACCTGCGCCTACGCGAGTCTTGCCTTGCTCGTTCTCTCGCCGTCTGCACTCGCGGCGACCGACGTGCAGGGGGTGATCGACAACCTGAAGGTATGGCTGATGGGGTTTCTCGCCTCGCTCGCCACGGTGTTCCTGATCGTCGGCGGCGCTCGCTATGTCATGGCGGGCGGCGATCCGGTCCGGATCGAGAAGGCGAAGGGGGCGATCGCGAGCGCCGGCTTGGGCTTCGCGTTCGCGTTGTTCGCCCCGGCAGCGATCACGATCATCC
>DASSXM010000130.1:0-28643 GCA_035703805.1 Gaiellaceae bacterium | reverse complement strand
CTCGTGCAGCAGCTTGAACTGCTCGGCGGGCTCGTAGAGCCGCGACGTGAAATGCGCCGCGTGCAGCAAGCGCCAGAAGTCGTTGCGCGGATTCGCGAAGTGCGCCTGCGCCTCCGCCGACACGCGGCCGGGATTGATCCCGCAGAACACGACGCGCAGTCCAGGCGCAAGGACGTCCGGTACTGCGCTATGCGGCTTCCGCGCCGAGGTCATCCTCAGGCAGACGCGCGTCGATCCGTTGCTCAAGGAGGTGGCGCAGCTCCTCGCCGGTCACGGTCGTCGGATAGCGCGGCCGCCGCGGTTCGAGCTTCATGACCGTGACGGTCGGCTCCCAGCCCCGGTAGCAGCGGGCGTAGCACTCGTCTTCGGACAGCGTCCTGAGGCGACGCACCCCTGGAGCGTATGGCCCAGTTCGGACGGCATCATGAGCCGATGAGGAAGGACTACGCCATCGATCTCGGGCCGGACGGGTCGCTCCGGACCGACGACGGGACCGCTCTCAGTCCAGGCCCGGGTTGGACGCCGGAGCATCTCCTTCTCGCCGGGCTCGTGCGGTGTTCGCTCGAGAGCCCTCGCTTTCACGCAACGCGAGCAGGCGTCGAAGTCGAGAGCGCGACGGCGTCGGCGAACGCACACGTTGAGAAGCGCGAGAGCGACGGCCGTTTCGCGATCGTCGACGTGGGCGTCGCGGTCGACGTCCGCCTGGTTCCGCTTCCCGACGATCCGTCCGAGCTGCTCGCGAAGGCGGAGCGCGACTGTTTCGTCGGCGCGTCGCTCACAGCGAAAACGCACTATCGGTGGACCGTGAACTAGACAGCGCTTCGGCCTCAGCCACGATTCGCGTGGCGCCGACGGCACGATAAAACGCGAGTGCTCGTTCGAGCTGGACCTCGGCCTCGGCTTGCTTACCGGCTTCCGCCAACTGCCGCGCGGCGAGCAACCGCACGGCTGCTTCATCGGTGGGACCGGAGAGCCGCGCCCACTCGTCGGCCGCCTCCACTGTTCGTCCTTCGAGCGTGAGTCGCACGGCCCTCATCCGTTGCGTATCTGCCGCATCCGCGAAGGCCTCGAGCCACTCGTCCGCCCGGCCGAGGTGGACGATCATGACGACGAGTTCCGCGCTGATGGCCGGCGCGCGGTGGTGCGCGGCGCGGGTCAGGACGGTCGCCTCCTCCAAGAGCTCCGTGGCCCGCGACTCGTCGCCGAGCAACAAGCTGACCGTAGCGGCAAGGAGATACGTCGGAATGGTCACCTGCCGGTCGATCAGGGCTTCGGCCCCCTCGAGGCCACGCTCGAGGTCGCGCGCCGCCGACGATGTATCGCCGCGAGCGCCGAGGGTAAGGGCTCTCAGGAGGACTATCCCCCGCTCGCTGTAGTGGCCGCCAAGAGCCTCGACGGCATCGAGATAGGCCGCAGTGCGCGTGAGTGCCTGGTCCCAGTCGCCGTCGAAAAACGCGCCGCGTATGAAGTACGGGTCAAGCCAGAGCAACGTACGACGATCGCCGATGCGCCTCGCGTACTCGGCCGCACGCTCCGTGCGTTCGCGCACCGCCGCGCGATCGCCGGTCATGCTCGCCTGCGCCGCCAGATTCACAAGTGCCCGCGCCGCCTCCGGCGAGCCGGTGGACGAGACAAGATCGACAGCCTCCTGTAGCAGCGCTTCTGCCTCAGCGATCTCGCCCTGCATGATCTTGGCCGTGCCCCGTGTTGTCAGAACGCTCGCTCGGAGGTCGTCGAGACCGAGCTCCTCCGCCAGCCGAATCGCTTCCTCGCTGACAGAGAGGCCCTCGTCGAGACGACCGGCAAAGACGTCCAGGCGCGCCGTCTCTGCGAGGACTGTGACGAGCGCCCGCGAGGGAGGCCGGCCGCCGAGCATGGCACGCGCGGTGAGCAAATGCTCGCGTGCCTCCGCATGTCTGCCGCCGCGCCATGCTCCCTCCGACGCGAGCGCGGTGGCTTGCGCTGCAGCTTCGACGTCGCCAATGCGTCCCAGCTCCTCGATCGCTTCGGCCAACTCGGCGTCGGCGGCGCCATCCGCGTGATAGCGGGCCTGCGCATGCCCGAGCAAAAGATACGGACGCTCACCATCGCCGGGATCGAGCGCGAGCGCGTCGGCGTAGAACTGCTTCGCCGCATCGAATGCGTTCAGCCGAAGAGCGCGATCGCCGGCACGCGCAAATGCTGCCCGCGCGCGCGCGACGAGTTGAGCATCGGCGGTGCCTGCAGCACCGGCGAGCTCGATTGCGGATGCGTAGTGGTGCGCGACGAGCTCCGCATGGTCTTCGGCGCGACCGAGGCGTTCGATCCAGTCGGAGGCGCGCGCGTGCTTCTCGGCGCGCACAGCGCGGGGGATCTGTCCGTACGCCACGTCGCGCACGAGCACGTGACGAAAGGCGAGCTCATTCTCGCCCTCGACCGCCGAACGGCGCTCGCGCCGCACGAGTCCCTTCCGCTCGAGTGAGTGCACCGCCTGCTCGACCGCGACGTCATCGAGACCGGAGAGCTCTGCCGCCGCGCCCGCCCAGAAGACCTTGCCGACGACGGCCGCGTCTTGGAGCAGCCGCTTTTCGTCCGCCGCAAGCCCGTCGAGCCGCGCGGCGATGATCCCCTGGATCGTCTCGGGTAGGTCCTCGGTCGAGCCGCGCTCGACGTGGAGGCGCGCGAACTGCTCTGCGTACAACGGGTTCCCGCCGGCGCGCTCGAGCAGCGCCTGCTGCGTCTCGGCGGGTAACAGCGCTTGGTCGAGAACAGCGGCGATGATCCGCGCTGCGTCGTCGTCCGCGAGCGGCGTCAGCGCAACCGTCGCTGCATTCAGCTTGCCGCCGCCCCAGCCCGGCCGTCGGTCGAGCAGCTCGGGCCGTGCCGTGCCGAGCAACACGAGCGGCACACCAGTCGCCCAGTCGGCGAGATGGTCGACGAAGTCGAGCAGGCCGTCATCCGCCCAGTGCAGATCCTCGAACACGAGTATGAGCGGCAGCTGTTCCGCGATCCCCTCGAGATAGCGCCGCCACGCAGCGAACCGTTCGTCGCGGCGGTCGCCGAGCTCCTGGGCCTGCTCGAGACCGACGAGCGGCAGGAGATGCTGGACGATGCGCTGGCGATCCGACTCCTCGACCGCGCTTGCGACGCTCATGCGCAGCTTCTCCTCCGCCTCGTCGCGAGCGTCGTTCTCGTGGATGCCTGCCTGCGCCTTCACCATTTCGCCGAGCGCCCAGAAGCTGACGCCCTGTCCATACGGCAGCGTGCGCCCCTGCCGCCAGCGGAGCTGGTCGGGCAGCGCGTCGAGACGTGCGAAGAGCTCCGCGACGAGCCGCGACTTGCCTATCCCCGGAACGCCGACGAGCGTCACGAGCTGCGGCTCGCGCTCGGTGCGGGCTCGCTCGAACGCCGCGAGCAACGTGTCGAGCTCGCGCGCGCGCCCCACGAGTGGAAGCGATGACCCCAATTCGAGGTCCATTCCGAACCGCGAACGCGCGTGCACGACTTCCCACACGGCGACGGGCTCGGCCTTGCCCTTTGCGACGATGGGATCGTGCTCGCTGTACTCGATCGCGTCGCGCGTCGCGCGGTACGTCGTCTCTCCGACGAGGATCCCGTTCACCGGTGCCGCGGTCTGCATACGCGCCGTGGTGTTGACGACGTCACCCGCGACCATCCCCTCGCCCTCGGCCGGGCGCGCACCGAGCAGTACAAGCGCCTCCCCCGTGTTGATCGCGATGCGCACCTGCATGTCGTCCTCGTCGCGCACCCAGTCGCGGATCGCCAGCGCCGCGCGCACCGCGCGCAGAGCGTCGTCTTCGTGCGCGACCGGCGCGCCGAAGACGGCCATCACGGCGTCGCCGATGAACTTCTCGACGGTGCCGCCTTTATGCTCGAGCTCGGAGCGCAGCCGCTCCCAGTACGGAGCAAGCACCGCCCGAACGTCTTCGGGGTCTAGCATCTCGGCCCGCGACGTGAAGCCGACGAGGTCGGCGAAGAGGACCGTGACGACCTTGCGCTCCTCGCGGCGCTCCTCGGGTGCTGTCAGAGCCGCTCCGCAGGACGCACAGAAGCGCGCACTCTCCGCGACTTCCTCGCCGCAAACGTGGCACTCAGGCATGAACCGAGTCTAGGACTCGAGCGGCGCGAGCGTAAGCCCGTGGTCCCGGAGCTGCTCCCAGTACAGCTCCGCCTGCTCCTGCTCGCCGGACCAGACGATCGCGAGCCCGGTGTTGTGAATCCGGGTCGCGAGCGTCATGCCGTTGTCGTACGACACGCCGGGGAGCACGGTCGAGAGCGCGAAGGCGACACCCTGAAAGGTGTTGTGGTCGTCGTTCAGGACGATCACGTTCCACAGCCGGCCGATGCCAGTTCCGCTTCCGCGATCGAGCCGCTCCCGGGGAGGCGTCAGGGTGCTCACGGGCACAGGGTAGGGTCCGAATCGTGAGCACAGTCGCCCTCGACGTCCGCAAACAGTTCAGCGCGCTGCAGGTGCCGACCGCCTTCCTCGACGCGCCGGCGGGGACGCAGTGCCCCGACTCCGTCATCAGCGCGATCGCCGGCTATCTACGCTCGTCGAACTCGAACGTCGGCGGCGCGTTCGGGCACAGCCGCGCGACCGACGCACTGATCGCGAACGCGCGCCTCGCCGCCGCGTCGTTCCTCGGCTGCACACCGGAGGAGACGACGTTCGGCCCGAGCATGACGACGCTCAACTTCGCGCTCACGCGCACCGTCGGTCGCACGCTGTCGGCGGGCGACGAGATCGTCCTCACGCGACTCGACCACGACGGCAACGTCGCGCCGTGGCTCGAGCTCGCGCACGACCTCGACCTGCGCGTGCAGTTCGCCGAACTGAACGACGACACGACGGTAGATCTCGACGACCTGCAGGCGAAGATCAGCGAGCGGACGCGCGTCGTCGCGTTTCCGCTCGCTTCGAACGCGCTCGGCTCGCTCACGGACGCGAAGCGGATCGTCGAGCTTGCACGCGACGCCGGCGCGCTCGCCTGGGCGGATGCGGTGCACTACGCGCCGCATCGTCCGCTCGACGTCGCCGAGCTCGGCGCCGACGTGCTGCTCTGCTCGCCGTACAAGTTCTTCGGGCCGCACATGGGGCTCGCGTTCGTGCGCGCCGATCTCACCGCGTCGTGGCGAACGTACAAAGTGCGCCCATCCGACCATCCCTACGAGAACGGCACGCTCCAGCACGAGCTGCTCGCCGGCCTCGTCGCAGCGGTCGACTACGTCGACTCGGTCGGCTGGCCGGCGATCCAGACGCAGGAACGCGCGCTCGGCGAGCGCTTTCTCGACGGGCTGCCCGAGCGCTGCACGCTCTACGGGCTGCCGACGATGGAGGGCCGCGTGCCGACGTTCGCGTTCAGGGTCGACGGACTGACGCCGCGTGCCGTAGCCGAGAAGCTCGGCGCGCGCGACATCGCGGTGTGGGAAGGCGACTACTACGCCGTCGAGGTGATGGAGGCGCTCGGCCTCGCGCCCGAAGGTGCCGTGAGGGCGGGCTTCGTCCACTACAACACCGTCGACGAGATCGACCGTTTGCTGACGGCATTGGAGGAGCTGTGAGCGACGTCGTCGAGCTCCTGCAGGAGCTGATTCGCTTCGACACGACAAACCCGCCCGGGAACGAGACGGCGTGCATCGCGCACGTGCAGCGGATCCTCGAGGGGGCGGGCGTCCAGACGACGATCGTCGCGAAGGACGACGCGCGCCCGAACCTGATCGCGCGGGTGCAGGGTGCGGGCGAGGCGCCGCCGCTGTTGCTATACGGGCACGTCGACGTCGTCACCACCGCCGGCCAGCAGTGGGCGCACGATCCGTTCGGCGGCGAGCTTCTCGACGGCTGGGTGTGGGGCCGCGGCGCGCTCGACATGAAGGGCGGCGTCGCGATGCTCATCGACGCGTTCACGCGCGCCGCGCGCGGAGAGCTGAAGCCGCGCGGCGATCTCATCCTCGCCGTGCTGAGCGACGAGGAGAACGGCGGCGACTACGGCGCGCGGTTCCTCGCCGAGGAGCAAGCCCATTTGTTCGAGGGCGTACGCCATGCGCTCGGCGAGTTCGGCGGCGCGCGCGTCCAGCTCGGCGGCAAGAGCTTCTACCCGATCCAGGTCGCCGAGAAGCAAATCTGCTGGCTGCGCGGCAAGGTGCACGGCCCCGGCGGACACGCGGCGCTCGGTGTCGCGGGGAGCGCGATGAGCAAGACCGGCCGCATCCTCGCGAAGCTCGACTCGGGTCGTCTCCCCGTTCACGTCACGCCGGTCGCGCGTGCGTGGATCGAAGGAATGGCCGAAGCGTCGAGCGGCGCGCAGGCGTTGTTCCTGCGCTCGCTGCTCGAGCCGCGCCTCGCGGAGATCGCGCTGCGCGCGCCGAGTCCGAAGCTGCGCATGCTCGACCGTGCGCTCCGCAACACGGTGACGGCGACCATCGTGCACGGCGGCAGCAAGATCAACGTCATCCCGTCGGAGATCGAGCTCGAGCTCGACGCGCGGTCCTTGCCCGGCTATGGGCCCGACGACGTGATCCGTGAGATCGGCGATCTCGTCGGCCCCGCGCTCGAGCTCGAGGTCGTGCGCCACGATCCGTATCCCGCGCATTCCGACCTGTCGCAGCTCCCACTCCTCTCCGACATCCTGCGCGAGCTCGACCCGAACGCGATTCCGGTGCCGCTGCTCCAGGTCGGGGTCACTGACGGCCGCTTTTTCGCGCGCCTCGGCATCCAGACGTACGGCTTCCTCCCGCTCAACCTCCCCGACGACGTGGACTTCCTCAAGCTCGTTCACGCGGCAGACGAGCGCGTGCCGGCGGATGCGATCCGCTTCGGCGCCGAGGCGGTCGGCCGCGTGCTCGAGCGCTACGCCGCGTGACACGCGCCTCCCTCGGACGTCGCTTGCAAAGGAGGCAAGCGAGCGGAGCGCAGGACAGTACGTTCAGTACGGCCAAGCGACGCGAGCGCAGCATCCTGCAGCGAGCGGCGTCAGGCGAGGAGCGCGCGTGAAGCTTCTCGTTCTGGGCGGGACGAAGTTCCTCGGGCGCGGAGTCGTCGACGCTGCGCTCGCAGCTGGACACGAGGTGACGCTCTTCAACCGCGGCCAGACGAATCCGGATCTCTACCCGGATGTCGAGAAGCTGCACGGCGATCTCACCGGCGACCTCGACGCGTTCGGAGGCCGCACCTGGGACGCGGCGATCGACCTCGACCCGACACAGCTTCCCCGGCACACGCGCCGTCGCGCGGAGGCGCTCGTCAACTCCGTTGGGCACTACGTCTTCGTGTCGACGATCTCCGTCTACTCCGATCCGTCGAAGCCGATCCATGAAGGCTCGCCGATCTTCGAGCCTCCGGACCCGGAGCCGGATGCCTTCGACCAGGAGCAGTACGGCGGGTTGAAGGTCGGCTCCGAGCGCGCCGTGCTCGACGTCTTCGGTGACCGCGCGGCGATCGCACGAGCGGGCCTCATCGTCGGCCCGCACGATCCCACCGACCGCTTCACCTACTGGCCGCGCCGGCTCGCCGAGGGCGGCGACGTGCTCGCACCGGGCTCGCCGTCGAAGCCGGTGCAGCTGATCGACGCGCGCGATCTCGGGAAGTTCCTCGTCCATTTGGCCGAGCACCGGACTGGCGGGATCTTCATCTCGACCGGCCCCGCTGAGCCGCTGACGTTCGGCGAGACGCTCGAGCGCATCGGCGGCGGCAACCTCGTGTGGGTCGACGATCAGAAAGTGGTCGACGCGGGCGTCCAGGCGTGGATGGAGCTGCCGCTCTGGATTCCGGGCGACGACGTCACCGGGATGCTGCAGGCGGACATCTCTCGGGCGCTCGCCGCAGGTCTGACGTTCCGGCCGCTCGAAGACACCGCGCGCGACACGCTCGCGTGGAGCCTGGAGGCAGGCGAGCAACGCCCGACTCTGACGCGTGAGAAAGAGGCGGAGATCCTCGCCGGTGCCTGAGCTGTCGCAGAAGCTCGGCGCGAAGCCGGGAGCGGAGGTGCTCGTCTTCTTCACGACGCGGCGCGACGAGCTCGAGCGCCGCTTCGCAGCCCTGAAGAAGACGCTCGCTCCCGCCGACGGCCTCTGGATAGCGTGGCCGAAGAAGGCGTCGAAGCTCGACACGGATCTCGACTTCGCCGCGGTGCAGCAGTGCGGGCTCGACCACGGGCTCGTCGACAACAAATCCGCGGCGATCGACGAGAGCTGGCAGGCGCTCCGTTTCGTCTATCGGTTGACCGACCGGCCCTGACTACCATCGAAGCATGAGCACGTTCCAGCGCAACGTCCTCGACAACGGCCTTCGTGTCCTCACCGCGAATCTCGACCACGCGCAGTCGGTCACATGCATGGTCATGCTCGCAGCCGGCTCGCGCTACGAGACGCCGGACACGAACGGCATCGCGCATTTCTCCGAGCACATGTTCTTCAAGGGAACCGAACGACGGCCGACCGCGCGCGACATCGCCGGCGAGATCGACGCGATCGGCGGCGAGTTCAACGCGTTCACCGGCAAGGAGTCGACCGCCTACTACGTGAAGTGCGCGGCCGAGCATCGCGACGTCGCGCTCGACGTGCTCGTCGACATGCTGCGCAATTCCCGCTTCGACGCCGACGAGATCGAACGCGAGAAGGGCGTGATCGTCGAGGAGATGAACATGTACTTCGACACGCCGCGCGACTACATCGGCGGCGTCTACGAGGACCTCCTCTACGGCGACCAGCCGCTCGGCTGGGACATCATCGGTCGCAAGGAGACCGTCCGCTCCGCGACGCGCGAAACGTTCATGTCGTATCTCGACCGCTGGTACCACCCGTCGCGCATGGTCATCGGCATCGCAGGACGCATCGGCGACGACGCCGTCGAGCGCGCGCAGGAGCTGCTCGGCGGCCTTCCCGCGTCGAAGACCGGCGAGCCCGAGCCGGTGCAGCCGCACACGAACGGCCGCGTGAAGGTCTTCACGAAGCAGTCCGACCAGGCGCACGTGATCCTCGGCGTGCCGAGCTATCCACTCGAGCACCCCGACCGGTACGCGCTACAGCTGCTCGCGACCGTCCTCGGCGGCGGCATGTCGTCGCGCCTCTTCACCGAGGTGCGCGAGCGGCGGGGCCTCGCGTACTACGTCTACGGAACGAATCACAGCTACACAGACACGGGCTCGCTGTACGCGCAGGCGGGCGTCGACATCAACCGCATCGACGAAGCCGTGAGCACGATCGCGACGGAGGTAAAGAAGATCGCGGCGGAGTCGATCCCCGCAGACGAGCTGGAGAAGGCCCGCAGCTTTGCGAAGGGCCGCTTCGTCCTCCAGCTCGAGAGCCCGCAGGGTCTGATCAGTTTCGGCTTGCGCAAGGAAGTACTCGAGCGCCGTGCTCCCGATCCGGAGGAAGTGCTCGCCGGCCTGACCGCGGTGACGGGCGACGATGTCGCCCGCGTCGCGCAGGACGTCATCGCGGATGACCGGCTGCGCCTCGCGCTCATCGGCCCGTTCGACGACGCTGCGCGCTTCGAAAAACTGCTGAACTAGCAGGCATGCGCCGTCCCGGCGGGCCCCTCTGGAGGAACGGCGACTTCCTGCTGTTGTGGGGCGCGCAGAGTGTCAGCCAGGTCGGGAGCCAGGTCACCGGGCTCGCCTTGCCGCTCGCGGCGATCTTCGTCGTGCACGCGACGACGTTCCAGGTGGCGGCGCTCAACGTCGTCGACATGCTCCCGTGGATCCTCTTCAGCTTGCCCGTCGGCGTGTGGGTCGACCGGCTGCGGCGGCGGCCGATTCTCATCGCGGCCGATTGGGGCCGGGCGGCAGCGCTCGGATCGATTCCTGTCGTGTACGCGTTCGGCGGCTTGACGCTGGGGCAGCTCTACATCGTCGGATTCGCAGCCGGAACGCTGACAGTGTTCTTCGACGTCTCGTACCAGTCGTATCTCCCCGCACTCGTCGAGCGCGACGAGCTCGGCGACGCGAACTCGAAGCTCGAGGTGAGCCGCTCCGGCGCTCAGCTCGGCGGGCCTGGTCTCGCCGGCGTCCTGGTTGGGGCGATCACCGCGCCGTACGCGATCGCGGTCGACGCGGCGAGCTTCGCCGGATCCGCGCTGCTCATGTCAGCGATCCGGCGCGTGGAGGAGCTGCCGGCGACGCTGGCCGCAACGCGCCGACGGATGCGGACCGAGATCGCTGAGGGCCTGCGCTTCGTCGTCCGGCATCCGATCATGAGGCCGTTCCTCATCATGGTCGCCTGGAGCAACTTCTTCACGACGATGCTGTTTTCGATCTTCCTCGTCTTCGCGGTGCGGGACCTCCATCTGCACGCGGCGACCATCGGCCTGATGTTTTCACTTGCCAACGTCGGCACGCTCGCCGGTGCGCTGAGCGCGACGCGCATCGCGCGCCGGCTCGGAATTGGCCCGACGGTGATCGCGCTCACCGCGCTTGGCGGTGCCGCGTTCCTACTTATCCCGCTCGCCCGCGGTGGCTATGCAATCCCGTTCATCGTCGTTGCCCAGCTCGTCTACGGCTTCTGCGGCATCGCGATCAACATCAACGGCATCAGTCTCGTCCAGGCGATCACGCCCGACCGCATGCTCGGGAGGACGAACGCATCGAGGCGCTTCGTCGTCTGGGGCGTCATGCCGTTCGGCGGACTCATCGGCGGCGCGCTCGGGTCGAGCATCGGCCTGCGCGACGCGCTCTGGGTGGGTGCCATCGGCGGCGCATTTGCATTCCTCCCGCTTCTGCGCTCTCCGCTTCGGCGCGTCCGCGTCCTTGCGGACGCGGAGGCGCTGTAAGAAGAGAAGGCCCGGTCGGCGGTCCGGTTAGCACCTAAGCCCGGAGTCGCCCGTCAGAGTGCTTTCAACCTGGCCGGTCTGTTCTACCAACGTTCGCGGACGGCACCTGGATACCTGCCAAATCGCCCTCGATGTGGGCGCGATCCTCGGCATCAGCGACCTTCGCGACCGCGTCCAGCCCGAGGTCGCGGTAGCGCGCCGACTCGGCCGCATCGCCTGCGACAGCGTGCGCCCGGGCGAGCGCCTCGTACGCGGCCGCGAGATCCCACTCCTCCATGACCTCCGGGTTCGCCTCGACGAGCTCGAGGCAGCGGCAAGCGTGATGGAGCGCCGGCTCGGCGCGGCCGAGCTCGGAGTACACGCGTGCGCAAAGCCACTCGCTCCGCGCGCGGTTCGCCGCCGTGCCGGCCTGCATCCAGTGATACGCGGACGCGTGCGCCGTGTGGATCAGCGCGTCCGGGTCGCCGCCGAACAGCTCCCACGTTCTGTTGTAGAGCTCGACGCCGAGCTCTCTATCCGTCGTCGGCACTCTTTTCCGTCTCCGCACGGTTCTTGATCTCCTGAACGACGGCCGGGTCGGCGAGCGTCGTCGTGTCGCCGAGCGCGCGATTCTCCGCGACGTCGCGCAGCAGCCGCCGCATGATCTTGCCGCTGCGCGTCTTCGGAAGCTCAGGCGTGAAGACGATGTTCGCCGGCTTCGCGATCGCGCCGATCTTCTTCGCGACGTGATTCCGCAGCTCCTCGAGCTTCTCGACGGAGCCGTCCGCGCCGGCCTTCAGGGTCACGTAGGCGACGATCGCCTCGCCTGTCGCCGCATCCTTGCGCGAGGTGACAGCAGCTTCGGCGACCTCCTGATGGTCGACGAGCGCGGACTCGACCTCGATCGTCGAGATGCGATGACCGGAGACGTTCATGACGTCGTCGACGCGGCCGAGCAGCCAGAAGTCGCCGTCGCGATCGATGCGCGCGCCGTCGCCGGCGAAGTAGACGTTCTCGTACTTCGACCAGTACGTCTCGCGGTAGCGCGCGTCGTCGCGAAAGATTCCGCGCAGCATCGACGGCCACGGACGCGTCAGCACGAGATAGCCGCCGCCCCCCGGCCCGACCTCGTTGCCGCGCTCGTCGTAGACCGCCGCGGCGACGCCCGGGAACGGCTTCGTCGCAGACCCGGGCTTCGTCGTCGTCACGCCCGGTAGCGGCGTGATGAGAACCATCCCCGTCTCGGTCTGCCACCACGTGTCGACGATCGGCGTGCGATCGCCGCCGATATGCTCGCGGTACCAAACCCATGCCTCCGGGTTGATCGGCTCGCCGACGGAGCCGAGCAGGCGGAGCGACGTGAGATCGTGCTTCGCCGCGTACTGCTCGCCCCACTTCATGTGCGCGCGGATCGCGGTCGGCGCGGTATAGAGAATCGTCACGCCGTAGCGCTCGACGATCTCCCACCAGCGGTCCTTGTCGGGGAAGTCGGGCGTGCCCTCGTACAGCACCGACGTCGCCTGGTTGCAGAGCGGCCCGTAGACGATGTAGCTATGGCCGGTGATCCAGCCGATGTCCGCCGCGCACCAGTACACGTCCTCGTCGCGCTTGAGGTCGAAGATGTACTGGTGTGAGGTCGAGACGCCGACAAGGTAACCGCCCGTCGTGTGCACGATCCCCTTCGGCTTCGCGGTCGTGCCGCTCGTGTACATGAGGAAGAGGAGATCTTCGGCGTCCATCGGCTCGCATGGGCAGTCATCGCTTGCATCCGCGACGAGGTTGGCCCAGAAGTGATCGCGCCCTTCCTCGACATCGACGTCGCCGCCGGTGCGGGCGAGGACGACGACCGCGCGGATGCTCGGCGTCGTCTCGAGCGCCTCGTCGGCGATGCGCTTAAGCGAGATCTTCGAACCGCGCCGCCACGCTTCGTCCTGCGTGATCAGCACCTCGCACTCCATGTCGTTGATCCGCGCGGAGAGCGAGTCAGCGGAGAAGCCGCCGAACACGACCATGTGCGGAGCGCCTAGCCGCGCGCACGCGAGCATCGCGATCGGCAACTCCGGAACCATTCCCATGTAGATCGCCACCGGCGTTCCCTTCTTCACACCGAGCGACTTCAGTCCGTTCGCGAACCGCGACACCTCGCCCAGGAGATCGGCATACGTGATGTCACGCCGCTCGCCCTCGGGCTCCCCCTCCCAGTGGTACGCGACCTTGTCGCCCTTGCCCGCCTCGACGTGACGGTCGACGCAGTTAAAGCAGACGTTGAGCGTTCCACCGAGGAACCACTTCGCGTACGGCGGCTCCCACTCGTAGAGCTTCGTGAACGGCTCGAGCCACGTGACGCGCTCGCGGCCCTCACGCTCCCAGAACGTTTCGAAGTCCTGCTCGTAGATGTCCGGCTGCGCGTTCGCCTGCCGCGCGAAGTCCTTGGGCGGCGGATAGCGCCGCTCCTCGAGGAAGATCGTCTCGATCGTGTCGGTCACGGAGCGAGATCGTACGGGTACTGCGTGACCACTTCGACGCCGTCGTCGGTGACGATGAGAATGTCCTCGAGGCGAAGGCCGCCGTAGCCGGCGCGGTAGAGGCCCGGCTCGAGCGTGATGACGTCGCCGGGGATCAGATCGTCGCCGACGACGGACATCCACGGCCGCTCGTGCACCTCGAGACCGACGCCGTGGCCGAGGCCGTGGAAGAAGCCGCTGTCGAGCACCTCGCCCGGCTTCTTCGTGAGCTGCGTCGGATAGCCGTGCGCGTCGAAGATGTCGCACGCGATCTGCATGAGCGCGCGGCCGTTCACGCCGGGACCTGCAGCCTCGGTCGTGCGGTCGAGCGCCTCCTTGCACAGCCGGTGGTACTCGAGCAGCTCGTCCGACGGCGTGCCCACAACATACGTGCGCGTCATGTCGGAGTAGATGCCCGTCTCCTTGTCGCGCGGGAAGAGGTCGAAGCTGATCGGCTCGTCCTTCTGGATCTGGCCCGAGCCCATGTCGTGGCCGATCGACGTCTGCACGCCGTGCGAGACGATGAACTCGTCGGCGAATGCGCCGTGCTCGCTGAAAACGTTCTCGACCTCGCGCTTGATCCACTCGCAGGTGAGCGGCTCGCCGTCGAGCACGAGCCCGCCGCCGTTCGCGGTCGCATTGCGGAGCATCTCGCGACTACGGTCGAGCGCCGCCTCGCACGCCTTCTGCGCGCGCCGCAGGCCGGCAATCTCGGTCGCGTTCTTGCTCCGTCGCCGATTCTCGAACAATTCGCGGTCGACGCGAATCGTCACGCCGTTCGCGCGCAGATGGTCCGCGAGCTCGACCGGGAAGCGCGGCGGCACCGATGCCTCGGTGATGCCGATGTCGCGGCAGGCGCGTGCGTACACCTCGAGCCCCGCCTCGACGCGGGACTTACCGGATGCGATCAGGTCGTCCCACCCGAAGTGCTCGGGCGCCAGCGGCTCGATGCCGGGGTCCGCTTCCTGTAGGCGCTGGATCTCGAAGCTCGTGACGAGCGCGACGCGGCGGCCGTCGTGCTCGGCGAAGAGGAACGGATCGGGAATCGCGAGCGGCACTTCGTGACGCATCTCGGGCGAGTGCATCGAGTCGCCGTGGATGAGGACGTCGGGCATCCGGCGAATCCTATGTCGTAAAGCTCTGCAGCTCCTCCGCTTCGCGTTCATTGCGGACGCCGACGATCGCTCCCGTCACGGCCGGGTTCGCCAGCACCCAGCGGATCGCGCCGCTCGCGGCGGTGCCTCCGTCGCGGCGGAGCTCGGAGCGCGCCATGCCTAGGTCGAGCTCTGCGAACGCATGCGTGCGACGGAAGTCGCCCGGCTCGAGCGCGTCGAGGTCGAAGCCGTCCGTGAGAAAGCCGCTCGCGAGCGGCGCCCAGACGATCACGCCGAGCCCGCGTTCGAGCGCGAGCGGGAGGATCGTCTCTTCGACATCGCGCGCGAGGTAGCTGTACTGATGTTGGAG
The DNA here is from genome assembly GCA_035703805.1 of Gaiellaceae bacterium. Classification (GTDB taxonomy): domain Bacteria; phylum Actinomycetota; class Thermoleophilia; order Gaiellales; family Gaiellaceae; genus Palsa-739. Next base: position 13,931 of record DASSXM010000130.1, on the reverse strand, counting down.
CGAAGCGACGGGCCCGACCGCGAGCGCGCGTTCGATCTCGTCCGCGCGATGGTTGGAAAGGCCGCCATGTCGCACCTTGCCCTCAGCGACCAACTCGAGCACGGCACCCCACGTCTCTTCGACCGGCACCGAAGGGTCGCGGTCATGCGGCTGCAGAAGGTCGACCCGTTCGCGGCCGAGCCTGCGCAGGCTCGTCTCGACGTCGGCACGAATCGACTCGGGTCGAAGATCCATGTAGTCGCCACCGTCGTCGCGCCGGAACGTACCGCACTTCGTGAAGACGAGAACGTTATCGCGGCCACGCAATGCGCGACCGACGATCTCCTCGGCTGCGCCCCATCCGTAGAACGGAGCGGTATCGATCCAGTTGACACCTGCATCAAGCGCAGCGTGGATCGCACGGATCGCGTCACCTTCGTCCTGCGTGCCCCAGTTCACCCACCATTCGCCCGGACGCGAACCGATCGGCGCCGTGCCGATGCCGACCGAGGTGATCTCCAAGCCACTCTGCCCGAGGCGTCTGCGCTCCACGCTCGTCAGAACGCAAACGCCCGAGCCGGTGTTCCGTGGGTAGATTCAGCTCATGGCCGAGCCGCTCGAGCGGGCGCAGGAGCTGTTCGCGCAGTTCGAAACGGAGCTGCGCTCCGAGCTGCCCGCGGGCGTCGACATCTTCGACGCCCATGTCCACCTCGGCGACGACATCGATGGAATGGCCGGCCGCTACGAGGAGCTCGAGGGCCTCATGGACCGGTACGGCATGTCGCGCTGCTTCATGTTCTGCCTCGACGAGCCCGACCGCCATCCCGGCTTCCACGCCGGCAACGACCGGACGCTCGCGTTCGCCGCCCGCTCGGAGGGCCGGATGATCCCCTTCGTCCGGCTCGACCTGAGCGAAGGACCGATCGAGGAGGCGACGCGCTGCCTCGACCTCGGTGCGCGCGGCATCAAGCTCCATCCCCGCGCGCAGAAGTTCCTGCTGAACGACGAGCGGCTCGCGCCGGTGTTCGCACTTGCTGCGGAGCGGCGCGTGCCGATCCTCATTCACGGCGGCCGCGGTCTGCCGCCGATAGCCGACAACCTCGAGCGACTGGTCGACGCCTATCCGGCGGCGCAGCTGATCATCGCGCACGCCGGCATCGCCGATCTCACCGGCCTCGCCGGCCACTTCGCCGGCCGGGCGGGCGTCTTCTTCGACACCTCGGTGTGGAGCCCGATCGATCTCCTCAGCTTCTTCCGCCTCGTGCCGCCGGAGCAGATTCTCTACGCGTCCGACTATCCGTACGGGCAGCAGCCCGCGTCGCTGCTCATCTCGCTTCGCACCGCACGCCTCGCCGGTTTGAATGAAGAGCAGATCGCCGGGATGCTCTCCGGCAACGCGAACCGCATCGCGGGCGGCGAGCCGCCCCTCGAACCATCGCACGCATACGGCGCGGAGGTCCTCTCGCAGCCGATGACGCTCGCGCGCATACATCAGTACCTGTCGATGGCGATGCCGCTTCTCTGGCTGCGGCAGCCGGACACGATCGGCGTGCTGGGGCTCGCGCTGAACGCGACGACCGATCGCAACGGGCACCAAGAGGAGCTCGGACGGATTCGCGAGCTGCTCGAGAGCGCACGCGATCTGTGGCGCACGCTTCCCGAGACCGAGGATGACACCGAGATGCGCACGATCACGCGCGCGACCGGACGGCTTCTCATGCTCGCGGACATCGTGGCGGTGACGACGCATGAGTGAGCTGCGTCTCACCGTCAACGGCGACGACCACGTGCTGGACGCTCCGATCGGCACGAGCCTCGCGCAGGTGCTGCGCGAACGCATCGGCTCACCGGAACGAAGGTCGCGTGCAACGAGGGCCACTGCGGCGCATGCACGGTCCAGGTCGACGGCGTGCCCATCCTGTCGTGCATCACGCTCGCGCACTCCGTGCGCGGCGACGTGACGACGATCGAAGGCTTGCGCGACCATCCGCTCGTCGGCGCCTTCGTCCGCGCCGACGCAGTGCAGTGCGGCTTCTGCACGCCGGGCCAGGTCGTGTCGGCCGCCGCGCTCGTCGCAGCGAGGCCCGATCCAACCGTGGAGGAGATCCGGCACACGATGGCCGGCAACATCTGCCGCTGCGGCACGTATCCGCGCATCGAGGAGGCGATCCTGCATTGGCGAGATTGATCCGCACCGAGAAGGAGGTCGAGGGCCGCTTCGAGGAGGTGTGGCTCGTCGTCGAGGAGGATCCGCACGAGCAATGGCCCGCAGGTCCGGGCGCTGTCGTCGGCCGACCCGCCGTGCGGCAGGACGCGCCCGAGCGCGTCCGCGGTGAGGCCCGCTTCACCGCCGACATCCAGCTGCCGGGGATGCTGCACGCGGCAATGCTTCGCTCTCCTCACGCGCACGCGCGCGTGAACAAGATCGACCTCGCGCCGGCGCTCGCGCTGCCCGGCGTGCGTGCCGCTCTCGGCCCCGGCGAGGCGAAGGGCCTCGACGCCGAAGCCGGCTACGACGGAGCGCCGGTCGCGGCGGTCGCCGCCGAGACGTTCGAGCAGGCACAGGCGGCGCTCGACGCGATCGCGGTCGAGTGGGAGGAGCTCGAGGCCGTGCTCGATCCGGAGACGGCGGTGGAGCGCGACATCTTCCTCGCGGATCCCGTGTACCACGAGCGCGGCGACTTCGAGCAAGCCCTGGCGAACGCGGACGTCGTCGTCGAAGGGACGTATCGCACGTCCGTCGTGCTCCACAACGCGATGGAAACCCACCAGGCGGTGTGCGAGTGGGTCGGCGACACGCTCAACGTCTACATCTCGACGCAGTACATCTGGGGCGTGCGCCGGCAGGTCGCCGAAGAGCTCGGCATCCCGGAGGACAACGTCCGCGTCGTGTGCGAGTACATGGGCGGCGGCTTCGGCGCGAAGAACAGCGCCGGGGATTACGCGTTCGTCGCCGCCGAGCTCGCGAGGCGCACAGGACGTCCAGTTCGCTGTGCGCTCACGCGGCGCGAGGAGAACACGGCGTCCGGCAACCGCAACGCGACGATCCAGCGCCTAACGGTCGGCGCGCTCAGCGACGGGACGATCGTCGCGCTCGGCGGCGAGTTCATCAACGCGCACGGCTGGAACGGCTGGTCGACGACGACCGAGGGGCCGATGAAGATGCTCTACGCGTGCGACAACGTGCGCACGACGCGCTATACGACGAAGCTCAACATCCCGCCGATGCAGGCGTTCCGCGCGCCGGGGTTTGTGGAGGGAACCTTCGGCCTCGAGTGCCTCATCGACGAGCTCGCCGCGAAGCTCGACGTCGATCCGCTCGATCTGCGGCGGCAGAACTACGCGAGCTCGAACGACGGCACGCCGTACTCGTCGAAGAACCTGAGCGAGTGCTACGAGCTCGCCGCGAAGCACTGGGAGCGACGTCACGACGTGCGCGCGCGGTCGGACGCGCGCTGGAAGCGCGGCGTCGGCATGGCGAGCCAGGTGTGGTTCGGGGGCGGCGGGCCGCCGTCGTACGCGTGGATCCGCGTCGGCTCGGACGGCCGCGCGCACGTCGTCACCGCGATGCAGGACATCGGCACCGGCACGCGCACGGCGATGGCGCAGATCGCCGCAGAGGAGCTCGGCCTTCCGCTCACACACGTCGACGTCGTCCTCGGCGACAGCGCCCGCGGCCCGTACGCGACGCTCTCCGCGGGCTCGTCGACGACGCCGTCTGTCGGCCCGGCAGTGCGCGCCGCGGCTGCCGACGCGAAGCGGCAGATCCTCGAGATCGCCACGCAGCGTCACGACCTCGCGGAAGACGTGCTCGACATCCGCGACGGGAACATCGTCTCCGCGGACGGCAGCCTCTCGCAACCGCTCGAGGACCTCGTCGGTCTGCTCGAGGACGCGCAAATCCTCGGCAAGGGCGCACGCGGCCCGAACCCGACGGGGATGAGCGTGCTCACGTTCGGCGTGCAGGTCGCGGAGGTCGCGGTCGACGTCGAGACGGGCGAGGTGCGCGTCGAACGCGTCGCCGCCGCGCATGACGTCGGTCGCATCATCAACACGCTCGGCGCGCAGAGCCAGGTCGAGGGCGGGATCATCCAGGGCATCGGCCACACGCTGTCGGAAGCGCGGCTGCTCGACCCGGATACGGGGCGCACGCTGACGACGACGCTGGACGCGTACCGCATGCCGACGATCGCCGACGTGCCCGAGATCGTGTGCGAGTTCGTCGACAAGCCCGACGAGCACCTGACGAACCTCGGCTCGAAGGGCCTCGGCGAGCCGCCGATCATTCCGATCGCCGCTGCGATCGCGAACGCGATCCGCGATGCGACCGGCGCGGATGTGCATGAGCTGCCGATCTCACGCGAGGAGTTGCTGGGGGCGCTCGAAGAGGCGAAGCGGAAGGAGCGGCGTGGAGCTCCTGCGGCCGTCTAGCCTCGGGGAGCTCGACGGCGGCGTCTTCGTCCACGGCGGCACGGAGGTCGTGCCGCTCCTGCGGGACGGAATCCTGCACGTGGACACGCTCGTCGATGTCCGCGACGTCGTCCCGCGCGGAGTCGATGGGAACGTCATCGGCGCCGGGACGAGCCTGGCCGAGCTCGAGGCGGACGCGACGATTCCCGACGCGCTGCGCGAGGCCTGCCGCCTCGCCGCGTCGCCGCAGCTCCGCAGCATGGGCTCGCTCGGCGGCAACCTCCTCCAGTCGACGCGTTGCTGGTACTGGCGGCTGCAGTACCCGTGCCGCCTGCACGGCGGCGACCGATGCCACGCGCGCGAAGGCGAGCATCGCGAGCACGCGATCTTCGCGAACGACTTCTGCGCATCGGCGCATCCGTCCGATCCGGCCGCAGCCCTGCTGGCGCTCGGCGCCCGCGTGCGAACGAACCGCCGCGAGCTCGACCTCGCCGGCCTGTACCGGACACCTACACAGAAGGCTCGCGACATCGTCACGCTCGAACCGGGCGAGCTGATCCTCGAGCTCGAGCTTCCGCCCGTCGAGGGGAGCGTCTACCTGAAGGCGATGGACCGGCGGCGGTGGGCGTTCCCGCAGGTCGGTGTCGCCGCCGCGAAGGTCGCAGGCGAGACGCGGATCGCGCTCGCCGGCGTCGCGCCTGTGCCGTGGCTGCTCGGGTCGCTAGAAGACGCGACCCCGCTGCCACGCACGGCGTGGAAGGTCGACGTCGCCCGCGCGCTCGTGCAGCGCGCGCTCGAACGGCTCGGTTGATCGCCGGAGTCGTCCTCGCCGCGGGCGCGTCGTCGCGCTATGGCACCGATCCGCCCAAGCAGGCCGTCCATCTGCCTGCGGTGCTCGCCGCGCTGCGCGAGCTCGACGACGTGGTCGTCGTTCTCGGCGCGCACGAAATCGAGACGGATGCCCGCACTGTGCACTGCCCGGACTGGGAGCGCGGGCCTGGCGCATCGCTGCGCTGTGGGCTGACGGCGATCGACGCGGAAGCGGCGGTTGTCGTGTTGGCGGACGGTCCGCAGCTCGATCAGCGTGCAGTAGATCGTGTCGTTGCGTCGTGGCGCGACGAGGGCGGCGACGTCGTCGCCGCGTCCTACGGCGGGGTCCGCCTCCACCCCGTGCTGCTCGCCCGCGCCGCCTGGGGGCACGTCCCCGATCAAGGCGCGAAGGAACTGCCTGCGAGGCTCGTCCCCTGTGACGACCTCACACCCCCCGGGGATGTCGACGAGAGTTAGTTGAGTGGGATCCGCAGCGCGGCGAGTTTCTGCTTGAGCGCGATCGGCATCGGCTCGCTCCCGATCTGGCGCACGTACACGCGCAGACTTTCCTCGAAGCGATAGCGGCGTCGGCACCATTCGCACTCGTCGAGATGGTGCTCCGCCTCGCGCATCTCCTCGACGCTGAGGATGTGGTCGAGATACGGCTGCATCATCTCTTCGCAATGCCCGCATGGATCGTCGTATGAATGCGTCATGACGCTCCCTCCACAACCGAGTCGGCGAGCTCACGCTTGAGGATGCGGCGGCCGCGGTGAAGCCTCGACATCACCGTTCCGATCGGGATGTCGAGGATCTGCGCTGCGTCCTGATAGCTGAAGTCGCCGATGTCGACGAGCACGATGACGTCGCGGAAATCGTGCGGCACGGCCGAGAGCGCGGACACGATGTCGTCCTGCGACAGCCGCTCGACGATGCGGTCCTCGTCGGGCGTGCCGTCGGACTCCGCGAGCTTGTCGTACAGGTAGTAGTCGTTGGCCTCGAGCGCCTGCATCTGCGGCGCGCGCTGGCTGCGGCGGCCGCGGTCGATGTTGAGGTTGGTGAGGATGCGCAGGAGCCACGCGCGCAGGTTCGTCCCGGGCGTGTACGACCGCCAGCTCCGGAACGCACGCGCATACGTCTCCTGCACGAGCTCGTCCGCGTCCTCGCGCGAGCCCGCCAGATGCCGCGCCACGCGGTAGACCTGATCGGAGAGCGCGAGCGCCTCCTCCTCGAAGCGCACGCGATTGCGTGCTTCTGCGGCGAGCCGCGTCGCGTCGGGCGGTGCTTCTGCCATTACGGCCACTCTAGCCCCAACGTTCGGCGCGGCCGTTCATTCCCCGCGGAGCTACGAAGCGGGGTGAAAGCCGCCTTTTGCCATGGCGGCGAGCAGCGCGTCGCGATCCGTGCGCTCGTCGTCCCACGCGAGCGTGACCTCGCCCATGAGCGTCGCGTTCGCCTCCTCGAGGCCTTCGTGCCCGGTGAGTACGCCGGCGAGGCGCGCGACGCAGCGCTCGCAGCGGATGCCGGTCACCTGGATGGTCTCGGACTGCCTCATTTGCGTATGCCGTGCACTGGTCTGCCTGCGGCCTCCCACGCGTAGTACGACGCACTCGGACCATAGTCGGGCTCGTACGTCACGACGTGCGGGTTGCGTCCAACTTCTTTCGCGCGCCCTGCGTGCCGGAGCAGATTCGGATCGTCGCGCTCCTCCCACACGAGCACGAGGTGCGCGGCGGTCATGAACGTCGCAACGAAGACGCATCCCGGCGCGGGGCACGGGAACGGATCGGTGCGTACGCAGAACCAGCCGGCGTGGTCGCCGCCGTCCTCCGTCCACAGCTCGTCCTCCTGCGACGGATCGGCCTGTTCGACCGTTCCGCCCCGGCCACGCCGGAGCTCCTCCCGTTCCACGGGCGGAAAGGTAGCGCGACTTACGTGCTACGCCGTCGGGCCGCTACCGGTGGTGCCGAGCTTGCGCAAATTGCGCGCGCTCTGCTCCGCCGCGTGCAGGCACAGCAGCTGCTGCGCCTCCGTTGCGGGGCCGAAGCTGTAGACACCGGAGAGCAGGTTGCCGACCCGCTGGTACACGGCGTACGAGGTCTCGTCGACGTTCTTGCCCTGGTACGTGCCGCGCACGCGGATCTGCACGGCGAGGTAGCCCTTGATCAGGCGTGAATCCTTCACGTGCTTGATCGTGAACAGCAGCGGCGGGAGGTTGTTCTCACCCGGATCGATCTTGTGATTCGGACACGTGTTCGCGTGCAGCGTCACCTCGCGCATCGCCTGCGTTGCGCCGCCGGACTTGTATGTGACGACCTCGTTCGAGATGCCGAGCTTCGACTTGTTCTTCAGATAGTTCACCTGCAGTCGCGACGTGCGCAGCGACTCGCTCGGATAGTTCTTCGTGCCGCAGAGGTCGAGTGTGCGCGTCTTCATCCCGTAACCGTCGCTCCGCGTGACGAGCACATACCCCTTGCCCACCTGCGTCGGCAGGAGGACCACTTTCGCGACCGTCGGCGTCACGGCCGCCGCCGCCGACGCGGTGACGACCAGTGCACCGACGAGGACAGCGAGAAAAGCCCTGCGCATGCGGCGAATGGTAGCTCCGGTCTGCTTGAATCGGGGTATGGTCGAGCGTGCGCAGCTTCGAGTCGGAGACAGCACGTACGGCATCGTTCGCCTCGGCGAAGAAGCCGCGCGGCTCCCGTACACGCTGCGGATCCTGCTCGAGAACGTGCTCCGGAACGGCGGGGACGCCGAAGCCGTCACGGGGTGGGTCGCGGATGCCGAGCCGACGCGGGAGATCTCGTTCATGCCGGCGCGCGTGCTGCTGCAGGACTTCACCGGCGTTCCGGCGATCGTCGATCTCGCCGCCATGCGAGACGCCATGCGCGACCAGGGCGGCGACCCGGCGAAGATCAATCCGCTCATCCCGGCCGAGCTCGTCATCGACCACTCCGTGCAGGTGGACGAGTTCGCGTCGCGGCTCGCGATCAGCCGGAACGTCGAGCTCGAGTTCGAGCGCAACAAGGAGCGCTACGCGTTCCTCCGCTGGGGCCAGAGCGCGTTCGACAACCTCCAGGTGGTTCCGCCGAACACCGGAATCTGCCATCAGGTCAACCTCGAATACCTCGGCCGCGTCGTCGAGGCGCGCGACGGGATGGCGTTCCCGGACACGCTCGTCGGCACCGACTCGCACACGACGATGATCAACGGCCTCGGCGTTCTCGGGTGGGGCGTCGGCGGCATCGAGGCGGAGGCGGCGATGCTCGGCGAGTCGCTGTCGATGCTCGTGCCGCAGGTCGTCGGCTTCCGCTTCACCGGCGCGTTGCGCGACGGAGCGACCGCGACCGATCTCGTGCTGACAGTGACCGAGATCCTGCGCCGCACCGGCGTCGTCGGGAAGTTCGTCGAGTACTTCGGCCCCGGCGTGCCGTCGCTTGCACTTGCAGACCGCGCGACGCTCGGGAACATGAGCCCCGAGTACGGCGCGACGTGCGGCTTCTTCCCCGTCGACGACGTGACACTCGAGTATCTGCGTCTCACCGGGCGGCCGGCTGAGCGCATCGCGCTCGTCGAGGCGTACTGCAAGGAGAACTTCCTCTGGCACGAGCCGCACGAGCATCCGGAGTACTCGCAGGTCGTCGAGCTCGACCTCGGCGACGTCGAGCCGTCGCTGGCCGGCCCGCGCCGGCCGCAGGATCGCGTGCCGCTCGACAGTGCGAAGGTGATGTTCCTCGAATCGCTCGGCAGCTTCGGCGTCGACTACGACAACGGCACCTACGACAAGGAGGTCGCGGACAGCTTCCCGGCCAGCGACCCGCCATCGGGCGACGGCGTCGTCGACGTCGACCGCGTGCCGGTCGCGACCGTGGCGCCCGTGCGACACCGGGTGGAGGTCGCAGGAACCGACTATGCGCTCGAGCACGGCTCCGTCGTCATCGCGGCGATCACGTCGTGCACGAACACGTCGAACCCGTCGGTGATGATCGGCGCCGGCCTGCTCGCGAAGAAGGCGGTCGAGCGCGGCCTCAAGCGCAAGCCGTGGGTGAAGTCGTCGCTCGCGCCGGGGTCGAAGGTCGTGACGGAGTACTACCGCCGTGCCGGCCTCGACACGTACCTCGACGAGCTCGGCTTCGACCTCGTCGGCTACGGCTGCACGACGTGCATCGGGAACTCGGGGCCGCTTTCCGACGAGATCTCCGCGGCCGTGAACGAGGGCGATCTCGTCGTCTGCGCCGTGCTCTCCGGAAACCGCAACTTCGAGGCTCGCATCCACGGCGAAGTGAAGGCGAACTATCTCGCGTCGCCTCCGCTCGTGGTCGCCTACGCGCTCGCGGGCCGCATGGACATCGACCTGACGTCGGAGCCGATCGGGCAGGACGACGACGGCAGCGACGTCTTCCTCCGCGACCTCTGGCCGACGCGCGAGGAGATCGACGCGACGATCGCCGGCTCGGTCGAGGGCTCGATGTTCACGAGCACGTACGCCGACGTGTACACGGGCGACGAGCGCTGGGCGTCGCTCGACACGCCGTCCGGCGATCTCTACGCCTGGGCGGACGACTCGACATACGTGCGGCTGCCGCCGTACTTCGACGGCATGACGCGGGACGCGCCGGGCGTCGCAGATGTCGCCGGCGCGCGCTGCCTCGTCATGCTCGGCGACTCGGTGACGACCGACCACATCTCGCCCGCGGGCGCGATCCGACCGGACGCGCCCGCCGGGAAGTACCTCGTCGATCATGGCGTCGAACGGCGCGAGTTCAACTCGTACGGCGCACGGCGCGGCAACCACGAGGTGATGGTGCGCGGCACGTTCGCGAACGTCCGCCTGCGCAACCAGCTCGTCGAGGGCAGCGAGGGAACGTGGACGGCGCATCTTCCCGACGGCGAGGAGATGACGATCTACGACGCGGCAGAGCGGTATCGCGCCGAAGGCGTGCCGACGATCGTGCTCGCGGGCAAGGAGTACGGCTCCGGCTCGTCGCGCGACTGGGCGGCGAAAGGCCCGAACCTCCTCGACGTGCGCGCGGTGATCGCGGAGTCGTACGAGCGCATCCACCGCTCGAACCTCCTGATGATGGGCATCCTCCCGCTGCAGTACCTCGACGGCGACACGCGCGAGTCGCTCGGACTCACTGGTCGCGAGGAGTTCTCGATCGTCGGAGTCGACAACGGCGAGGCGAGCGAGGTGACCGTGCGCGCCGACGGCCGCGAGTTCCGCGCGCGCGTCCGGCTGGACACTCCACGCGAGCGGGAATACTTACGGCATGGGGGGATCCTCCAGTTCGTCCTCCGCCGGCTCCTCGCCGGCTGAGCGGATAACGCGGGCGACGCACGAGCTGCGCGCCGCGATCGCCGAGTACGAGGCGGCCACCGACGAGCAGTCGCAGTACCAGCTCGTGCACGCGTACGCGATGCTCGGGCAGGCGCACGACGCCATCGCGCGCTACCGCGGCAAGGACGATCTCGTGTCCCTGCGCTGCCTTGCTCAGGCGTATGTCGCGGATGGCCGCTGGCCGGAGGCGGAGGCGACGATCGCGCTCGCCCCGGACGATCCGTTCATGCTCGAGCAGCAGGCGGAGATGTTCTCGCGCACCGGGCGCGAGGAGGATGCGCTCGCGACATGGCAGCGCGCGCTCGACGCGAATCCCCATTCGATAGGCGGTCACTACATGCGGGCCTTCCTGCTCGACCGGCTCGGGCGACGCGACGAGGCGATCGGCGAATGGGAGGCGATCATTGCCTGGTCGCGTGCCCGCGGCAACGACGAGGACGTCGAATGGCCCGAGCGCGAGATCGCTCGATTGAGGTCGGCATGACCTGGGACGAGGTGGGCAAGGCGATCCTGTCGACGCCCCGCGCCGAGGCGATCGCGCGCGGACACGATCCGGCCGAGCTCGCCGCGCTCCTCGACAAGGTGCGCCGGCACGCGTACAAGATCGTCGACCGCGACGTCGAGGGCGTCGACGTCGACACGCTCTACGAATCGGTGCTCGCTGCCGGGTTCGGCGTCGCAGATGAGCAGCGACGCCGCGCGCTCGAGGCAATCGGTTGAGGGTCCCGCTTCCTCACGGGCCGGAGGCACAGAAGCGGATCGCGGAGCTACAGGAACGGGACGGCTACGTCTCCGACATCTCGCTGGCGCTGCGCTACCGGCCGGAGCTCTTCGGTCAGCCGTTCTCACAGTTCCTGCAGGAGGTGATGAAGGGGCCGTCGGATTGGAGCGAGGCCGAGCGTGAGCTGTTCGCCGCGTTCGTGTCGAAGCTCAATCAATGTCCCTTCTGAACGGAGGCCCACGGCGCGGTCGCGTCGTACGCCTTCGGAGATCCTGAGATCGTCGATGCGATCCTCGACGACTACGAGTCCGCACCGATCGACGAGAAGCTGCGCGAGACGTTGCGCTTCCTCGAGGCGATGACGTTGCGGCCGGACGAGCTCGACGCGTCGCGCGCGCTCGCGGCGGGCGTCTCGCGCGAGGCGTTGCGGAACGCGGCCGACGTCGGCGCATCGTTCAACCTCATCGACCGCTTCGCCGATGCGATCGGCGCCGAGCCGCACTCGCAGAAGGGTTTGACGCGCGAGCAGGCGATGGCGCACGAAGGCCGCTTCTTCGACGAGGGCTACGCATAGGGAGACACGTCCTGCGACCAGGTCGCGACCTGGTCGCCGCCGTCAGTACGCTTCGGGCACCGGGGTGCCGCGAGGAGCGGCTGAGATCACACCCGTCGAACCTGATCCGGCTCGTACCGGCGAAGGGAGTGCAGTGAACGACAGAACACCGAGCTGGGGCATCGAGCCGGTCCCCGAGCGGCTGCAAACGCTCGGCGGGCTCGACAACGGGATGCTCTGGAGCAGCCTCGGGCTGAGCCTGCTCGTGCTCGTCGCCGGCACGTTTCTCGTCCCCGCCCTCTCGCTTCCGCAGGCATTGCTCGCGATCGTCGTCGGCGGCATCTTCGGCAACGTCCTGCTCGGGCTCGCCGCGCTCATCGGCGCCGACGCGCGCGTGCCGGCGATGGTGCTGCTGCGCGCGCCGCTCGGCCGCCGCGGATCGTGGCTGCCAACCGGCCTGAACGTCCTGCAGAACCTCGGCTGGACGATCTTCGAGGTGCTCGTCATCGCGACTGCAGCGCGCGCGCTCGTGCATGGGCCGCTGTGGATCTGGAAGCTCGCCGCCGCCGCGGCTGCGACCGCGCTCGCGCTCATCGGGCCGATCGGATTTGTGCGCGAATGGGTCCGCCGTTTCGCGCTTTGGGTCGTCCTCGCGTCGCTCGCGTACCTCACGTGGTGGGCGCTGCATGACGCGCACCTCGGCGCCCTGTGGTCCCGCCACGGCAAGGGCGGCCTGAGCTTCTGGCAGGGCGTCGACCTCATGGTCGCGATGCCCGTGTCGTGGCTCCCGCTCGCCGCCGACTACACGCGCTTCTCGCGCGACCGCCGTGGCGCGTTCTGGGGCACGACGATCGGCTACCTCCTCCCCAACGTCTGGCTCTACGCGCTCGGCGCGATCCTCCTGCTCACCCGCGGACTCACCGACGCGCCGTCGGTGCTCGCGGCGATCGCCACCGGCGGCGCCGGCGCTGCGATTGCACTGCTCGCGCTCGGCGTCGACGAGACGAAGGAGCCGTTCGCGAACATCTACTCGACGGCAGTGTCGATCCAGAACGTCCTGCCGCGCGTGCCGCAGCGCCTGCTCATCCTCGCGGTCGCCGTCGTCGCGACCGCCGGTACGTTCGCGATCGACCTCGTCCACTACCAGGACTTCCTCTTCCTGCTCGGCTCGTTCTTCGTGCCGCTGTTCGGCGTCCTGCTCGCCCAGTGGCTCGCCGGCGAGCGCGACGTCTTCGGAGCACCGAGCGTGCGCCTCGACCAGATCGCGGCTTGGCTCGTCGGCTTCCTCCTGTACCAATGGCTCTCGCCCGTCGGCCCCGCGTGGTGGACGAAGCTCGTCGACCACACCCACCCAGGGCAAGGCGCGATCGGCGGGTCGCTGCCGAGCTTCGCCGCCGCGTTCGTGCTTTCTCTTCTGCTTACGCTTGCGGCGCGTGCCACGGCTCGGCGTCATCGGCCATCTCTCGCGTGACGTCATCGCGAATAGCCCGCCGCGCACCGGCGGCGGTCCGTGGCATGCGGCCCGCGCGCTGAAGCTGCTCGACGAGGACGCACTCATCGTCGAGAAGGGGCCCGAGTACGCGTTCTCGTTTTCGTACGACGACGACGGCGCGCGCACGATGTATGTCGACTCGATCGGCAGGCCGTGGCGCATCGAGGAGATCCCATCGCTCGACGGCATCGAGTGGGTTCAGGTCGTACCGCTGTTGCGCGGCGACTTCGACGCCGACGTGCTCGAGTGGCTCGCGCGCGGCCGAAAGATCCTGCTCGACGGGCAAGGCCTCGCGCGCGCGCGGCAAACAGGACCCCTCAGGCTCGACGGTGCCTTCGATCCAGAGCTGCTGCGGCACGTGACTGCACTCAAGCTCGCGGTCGAGGAGGCGGCAGTGGTCGGCGACGTCGACGTGCCCGAGCTTCTCATCACCGACGGGACGCGCGGCGCCACCGTCAACGGCGCGCACATCGCAGCGGATGTCGTCGCGACCGATCCGACCGGTGCAGGCGACGCGTTCGCGATCGCCTACATCTCGGCCCGCGCGCACGGCCATGAACCGGTCGATGCGGGACGCCGCGCGACGGCGCTCGTGGCGGAGCTGCTCCGGCGATGATCGCCGCCG
>DASSXM010000125.1:0-10169 GCA_035703805.1 Gaiellaceae bacterium | reverse complement strand
GCTCGAGCGCGGCGCGGAGGTCTGCGGCGTCGACGCCGAGCTGATTCGCAAGATGGCCAACGACTACGCGCGCGCCGATCGCGCCGTGATCTGTTGGACGCTCGGCATCACCGAACACCACAACGCCGTCGACAACGTCCTCGCCTTGATCAATCTGGGCTTGCTGACCGGCCAGGTTGGCCGCTACGGCTCCGGGCTGAATCCGCTGCGCGGCCAGAACAACGTGCAGGGCGGCGGCGACATGGGCGCGATCCCGAACAAGCTGCCGGGCTTCCAGGAGATCGAGGACGACGCGATTCGTGCGCGCTTCGACAGCGCATGGAACACGACTGTCCCGCCGAAGCGCGGCCTTCATCTCACGCAGATGTTCGAAGCGATGGAGCACGGCGAGCTGAAAGCGCTCTACGTCATCGGCGAGAACCCGGCGCAGTCCGAGGCCGATCAGACGCGGGCGCGCCGACTGCTCGAGGGGCTCGACCTGCTCGTCGTGCAGGACCTCTTCCTCACGAGGACGGCGGAAATGGCGGACGTCGTCTTCCCCGGCTGCGCGGGCTGGTGCGAGTCGGAGGGAACCGTTACGTCGAGCGAGCGTCGCGTGCAGCGCGTGCGCAAGGCGCTCGATCCGCCCGGAGAGGCGCGCGACGACATCGAGATCGTGTACGAGCTCGGACGCCGGCTCGGACACGACCTCGGCAGCACGCGCGCGGAAGACGTCTGGAACGAGCTTCGGTCGCTCTCGCCGATGCACGCGGGCATGAGCTACGCGCGCCTCGAAGAGCTCGGCGGGATCCCCTGGCCGTGCTGGGACGAGTCGCATCCCGGCGAGCTGTTCCTCCATGCGCGGCTGTGGGAGGACGAAGTCGTCGATCGCGCGCCCTTCCAGGCGGTGCACCACTCGCCGCCCGTCGACGTGCTCGACGACGACTTCCCGATTCGGCTGACGACCGGGCGGCGGCTCGAGTCGTTCAACACGGGCGTGCAGACAGGCGGCTACTCGTCGCCGCTCCACCGCAACGGCGCTGCGCTGCAGCTCGCGCCGGAGGACGGTGCGCGCTACGGCGTCGCCGACGGCGGCCGTGTGCGCGTCGTCTCGCGCCGTGGTGCCGTCGAAGCGCCGGTGCTGTACGACGCGTCGCTGCGCCCGGGGCTCGCGTTCATGAACCTCCACTTCCCGGACGAGATCGAGACGAACGTCCTCACGATCGATGCGACCGATCCGAAGTCGGGGACGGCGGAGTTCAAGGCGACCGCGATCCGGGTGGAGCCGCTGTAGTGGATCTCAAGCTGCTCGAGGCGGAGCCGACCGACGCCGAGCGCACTGCGATCGAGGCTGTCGTGGGCACCGAGGATCGGCGCGACGGACGCCAGCTGCTCCTACCCGCGCTGCGCGCTGCGCAGCGACGCGTGGGATGGGTCAGCGAA
Source organism: Gaiellaceae bacterium (assembly GCA_035703805.1). Taxonomy (GTDB): domain Bacteria; phylum Actinomycetota; class Thermoleophilia; order Gaiellales; family Gaiellaceae; genus Palsa-739. Next base: position 8,747 of record DASSXM010000125.1, on the reverse strand, counting down.
GGGGCACTCGGTCATGCGTCACGCCGGCTCGGCGTTCCTCCGGCGGACGCGTACGGCGTTGCGAGCTTCTACGCCATGCTCGCGCTCGAGGAACGGCCGGCCGACGTGCTGCATGTCTGCACCGACCTCGCCTGCCGGCTGAAGGGAGCGACGGTCTCGGCCGGCGCACACGCGAGTCCCTGCCTCGGTCTGTGCGAGCTTGCGCCTGCATCGCTGCGCACGATCGCCGGCGAGGTGCCGCGCGAGATCCAGCTTCCCGAGCATCGCCTTCCCGTCCACGGCGACCGGCTGCTCCGGCGCATCGTCAGCGGCGAGCCGTACGGCGAGTTCACCGCGCTCGCGCGCGCGAGAGAGATGGGGCCCGAGGCCGTGGCCAAGGCGATCGCCGACTCGAAGCTGCTCGGCCGCGGCGGCGCCGCGTTCCCGACCGGCGCGAAGTGGGAGGCCGTTGCGAGGCAGCCGGCGCAGCCGCACTACCTCGTCTGCAACGCCGACGAGTCGGAGCCGGGGACGTTCAAGGACCGCGTGATCATGGAGGAGGATCCGTTCGCGCTCGTCGAGGGGATGGCGATCGCGATGTACGCGACCGGATGCGAGAAGGGCTACATCTATATCCGCGCCGAGTATCCGCTCGCACACGAGCGGGTGCAGGACGCGATCGACGCGAGCGGCTTCGACATCGAGCTGCGAATCGGCGCGGGCGCGTACGTCTGTGGCGAGGAGACGGCGCTCTTCCAGTCGATCGAGGGCTACCGCGGCGAGCCGCGCAACAAGCCGCCGTTTCCGGTCGAGGTCGGGCTCTTCGGCAAGCCGACCGTCGTGAACAACGTCGAGACGCTCGTCAACGTCCCTTTGATCCTCAACGGCGACACGCGCGAGACTCGGCTCTTCTGCCTCTCCGGCCATGTCGGCAAGCCAGGTCTGTACGAGGTCGAGCTCGGTACTACGCTGCGCGAGCTGCTCGACCTCGCAGAGACAGAGCCGCCGAAGGCCGTGCTGCTCGGCGGCGCCGCAGGCACGTTCCTCCGCCCCGACCAGCTCGACCTGCCGCTTACGTTCGAAGCCGCGCGCGATGCGGGCACGACTCTCGGCTCCGGCGTCGTCATGGTCTTCGGCGAGTCCGCCGACCTCGTCGACGCGGTGCTGCGCATTACCGAGTTCTTCCGCGACGAGTCGTGCGGGCAGTGCGTTCCGTGCCGCGTCGGGACGAAGCGGCAGGAGGAAGCGCTGCACCGCCTCGCTGCCGGCCGCGGTGAGGGCGACGAGATCGCGCTCCTCGCCGACCTCGAACAGGTGATGCGCGACGCATCCATCTGCGGCCTCGGCCAGACCGCTGCGAGCGCCGTCGGCTCCGCGATCCGCAACCTCGGGGTGCTCGCGTGATCGAGCTCACCGTCGACGGCAACGCCGTGCAGGTCGAAGACGGCGCGACGATCCTCGACGTGTGCCGGCAGCTCGAGATCGAGACGCCGACGCTCTGTTATGCCGACACGCTCACGCCGGTGAACGTCTGTCGCGTCTGCGTCGTCGAGGTCGAAGGCGCGCGCACGCTCGTTCCCTCGTGCTCGCGCAAGGCTGAGCCGGGAATGGTTGTGCACACCGACTCCGAGCGCGTGCGCACGAGCAGGCGGCTCGTGCTCGAGCTACTCGGCTCGTCGGTCGACCTCTCGCTCGCCAACGACGCGCAGCGCTACATCGCGGACTACGACGCGCACCCGGAGCGGTTCGGCGCGAACGCCGCAACGGTCGCGCAGCCGGTGAAGATCGACAACGACCTGTACGTCCGCGACTACTCGCGCTGCATCCTCTGTTACAAGTGCGTCGAGGCCTGCGGCGAGGACCATCAGAACACGTTCGCCATCGCCGTCGCCGGACGCGGCTTCGACGCGCACATTTCGACCGAGCTCGACGTGCCTCTCCCCGAATCAGCGTGCGTCTACTGCGGTAACTGCATTGCCGTCTGCCCGACTGGGGCCCTCATGCCGAAGAGCGAATTCGACCTGCGCGAGGCCGACAGTTGGGACGAGTCGCGCCAGACCGAGGTCGACACCGTCTGCCCGTATTGCGGGGTGGGCTGCAACTTGACCCTGCACATCCAGGACGCCAACATCGTCAAGGTGACCTCGCCGGACGACCATGACGTGACGCGCGGGAACCTCTGCATCAAGGGGCGCTTCGGCTTCGAGTTCGTCCAGAACCGGTCGAAATGAGCCTCAGGCGGGTCCTGCCGCTCGGAGCGGCGGTGACCGTCCTGCTGCTCGTCGTCGCGATCGCGAGTCATGGGCGCCCGCTCTCGCGCTCGGGCCACCCCGGCCCGACCGCGTCGTTCTTCGACTACGTCTACACGACCGTGGTCATCGTCGCGATCGTGATGACGCTGATCACAATCTATGCCTTCACCGGGATGCGCGGACGCCGCTGGGAGCAGCCGAACCGGCGCTGGCACCTGATCTCGCTGCTGGTCATGCTCGCCGCCACCGCACTCTTCGTCTACGTCCTGCAGCGCTCGCACTTCCTTGCGACGCTGCATCGCCTCGAACAAAACGCACAGAAGTCCGGGCAGCAGACCGCCGGAGGCCGGCACATCCCGAACGGTGCGCACGCTCGCGGCGCCCGCTTGCGCTGGGACGAGATCGTGCTCGTCGCCCTACTTCTCGGCGGAATGGTCGTCGTAGCTCTCATGAACCGCTCCAGGCGCAGGCTTCGCCCGCTGCCGCGCCTGCGCTCGAAGCGGGAAGCGCTGGCGCGCGCTTTCGACGACTCGCTCGACGATCTGCGGTCCGATCCCGACCTGCGGCGCGCGATCATCGCCGCGTACGCGCGGATGGAGCGCGCGTTCGAGGCGGTGGCACTGGCGCGGCGGCCGGCCGAAGCGCCGTTCGAATACGTCGAACGCGTACTGGAAAGCCTCGACGCGAGCGCCGCCTCGGTGCGACGCCTGACGGTGCTCTTCGAATGGGCGAAGTTCAGCCAGCACGACCCTGAGCCGGCGATGCGGGACGAAGCGATCGACGCGCTCATCGCCGTGCGCGACGAGTTGCGGTCGCCGTTGCAGGCCGCAGCCTGATGTCGATCCGACGCAGGCTGCTGAGCATGCTCGCGCTCGCCACGCTGGGCCTCGTCATCGCGCTCGGCGTTCGTCCGGCGTCGACGGACCGGATCTTCTCGGCCTATGCCGTCGCGCTCGCCGCGGTGGCGCTCCTCGCGCTCACGCGCGCTGCGCGCGCCGCCAGCGTGCGCTCGCCCTCCATCTTCGAGTACGCGCTCAAGCCGCGCCCCGAAGCGAGGGTTCGTCCGCCCGAGCTGATCCGAATCGAGCGGGAGATCACGCTCGGCTCGGCGAGCGCGGCGCATCTCCACCGCCGGCTGCTGCCGCTATTGCGCGAGTCGGCGGCGACACGCCTCTCGGCGCGCCATCACGTGGACCTCACGCGGCATCCAGAGGCTGCGCGCTCGCTGCTCGGCGACGACGCGTGGGACGTCTTGCGACCCGACCGGCCCGAGCCGGCGAACCGCAACGCGCCCGGTATCTCGCTGCGGCGGATCGCGCGTCTCGTGCAGACGCTGGAGCAGCTGTGATGCAGCTCGGCGAAGTCCGCGCGCGTGGCGGGCTCGTCCTCGACGAGGTCGAGAAGGCCGTCGTCGGTAAGCGCGACGAACTCGAGCTCATCCTCCTCGCGCTGCTCTGCAACGGGCACGTGCTGCTCGAGGACTACCCCGGCCTGGCGAAGACGTTGATCGCGCGATCGTTTGCGCGCGCGACGTCGCTCGAGTTCGCACGGGTGCAGTTCACGCCCGACCTCATGCCGTCGGATGTCACCGGATCGTCGATCTTCGACCAACGCACGGCGGAGTTCAGGTTCATCCCGGGCCCGATCTTCACGAACCTCCTGCTCGCCGACGAGATCAACCGCGCCCCACCGAAGACGCAGGCGGCGCTGCTCGAGGCGATGCAGGAGCGGCAGGTGACGAGTGAGGGCGAGACGCGGCCGCTGGCGGCGCCGTTCATCGTGCTCGCGACGCAGAACCCGATCGAGTACGAGGGCACGTACCCTTTGCCCGAGGCGCAGCTCGACCGCTTCCTCATCCGCACCGGCGTCGGGTATCCGGGCCGCGATCACGAGATCGAGATGCTGGCGCGGCGGCGTGAGCGCGGCGACGACGAGGTCGAGCTCGAGCCGGTCGTCGATGCGTTGACGCTGATCGCGATGCAGCGCGCGCTCGAACAGGTGCACGTCTCGGACGCAATCGAGGGCTACATCGTCGACATCGTCACCGCGACGCGGAAGTCGTCGCGGCTTGCCGTGGGCGCCAGCCCGCGCGGCAGCCTCGCCCTGCTGAAGCTCTCGCGTGCCAAGGCCGCATTCGCCGGCCGCGACTTCGTCGTGCCCGAGGACGTGAAGGCGGTCGCCGTGCCGGCTCTCGCCCACCGGCTGACGCTGCGCCCGGAGATGTGGGTGCAGAGAGTGCGGGGCGAGGACGTCGTCGCCGAGACGCTCGAGACGGTGCCGACGCCCCCGGCCGAGGACGCGGCAGAACAAGCCGCGGGATGACCCGAAGCGTCTCGCCGCGGCTCGCGGGCTACGCGGGGCTCGCTGCACTCGGGCTCGTCACCGGGCTCGCGGCCGGCCGTGTCGAGCTCGTCGCGCTCGCGGCACCGTTCGCGCTCGCTGCGGTCGTCGGCTGGGCGGTCGCACGTCCGCCTCGGCTCGAGGCGTCGCTGACGATCGACCGCGAGCGCGCGCTCGAGGACGAGACCGTGAACGTGACGCTCGATCTCGTGGCGCCCGACGGCGCCGATCGCGTCGACGTCTTCCTCGAGCTTCCGACCGCGTTGCGGGCGACGGCGCCGAATCCGCGCGCGGTGAAGCTCTCGACGAATGTTCCGCTGAGGATCGCCCTGCCGCTGCACTGCGAACGCTGGGGCGCATTCGGCTTGGGGCCTGTGCTCTTCCGCGTGCGCGACCGGTTCGGGTTCCACACGTGGGAGATGCATGCCGGCCAGCGCGCAACGCTGCGCGTCTACCCGAGCGTCGAGGCGCTGCGCACGCTGCTGCCGCCGTCCGAGACGCAGGTGTTCGTCGGCAACCGCGTCGCGCGCACGCGCGGAGGCGGGATCGAGTTCGCCGACGTGCGCGAGTGGCTGCCGGGCGACCGGCTGCGACGCATCAACTGGCGCGCGAGCGCGCGCCGCCGGGAGCTGTGGGTCAACGACCAGCATCCTGAGCGCAACACCGACGTCGTCCTGTTCCTCGACACGTTCACCGACGTCGGAGCGGAGGGGCGCGGGACGCTCGATCTCACCGTGCGCGCGGCCGCATCGGTCGCGCACCGGTATCTCCAGCACAAGGACCGCGTCGGCGTGGTCAGCTTCGGCGGCTTCCTCTCGTGGCTGCTGCCGGAGTCCGGAACACGCCAGCTCTATCGCATCGTCGACTCGCTGCTGACGATGGACGTCGTCCTCAGCTACGCGGTGAAGGGCGTCGACGTCCTTCCGCCGCGCTCGTTGCCCCCGAAGGCGCTCGTGCTCGCGCTCACGCCGTTGCTCGACCAACGGTCGGCCGCTGCGCTGCTCGACCTCCGCGCACGCGGTTTCGACCTCGTCGTCATCGAGGTCTCCCCTGTTCCGTTCGTCGAGCCCGGCAAGGGCGAGCTCGCCGACCTCTCGTACCGCCTGTGGCAGCTGTCGCGCGAGTCGCTGCGCGCGCGCTATCAGCAGGCCGGCGTTCCCGTCATCGAATGGCGCGGGGATGCGCCGTTCCAGGTTCCGTTCGAGGAGGTGGCGGCATTCAGGCGCTTCGCAAAGCACGTGCGCGTGTAACGCTCGGCGTTCTCTCCGCGCTCGCGTACGCGGCTGTGCTCGCGTACGCAGTCGCGCGCGAGCCGGCATTCGCGGCCGCGATCGCCGGCATCGGCGGCATCGGTGCAGTCATGCTCGCTTTTGTTCTCGTGGGGAGCGAGGAGCTGCTCGTATGGGCGATCGCGTGTCTCGGCGGTGCGTACGCGCTGTCACTCGTCGCGCATGGGAGCGCGATTGATCCGCGCGCACCGCTCGTGGCGCTCGGGCTCTTCGCGTGTGCAGAGCTCGCGAGCTGGTCGCTGCAGGAGCGCCACGCGCGCGCGACGCCGCACGCTATCACCGGGGCGCGTGCGTTCGCGGTCGCGGCGCTCGCGCTGAGCGGGCTCGCAGCGGCTGCGCTGGTGCTTGCGATCTCGGCCGTCCCGGCTGGGAACGGCGTCGCGTGGACCGTCCTCGGCGCCGCGGCGGCGGTCGCGATTCTCGGTGTCGCGGCGCGACTCGCGCAGCGTGCACGTTGAGCGAAACGGCGCCGCTACACTAGGCCGCTGTTCACGGCGCATTCGTCTAGTGGCCTAGGACACCGCCCTCTCACGGCGGCGGCACGGGTTCGAATCCCGTATGCGCCTCTTCGACTTAGCGCGACGAGGGGAGCCGCGGCCGTTCAGTCGCGACTCCTCTCAGCCAGTCGCTAACCGTGCGAGAAGGTGCGCCGCGCCGGCAGGCTGGTGAGGCCTGACTTGTCCGTCGCGCGGAGCGTGACCGTGTAGCTGCCGGGGCCTTGGAAACGACTGGCCGGAAGCCAGTGGCGCGTGTACACGCCGCACGGCGCCGGCGGCACGATCGTTGCGAACTGCCGGGTGTACGAGAGCTTCCCCGGGCGTGAGTCCGTCTCGGCGATCGAGAGATTCTTGAACGAGTCGTCGCAGATACGGAACGTCGCGTAGACCGTCTGCCCCGTGAACTGCACCCTCAGGATCGCGGTCGTCGGCCGCTGGTTCACGATTCTCACCACCGGCAGAACGACCGTGGTCAGGGCGGACGTCGCCGTGGTCGAGCCCTTTGAATTACGGGCCGTCACCATGACGCGTATCCGGAAGCCGAGATCCCCGGTCTGAAGGTTGTACGTGTTGAGCGTGGCGCCGACCACGTTCGAACAGATGACGACGTCTGCGTCGCAGCGCTGCCACTGATACGCGAACGAGGTCGGGTTACCGCTCCAGGAGCCGGGATCGGCCGCGAGCTGCTGGCCGACCTTCGGCGTGCCCGAGATCGTGGGAGGTGCCGTGTTCTTCGGCGCTGCGTTCGACGTCGCCGCCGCAATCGATGCGGTCTGCGACGACTGCGCGGAAGCCGAACCGTCTGCATTGGTGGCGGTTACCCGAACGCGAATCGTGTGTCCGGCGTCTGCGCCGACGAGCGTGTACGTCTTCTGTGTCCCGTTGGCGACGTTGACGCAGCTGTTGCCGCCGCCGTTACACCGAAGCCACTGATACGCGAACGATGTGGGCATGTTGCTCCAGGTCCCGTCGCTCGCCGTCAGCGTCTGGCCGACGGCCGTGGTGCCCGAGATCGAAGGAAGCGTGGTATTCGCAGGTGGCGCCGCGGCCGCCGTCGCGGCGAACACGCCTGCGGTGGCAACGCACAGTGTTGCTAGCGAGACGCTTCGCCAGATGCTCATGCTTAAACCCTCCTGTTTGCCTGCTCATGAGGTAAAACGGCGCAGACACCTCGTTCGGTACGCAGGTCAATGGCTTTCATCCGTAGAACAGTTCGAGCGGTTCGCCTCCTCGCCCGCGACGGCGGCCTACCGCGCTGGCTTCGCGGGCTCGCAGCGCTGGGCATCGCACCGATCCCAGGACCGTTCGACGAAGCCGTGCTGCTCGTGGTCGCGGCGATCCTCTGGTTCGGCTACCGCGAGCGGCTGCGCGCCGTGTGGCGCACCGCCGGCGAGCAAAGCGTCCGAGACGATCTCTAGCCTCGCCCGTAAATGGCAACCGTCACGCCGCATCCGCACGGCGCGTTCGGCGAGGACACGTTCGGGCGCTTCGCTGAAAAGACTGCGCGCTTCTTCGGCACGCCGCGCTACATCATCGGCCAGACGATCGTTGTCGCGTTGTGGATCGCGCTCAATTCCGTGGCGCTCGTCCATCACTGGGACGCGAAGCCGTTCATCCTCTTGAATCTGATCTTCTCGACGCAAGCGGCGTACGCAGCGCCGCTCATCCTGCTCGCGCAGACGCGCCAGGCCGACCGCGACAAGGCAGATGACGAGAGCGTCGACAAGCGTCATACAGCGCTCGAGCTCGGGATGAGAGCGGAGACGGACAAGCTCCTCAAATTGATCGAGTCGAACACGACGCTTACGCAACAGGACAAGGACCTGACGCAACAGGTCGCCGACCTGACGAAGCAGATTCACACGCTGCTCACGCAGCGTGCGTCTTAAGCCGAGAGGTCTGCGACGAGCGGGCCGGTGTCGAGCGGATCGAAGCCGAGCCGCGCGGCGATCTCCTCGCTCGTCGGCTGCGTGCCCTCGGCGAAGAGCGAGCGCAGCAGCTCGCCGGTCTTCTCGCTGCGCCACCAGTCGCCACCGACCTCCAGCCGCAGGTGTGCGGCGAGCTGCGCGGAGCGGATCCACGCGCGCAGATAGTCGGCGGAGTAGAACCCCGAGTCCATGTCGGAAAGGTAGTTGCGCGGGTCGTACTGCGCGCCTGTCGCGTCGGTGATGAGCGTCGCGTAGTCGCGCGGCGAGCGTCCACCCTCCTCCGCGAAGCTCGACCAGAACCCGAGCTCGTAGCGGAGCTTCGCCGTGTAGCGCCGGTAGAGGAACGCCTCGAGGAAGAGCGTCGCCTCCGCGTTCTCCTCCGCCTGCGCGTCGGAGAGCCCGAAGTAGAGCGAGTGCCAGCCCGGCTCGCGCGTGATCGCCTCGAAGATGTACGAGTAGATC